>NZ_JBLKDI010000005.1:0-221518 GCF_047530715.1 Enterobacter sp. 04-C-12-SI-ECC
ACCGCTGGCAACAAAGGATAAGGGTTGCGCTCGTTGCGGGACTTAACCCAACATTTCACAACACGAGCTGACGACAGCCATGCAGCACCTGTCTCAGAGTTCCCGAAGGCACCAAAGCATCTCTGCTAAGTTCTCTGGATGTCAAGAGTAGGTAAGGTTCTTCGCGTTGCATCGAATTAAACCACATGCTCCACCGCTTGTGCGGGCCCCCGTCAATTCATTTGAGTTTTAACCTTGCGGCCGTACTCCCCAGGCGGTCGACTTAACGCGTTAGCTCCGGAAGCCACGCCTCAAGGGCACAACCTCCAAGTCGACATCGTTTACGGCGTGGACTACCAGGGTATCTAATCCTGTTTGCTCCCCACGCTTTCGCACCTGAGCGTCAGTCTTTGTCCAGGGGGCCGCCTTCGCCACCGGTATTCCTCCAGATCTCTACGCATTTCACCGCTACACCTGGAATTCTACCCCCCTCTACAAGACTCTAGCCTGCCAGTTTCGAATGCAGTTCCCAGGTTGAGCCCGGGGATTTCACATCCGACTTGACAGACCGCCTGCGTGCGCTTTACGCCCAGTAATTCCGATTAACGCTTGCACCCTCCGTATTACCGCGGCTGCTGGCACGGAGTTAGCCGGTGCTTCTTCTGCGGGTAACGTCAATCGATGAGGTTATTAACCTCACCGCCTTCCTCCCCGCTGAAAGTACTTTACAACCCGAAGGCCTTCTTCATACACGCGGCATGGCTGCATCAGGCTTGCGCCCATTGTGCAATATTCCCCACTGCTGCCTCCCGTAGGAGTCTGGACCGTGTCTCAGTTCCAGTGTGGCTGGTCATCCTCTCAGACCAGCTAGGGATCGTCGCCTAGGTGAGCCGTTACCCCACCTACTAGCTAATCCCATCTGGGCACATCTGATGGCAAGAGGCCCGAAGGTCCCCCTCTTTGGTCTTGCGACGTTATGCGGTATTAGCTACCGTTTCCAGTAGTTATCCCCCTCCATCAGGCAGTTTCCCAGACATTACTCACCCGTCCGCCACTCGTCACCCGAGAGCAAGCTCTCTGTGCTACCGTTCGACTTGCATGTGTTAGGCCTGCCGCCAGCGTTCAATCTGAGCCATGATCAAACTCTTCAATTTAAGTTTGATGCTCGTGAATTAAACTTCGTAATGAATTACGTATGTTCACTCAGAGACTTGGTATTCATTTTTCGTCTTGCGACGTTAAGAATCCATGTCACTTTGAGTGCCCACACAGATTGTCTGATAAATTGTTAAAGAGCAGTTGCAACGCGGCCTTCGCTCACCGTTGCGAGGTGGCGTATATTACGCTTTCCTCTTTCAGAGTCAACCCGTTATTTCAGGATTTTTTCTCTTCAACCGACCGGGTTAACTGTGAAGTGATTCACATCCGCCGTGTCGATGGAGGCGCATTATAGGGAGCTGCCGAGGAATGACAAGCGGAAATATGCATTTTTATTTCGACCGCTCACCTTTTCGCCAAAAAGGCTATTTCTGATGCTTTTTTATCTCTTTTGGCAGCTCTGCCAGACTATTAATCACCCAATCCGCTGCACTTTCTGCTTCTGGCGTTACGGGCTTACCGGTACGCACTAATATTTTGGTACCCACTCCCGCCGCTGCGGCCGCCTGCATATCTTCCAGCTTATCGCCCACCATATAAGAAGCAGCCATATCAATATGCAAGAACTCCTGCGCAGAGTTAAACATGCCCGGATGCGGTTTACGGCAGTCACAGGTCTGACGATATTCTTCTACCGTTCCCTGCGGGTGGTGCGGGCAGTAGTAAATGCCATCAAGATCGACCCCGCGATCGGCCAGCGACCAGTCCATCCACTCCGTCAGCGTCTCAAACTGCGCTTCGGTGAACTTACCACGCGCGATGCCGGACTGGTTCGTTACGACCACCAGCGCATAGCCCATCTCTTTTAGCTGGCGCATTGCCTCTATAACGCCGTCGATAAATTCGAATTCATCGATCTCATGCACATAACCGTGATCCACATTAATAGTGCCATCACGGTCGAGAAAAATTGCGGGTACTGATTTAGCCACCGATTTGCTCCTGAAAAAGGCCTGTTGAGCTAGTATCTCATGAATCGCAGCGCAATAAAGTGCTCATCGTACAGAGTTGGATTGATTTAGACGTCTGGATGCCTTAACATCCGTTTTGTTTACGGTCATCACCCGTATCTGGCAGAAGAAAATGCCACGGCTAACTTACATACGATAAAAATAATCTAATGATTAAACTTTCCAATATCACCAAAGTGTTCCAGCAGGGGAACCGAACCATTCAGGCGCTGAACAACGTCAGCCTGCATGTTCCTGCTGGTCAAATTTATGGCGTCATTGGCGCATCGGGGGCGGGTAAAAGCACGCTGATCCGTTGTGTTAACCTGCTTGAGCGCCCAACCCAGGGCAGTGTAGAAGTTGGCGGTCAGGAACTTACCGCCCTTTCAGAAAAAGAACTCACCAAAGCGCGCCGTCAAATTGGCATGATCTTCCAGCACTTTAACCTGCTGGCTTCCCGCACGGTGTTCGGCAACGTCGCCTTACCGCTGGAGCTGGATAACACGCCGAAAGAAGAAGTGAAGCGTCGCGTTACCGAACTGCTCGACCTCGTGGGTCTGGGTGATAAGCATGATAGCTACCCGGCAAATCTGTCCGGTGGGCAGAAGCAGCGTGTTGCTATTGCCCGCGCGCTGGCCAGCAACCCAAAAGTACTGCTGTGCGACGAAGCTACCAGCGCACTGGATCCGGCCACCACGCGTTCTATTCTGGAACTGCTGAAGGACATTAACCGTCGCCTGGGCCTGACGATCCTCCTTATTACGCACGAGATGGACGTGGTGAAACGCATCTGCGACTGCGTGGCGGTCATTAGCAATGGTGAACTGATCGAGCAGGACACGGTAAGCGAAGTGTTTTCCCATCCGAAAACGCCGCTGGCGCAGCAGTTTATTCAGTCCACGCTGCATCTGGATATTCCAGAAGATTATCTGGAGCGTTTGAAAACCGAGGCAACGGCGGACAGCGTCCCGATGTTGCGTATGGAATTCACCGGTCAGTCCGTTGATGCCCCTCTGCTTTCCGAAACCGCGCGTCGCTTTAACGTGAACAACAACATTATTAGCGCGCAGATGGATTACGCCGGTGGCGTGAAGTTCGGCATCATGCTGACGGAAATGCACGGCACTCAAGAAGAAACCCAGGCCGCAATCGCCTGGCTGCAAGAACATCATGTAAAAGTAGAGGTACTGGGTTATGTCTGAGCCGATGATGTGGCTACTGGTTCGCGGCGTTTGGGAAACGCTGGCAATGACCTTTGTATCGGGTTTCTTTGGTTTTGTGATTGGCCTGCCGGTAGGCGTACTGCTGTACGTGACGCGTCCGGGTCAAATCATTGAGAACGCGAAGCTCTACCGTACGCTCTCCGCGCTGGTGAATATCTTCCGTTCCATCCCGTTTATTATTCTGCTGGTGTGGATGATTCCGTTTACCCGCGTGATCGTCGGCACATCGATTGGTCTGCAGGCGGCTATCGTTCCGCTGACCGTAGGCGCTGCGCCGTTTATCGCCCGTATGGTGGAGAACGCCCTGCTGGAGATCCCAACCGGTTTGATTGAAGCTTCTCGTGCAATGGGGGCAACACCTATGCAGATCGTCCGCAAGGTTCTGCTGCCTGAAGCACTGCCGGGCCTGGTGAACGCGGCAACGATTACGCTTATTACTCTGGTAGGGTATTCCGCGATGGGCGGTGCAGTTGGCGCTGGCGGTTTAGGACAGATTGGTTATCAGTACGGCTATATTGGATATAACGCTACCGTGATGAATACCGTTCTGGTATTGCTGGTTGTTCTGGTTTACTTAATCCAGTTCTCTGGCGATCGCATCGTCCGGGCTGTTACTCACAAATAACGTTACACACAACACAAACTCGACGAGTTAAGGATAAAACATGGCGTTTAAATTAAAGACCTTTGCAGCAGTAGGCGCGCTGATTGGCTCTCTGGCACTGGTGGGTTGCGGTCAGGACGAAAAAGATCCAAACCATATTAAAGTGGGCGTTATCGTAGGTGCAGAACAGCAGGTTGCTGAAGTTGCTCAGAAAGTGGCGAAAGAAAAATACGGTCTGGACGTTGAGCTCGTAACCTTCAACGATTACGTTCTGCCGAACGAAGCGCTGAGCAAAGGCGATATCGACGCCAACGCCTTCCAGCATAAGCCATACCTGGATCAGCAGATCAAAGATCGCGGCTATAAACTGGTAGGTGTCGGTAACACCTTCGTCTACCCGATTGCAGGCTACTCCAAGAAAATTAAATCGCTGGACGAACTGCAGCCGGGTTCTCAGGTAGCCGTGCCTAACGATCCAACCAACCTCGGACGCTCCCTGCTGCTGCTGCAGAAAGTGGGCCTGATCAAACTGAAAGACGGCGTTGGCCTGCTGCCAACCGTTCTGGATGTCACCGAGAACCCGAAAAATCTGAAAATTGTTGAACTGGAAGCACCGCAGCTGCCGCGTTCTCTGGACGATGCGCAGATCGCCCTGGCCGTTATCAACACCACTTACGCCAGCCAGATTGGCCTGACGCCAGCGAAAGACGGTATCTTCGTTGAAGATAAAGACTCTCCGTACGTTAACCTGATCGTGACTCGCGAAGATAACAAAGACGCGGAAAACGTGAAGAAGTTCGTCCAGGCCTATCAGTCAGACGAAGTTTACCAGGAAGCCAACAAAGTGTTTAACGGCGGCGCTGTTAAAGGCTGGTAATCTCACCTCAGTGTAATATCATCAGGACGGGCTTATGCCCGTCTTGTCATTTGTGCAGTCACCTGATTCAATATCTGACGTTTTGATTATCCATTGAGGAATTATTATGCGTGCTTTACCGATCTGTCTTTTAGCACTCATGCTGAGCGGCTGTTCTATGCTAAGCAGATCTCCTGTTGAACCCGTTCAAAGCACGGCAACCCCGCCAAAAACAGAGCCTGCAAAACCGAAAGTGGTTCGCCCTGCGCCGGTTCGCATTATCACCAAGGCTGACGAACTGGTCGGCAAACCGTTCCGTGAACTGGGTGAAGTGAGCGGTGAATCCTGTCAGGCAACCAATCAGGACTCTCCACCGAATATCCCGACTGCGCGTAAACGCATGCAGATTAACGCCGCAAAAATGAAAGCTAACGCGGTGCTGCTGCACAGCTGCGAAGTCACCAGCGGCACGCCGGGCTGCTACCGTCAGGCGGTTTGCATCGGTTCTGCGCTGAACATTACGGCGAAATGAGTGCATTTCAGTTTGAGCAAATAGGCGTTATCCACTCTCCGTATAAAGAGAAGTTCGCCGTGCCCCGCCAGCCCGGTCTGGTCACCAGCGGCAGCGGCGAGCTTCATCTTCAGGCACCTTATAACCAGGCCGATGCGGTACGCGGGCTCGAGTCTTTCAGTCACTTATGGGTGGTATTTGTTTTTCACCAGACAATGGAAGGCGGCTGGCGTCCCACCGTGCGTCCCCCGCGCCTGGGCGGAAATGCGAGAATGGGCGTGTTTGCGACTCGTTCGACCTTCCGCCCAAATCCGATCGGGATGTCGCTGGTTGAACTGAAAGGCATACGTTGCCAGAAGGATCAGGTCATCCTTGAGCTGGGCAGCCTGGACCTGGTTGACGGCACGCCGGTTATCGACATTAAACCCTATTTGCCTTTCGCCGAATCCCTCCCGAATGCGCGTGCAAGCTACGCTCAGGACGCACCGCAGGCGGATATGCCAGTCTCGTTTACGCCTGAGATAGCCTTACAGCTGAGTCAGCTGGAGAAACGCTATCCTCGCTTACGGCATTTCATCACTGAAGTTCTGGCACAGGACCCCCGTCCGGCCTACCGTAAAGAAGAGGAAGCAGGAAAGACGTACGCCGTCTGGCTGCTGGATTTTAACGTGCGCTGGCGCGTCACTGGGGCAGGTTTCGAAGTGTTTGCCCTTGAACCCAGGTAATTTTGTTCTCCTCTCTTTTGGCATCTTTGCCACACTGGTAAACTAAACCACTTTTTTTGTGTCAGGCTGGCGTTTCAGCCTGTTCCAATCGTCGAAATGGAACCGTAACAACATGCGTACTAGCCAATATCTGCTCTCCACTCTGAAGGAGACACCTGCCGACGCCGAAGTGATCAGCCATCAGCTGATGCTGCGCGCCGGGATGATCCGCAAGCTGGCCTCCGGGTTATACACCTGGCTGCCGACCGGCGTGCGCGTCCTGAAAAAAGTCGAAAACATCGTGCGTGAAG
Source organism: Enterobacter sp. 04-C-12-SI-ECC (assembly GCF_047530715.1). NCBI lineage: Bacteria > Pseudomonadati > Pseudomonadota > Gammaproteobacteria > Enterobacterales > Enterobacteriaceae > Enterobacter > Enterobacter sp. 04-C-12-SI-ECC. Next base: position 6,297 of record NZ_JBLKDI010000005.1, read on the forward strand.
AGATGAACAACGCCGGTGCTATCGAGGTGTCCATGCCCGTCGTTCAGCCCGCTGACCTGTGGCAGGAGAGCGGTCGTTGGGAGCAATATGGCCCAGAACTGCTGCGCTTCGTCGATCGCGGCGAGCGTCCGTTCGTTCTCGGTCCAACGCATGAAGAAGTCATTACCGATCTGATTCGTAACGAGCTGAGCTCTTACAAACAGCTGCCGCTGAACTTCTTCCAGATCCAGACCAAGTTCCGTGACGAAGTGCGCCCACGTTTCGGCGTGATGCGCTCTCGCGAATTCCTGATGAAAGATGCCTACTCTTTCCATACGTCACAGGAATCGCTGCAAGAGACCTACGACAAAATGTACGAGGCTTACAGCAAAATCTTCTCCCGCATGGGTCTGGATTTCCGCGCTGTGCAGGCTGATACCGGCTCCATCGGCGGTAGCGCGTCCCATGAGTTCCAGGTTCTGGCGCAGAGCGGTGAAGACGATGTGATCTTCTCTGACTCTTCAGACTACGCGGCGAACATCGAATTTGCAGAAGCGCTGGCACCAAAAGAACCTCGCGGCGCGGCAACGCAAGAGATGACGCTGGTTGATACGCCAAATGCGAAAACCATCGCCGAGCTGGTTGAGCAGTTCAGTCTGCCAGTCGAGAAAACCGTGAAAACGCTGCTGGTGAAATCCACCGAAGGCAGCGCTTACCCGCTGGTTGCCCTGCTGGTGCGTGGCGATCATGAACTGAACGAAGTGAAAGCCGAAAAGCTGCCGCAGGTCGCCAGCCCGCTGACGTTCGCCACGGAAGCGGAAATCCGCGCCGTCGTGAATGCCGGCCCAGGCTCTCTCGGTCCGGTGAATATGCCGGTTCCTGTCGTTATTGACCGCACGGTTGCTGCAATGAGCGACTTCTCCGCGGGTGCTAACATCGACGGTAAACATTACTTCGGCATTAACTGGGATCGCGACGTGGCGACGCCAGAAGTGGCAGACATCCGTAACGTGGTTGCAGGCGACCCAAGCCCGGACGGCCAGGGTACGCTGATGATCAAGCGCGGTATCGAAGTGGGCCACATCTTCCAGCTGGGTGATAAATACTCTCGTGCGCTGAACGCCGCCGTTCAGGGTGAAGATGGCCGTAACCAGATCCTGACCATGGGCTGCTACGGTATCGGGGTAACGCGCGTGGTGGCTGCGGCCATCGAGCAGAACTACGACGAGCGCGGCATCGTCTGGCCGGACAACATCGCGCCGTTCCAGGTGGCCATTCTGCCAATGAACATGCACAAGTCTTACCGCGTGCAGGAGCTGGCCGAGAAGCTGTACGCCGAGCTGCGCGCTCAGGGTATCGAAGTGCTGATGGATGACCGTAAAGAGCGTCCGGGCGTGATGTTTGCCGATATGGAACTGATCGGTATCCCGCACACCGTCGTCATCGGCGACCGTAACCTCGACAGCGATGAGATTGAATACAAATACCGTCGCAGCGGCGAAAAACAGATGATCAAGACCGGCGATATTCTTGATTACCTGGTGAAAGCCATCAAAGGCTAAACAAAAAACCCCGCTCTGGCGGGGTTTTTTAATGGCTCAACGTCAATTTATTTACTGTTACAGTCTTTACCCGCGACAAACTTCGCGTCTTTATCTGCCACCAGCGTTTTCACCATCTCCCCGCTATCCGGGTTTGGCTCCAGCGTAAAGTGGCCGTCAACCGTCAGCAATACCGGCTTGCTGTCATTGCCGCGCGCCACGGCGTAATCACGTTCCAGCTGCGCATTGTTTGCCACGCTGACTTTCTTACCGGTAGCGCAGTCAGTAAAGATCGCCGCATCCGCCATATAGAAATACATCCCCCGCATCGCCATTGGCGTGGCTGGCAGCGACGCTTTCACCGGCGTCAGCGTGTAGTTGAGCTGGGATTCAATCGGATTGCCTTCCCGGTCGAGCATTTCCATGTTCTCACCTTTTGGGCGGAACCAGGTTTTGTCACCGGAGGTATCCGTCAGGACCAGCTTCTCCGCCGTACGCGCCCATGTCCCGTAGGTGGCGAATGAAGAGGGTTCTTTCGCGCCCTGGTAGCGCTGGTTCATCACCCAGGTACCGTCTTTTTGCAGGAACAGTGACGTTTCAATGCCTTCGCAGTCCGCGCAAGGCAATACGCCGCGCCAGCTCTGCTGCATTGGCTTTAACTCTTCATTCTGCGCTGGCTGCAAAACCTGCGTTTCAGAACGGTTGTTACACCCGAAAAGCGCAAACAATGTACTCACTGCCAGCGCTGAAAATAATGCTTTTTTCACAATGAATTCCTTATGAAAATTGTGTTCCCTTTCGTCACTCCATCGGGCGACGAACTTTACCGCGTAATGCTTTCACTGTGGATTTTTGGGCTTTCGAGGACAGCCGACGCTCTTTCGATGCGCGGGTTGGCCGCGTTGCCCGGCGGCTTTTTTGTACTGCCGTTAACTCTTTGATGACCGCCACCAGCCTGGCTAGCGCCGCTTCCCGGTTTAATTCCTGGCTGCGGTACTCCTGGGCTTTGATCACAATCACGCCATCGCTGGTAATCAGATGATGGCTGGCGGCAAGCAGGCTTTCTTTATAATACTCTGGCAGGCTTGATGCCCGAATGTCAAAACGCAAATGGATAGCCGTCGACGCCTTGTTGACGTGCTGCCCGCCCGCGCCCTGAGCACGGATGGCGGCGATCTCCAGCTCGCTATCAGGGATACTGACGTTTCGGGACAAGACGATCATGGCGCAGGCTGCCAGGCTGTCAGATGAATTTCCAGATTATTCTGAGAATCAGAAAGCCAGATGGCTCCGTCCTGGATCGTTGCCTGCAGCGCCATCGTCCGGCTGGCGAACTCACTCAGCTGCGCCAGCTGTTCATCATCCAGATACCAGACGGCGAGATTTTTAAACTGCGCGCATTTATTCTTATTTTGCTGCCACCAAATCTCCGCCGCGCGCTGGTTATAGGCGAATAACGCCACTTCCGCAGACTGAGTACACGCCTTTTTAATCCTGCGCTCGTCCGGCAGACCGAGTTCAATCCATAAATCGATCCCCAGATGGTCGTTGCGCAGCCAGGCTTCAGGCTCGTCTTCCGCGCTTAACCCACGGGTAAACTGCAGACGTTCATCAGCATACTTAATCCACGCCAGCAGGCGCAGCATCATACGCTCCTGGGTTTCGGAGGGGTGGCGTGCCAGCGTAAGCGACGCGTCCAGAAACTGGTTGCGATCAAGATCGGCCACGTTGACCACTGCTTTATAAATTGTCGCTTTCAGCGCCATGAGAGAACTCCATTCGAATCAGCCGCACATTGTAGCGAAAACGGAGGCAAAAGGCTGTTACGGAGTAATAAATACACCGCTATCAAGGCGCTGATATTGCTTAAATGAGTATGGTATAGTCACCTTGCTAAACCGAGTTTATCTTCGTAGGCTTAATGATATCTCACAGTAAGTCAGTGCGCTGGCGGGAGGGGATGTGAATAATTATTGTGAGTTAATTCGCAAACGGTATGCGGAAATCGCCAGCGGAGATCTGGGGTATGTCCCGGACGCGTTGGGCTGTGTATTGAAGGTGCTTAATGAAGTGGCCTCTGATGAGAGCCTTTCAGAGTCGGTCAGGGAAAAAGCAGCGTATGCTGCGGCGAATTTACTGGTGAGCGATTATGTCGATGAATGATACTTATCAACCCATCAATTGTGATGACTATGACAACCTCGAACTCGCCTGCCAGCATCATTTAATACTGACGCTGGAGCTAAAAGATGGCGAAGTGTTGAAGGCGAAGGCCAGCGATCTGCTTTCACGCAAGAATGTGGAATACCTGGTCGTGGAAGATGCCGGTGCGACGCGCGAGCTGCGTCTGGACAAAATAGCCAGCTTCAGCCACCCGCAAATCGGCACCGTCGTGGTGAGCGAATCCTGATGACATTAACGGGCAGCCGGGCTGCCCGTTACGCTTTCCGCCACTCGAAGCTGGCACCCTCTTCTGTCCACCCCTCTTCCGTGATGAACACCCCTGCAGCAGCAATCAGCGTTTCACCGTAGAACAGCAGCGGCGTGGTGTCGCGCAGCCACGGCGGCACGTTGTACTCCTGCCATATCTTTTTCAGTTTCCGTCCCCCGTTGCGTCCGACGATATGCAGCAAGCCGCCAGCCTTAAAGCGCACGCTGACGGGTTCACCGGGCTTTGGCAGACGCACATGGCCAGTCGGCATCAGAGAGACACTCCCCGCGTCCTGGGGCAATATCAGCGGTGCCTCTGGTGAGGTCCAGTGAAGCACCACATCGGTCAGCGAGGGGGAGTATTTTACCCACCAGAGTTTGCCTTTATAGCGTCTGACCTCATATCCACTCAGGTGTACGCAGGGGGAAGCATCTTCCCGCGCCTGCGCGACTTCGTCCCAGATACGGCTAAGCATTGCCCGCGACGGCATCGCAGCATGATGCGTGGCGAGCCAGCGACGTAACAGCGCGGCCCGACGCGCCGGGCTTATCGCCTCCAGAGGCGCAATTGCCAGCGCTCCGTCTTCTGAAATGAGGTCAGACAGCTCCTCGCTGAGTAACTCATCCAGCAGGCTCTCCTGTTCGGCACACAGCATGGCGCTTCTTGCCGTCGCGTCGGCGAAATGCGGCCAGCGCTCGCTTAAAAGCGGGAGGACGCGCAGACGCAGGAAGTTACGATCGTAGCTATCGTCCTGGTTGCTCTCATCTTCGATCCAGCTGAGCTGATGTTCCCGCGCCCAGGCTTCCAGCGACGCGCGTGTCTCGCCAAGCAACGGCCGTAATAATTGCGTTCCGGCAAAATCAGAACGCGCCGGCATGGCGGAAAGCCCCGCGGGTCCGCTGCCACGCTTAAGCGCCAGCAAAAAAGTTTCGCACTGATCGTCCAGATGCTGCGCCGTGACCAGCGCTTCGCCGGGCAGCAATACGCCGGCAAAAGCGGTATAGCGGGCTTTACGCGCCTGCGCCTCAATACCCAATCCTTCATCAGCAAGCGTGACGCGCTCAACGATGAGCGGGATAGCCCACGCCTCACACAAGGCTTCACAGTGCGCCACCCAATCCTCTGCATGACGGCTTAGTCCGTGGTGGATATGTATAGCCCGAAGCTGGACGCCAGGGTCCCGGTCGCGCCAGAGCTTAAGGCGATGCAGCAACACGGTGGAATCCAGGCCACCGCTAAACCCCACCAGCAGCTGGCGGTACGGTGAAACGGCTTGTGCGATAGCGGGTAAGGTCATAGGAAATTACACATAAAAAATGCCCGAACTTAGCGGGCATTATCACACAGGACAAACATTACTGCTGGTAAAGCTCCAGCGGCAGGCCGTCCGGGTCGTTAAAAAAGGTAAACCGCTTGTCGGTAAACGGATCGACGCGAATCGCCTCGCACGTCACGCCGTGCGCTTCCAGGTGTTTTACTGCGCTATCAAGGTCATCAACGCTGAAAGCCAGATGACGCAGGCCGCAGGCTTCCGGGCGGGACGGACGCGAAGGCGGGAAAGGAAAAGAGAACAGCTCAATCACATACTTCCCGTTTAGCGCGAGATCGCCCTTCCAGGAGTCACGCTCCTCGCGGTAGGCCTCGCTCATGAGCGTAAAGCCAAGAATGTCGCAGTAGAAGGCCTTACTTTTCGCATAATCGGTGGCGATGATCGCAATATGGTGAACCGCTTTTAAACCCAGCATAGCTTCTCCTTTTTATGATGCCTGAACGTTACAACCGAAAACCCGCACCATGCAAGCGGTCAACTTTATTTTAGGACTCGCACCCAGTACACGCCGTTTTCGTCGCGCTTCGCGCCGTGGATATCCGTTTCAAATCCTGGATAGTGACGTCCTACCGAACAGAGCATCAGCAGAAAATCGAGCACCGCCCGGCTCTCCTCGGTGATCATTTCACCCGGCATCAGCAGCGGCACGCCCGGCGGATACGGCAGGATCATGTTGGCCGATACCCGCCCGACCAGATTTTCCAGCTCAACGGTTTCGACTTCGCCTTTCACCTGCCGCTGCCAGGCTTTGTGCGGCGTCAGCTTCATATCAGGCAGGACGTCAAACGCCTGGAGCATCAGGCGCGGCAGATCGTGCTGGCGGATCAGCCGGTGGATCCCCTGGGCCAGATCCTGAATGCGCATGTTGCGGTAAAAGTCAGGATCTTCCGCGTAGAGATCCGGCAGCATGTTCTTCACCCGCAGGTTGAGATCGTAGGCGCGCTTGAACTCCATCAGCCCCCGCAGCAGCCCCATTGCCCGAGTTTTGTCGATCCCGATGCTGAACAGGAACAGCAGATTGTAAGGACCGGTCTTCTCCACCACCACGCCGCGCTCGTCAAGGAACTTCGCTACCAGAGCAGCAGGGATCCCCTCCTCGCCCATCACGCCCTGTTCGTCCATCCCCGGCGTCAGGATCGTCACCTTAACCGGATCGAGGAACATATGGTCTGCATCGGCATCCCGGAAGCCGTGCCAGCTCTCTCCCGGCGCGACGGGCCAGCACTCCGCCTCGTCGATCTCTTCCGGCTGCCAGATATCGAAGAACCAGCCGTCGGCCTCATCCTTCAGCCGCTGGACCTCTTTACGGAAATGCAGCGCCCGTTCCACCGAGCGGTTAATCAGGCGTTTACCCGGATTGCCGCGCAGCATCGCCGCCGCCGTCTCGATAGAGGCCACCAGCGGATAGCTCGGTGAGGTAGTGGTGTGCATCATAAAGGCTTCGTTGAAGGTATCCTCGTCGTACTCGCCTTTAATATGGATTAACGAAGCCTGCGAAAACGCGGCCAGCATTTTGTGCGTCGACTGCGTTTCGAAAAAGACCTTGCCCGGCACGCGCTCGCCGCTCATCCCGCTTTTGCCCGAGTAAATCGGGTGGAAGTTGGTATAGGGCACCCACGCGGAATCGAAGTGGATCGACGGTACGTCCAGCGTCTGCTTGATCCAGTTCGTGTTATACAGCAGACCGTCATAGGTGGAGTTGGTGATTACCGCATGGACAGGCCAGCTTGCGTCGGGGATCGCCGCAACCTTACTTTCGATGGCCTGGTGCGTGAACTCCCGGCGCGGAATGCCGCCGAGGATACCGAGCGCGTTACGCGTGGGTGACAGCCAGATCGGGACGACGTCGCTCATCATCAGCAGGTGCGCCAGCGATTTATGGCAGTTACGGTCAATCAGCAACGTGCTTCCGGTTGGCGCGGCGTACATCCCGACGATTTTGTTCGAGGTCGAGGTGCCGTTGGTCACCATATAGCTCTGCTCGGCGCCAAAGGTGCGGGCGATATACTCTTCAGCTTCCAGATGCGGGCCGGTGTGATCCAGCAGAGAGCCTAACTCGGTCACTGAAATCGACACGTCTGCTTTCAGGGTGTTGCCGCCGAAGAAATCGTAGAACAGGCACCCCACCGGACTTTTTTGATAGGCCGTTCCGGCCATGTGTCCCGGCGTACAGAAGGTGTATTTCCCCTCTTTCACATAGGTGAACAGCGCGCGCGTAAACGGCGGCGTGATGTTATCCAGGTATTCACCGGTGTACTGCTGAATGCGGGTCGCAATGTCCTCGGCCACGCCGAGCGAGTATTCGAAGAACCACAGCGCCATGCGCATATCGTGCGCGCTGACGTCCATGGTCGAGTGGGTGTTGATAAAGGCGTAGAGCGGAAGGTATTCATTCAGCCTGTTGATCTCGCTGCACAACTCCATGTCGTATTCGTCCCAGTCGAATATCACGCCACAGATGCGCGGATTATGTTCGATGAATTTCAGCAGATCGGCGCTGTTTTGCGGCCAGATCAGCTGATATCCGCGTGCTTTAAGAGCTTGCTCCAGCTCCTTGATGGGCTCGTCTTTATAAAAGACGCCGTGTGGCCCCATGATGGCAATGATGTTCATGGTTTACCTCCTTGAAAAACATCAGATAAGCATAGTTAAGGTAAACGGCAGGTATAAAAAAAGCCGCAACAATGTGCGGCTTTTCAGATAATTGTGAAGCTTACGCGTAACCGTAGGTCATCAGACGCTGGTAACGACGGTTGAGCAGGTCTTCTTTGCTCAGGACGTCCAGATCGGCCAGGTCGGCCAGCAGCTGTGCTTTCAGGGAAGCAGCCATCACTTCCGGCTTACGATGCGCGCCGCCCAGCGGTTCCGGGATAACGGTGTCGATCAGCTTCAGCTCTTTCAGACGCGGCGCAATGATGCCCATCGCTTCCGCGGCCAGCGGCGCTTTGTCGGCGCTTTTCCACAGAATGGACGCACAACCTTCCGGGGAGATAACGGAATAGGTGCTGTACTGCAGCATATTCACTTTATCGCCCACGCCAATCGCCAGCGCACCGCCAGAACCACCCTCACCGATAACGGTACAGATGACCGGTACCTTCAGACGAGACATCTCGCGCAGGTTGCGTGCGATGGCTTCAGACTGGCCGCGCTCTTCCGCGCCTACGCCTGGGTATGCACCCGGCGTGTCGATGAAGGTGATGATTGGCATATTGAAACGCTCAGCCATCTCCATCAGACGCAGGGCCTTACGGTAGCCTTCTGGTGCTGGCATACCGAAGTTACGACGGATCTTCTCTTTGGTTTCACGGCCTTTCTGGTGACCAATGATCATCACCGGACGTCCATCCAGACGCGCGATACCGCCAACGATAGCTTTATCGTCAGCGTATGCGCGGTCGCCTGCCAGTTCGTCAAATTCGTCAAACGCCAGGCGGACATAATCCAGGGTGTACGGACGCTGTGGATGACGCGCCAGCTGCGCGATCTGCCATGCGCCGAGATCGGCAAAGATTTTGCGCGTCAGTTCTACGCTTTTTTCGCGCAGACGATGCACTTCTTCGTCGATGTTAATATCCAGTTTTTCATCCTGACGGCTTACCGCTGTCAGAGAATCGATTTTCGCTTCCAGCTCAGCAATCGGCTGTTCGAAATCAAGGAAATTCAGACTCATAGTATTCCTGTATTAGTCAAACTCCAGTTCCACCTGCTCCGAACCAATGAGGCCACGGAGATCGTTCAGTAAACGATCGCTCGGAGAGACACGCCACGTTGCACCAAAGCGCAACCGCGCACGTGCATCCGCCCTCTGATAGTAGAGATGTACTGGAATGGTCCCCGAGCGGTGGGGTTCCAGAGACTGACGGAGTCGGTTTAAAAGCTGGTCATCAATTTGCCTGTCCGTCAGCGAGATAGCAAGCCCGCGAGCATATTTTTCCCGGGCTTCGTCAATGTCCATCACTTCGCGGGCGGTCATTTTAAGCCCCCCGCTGAAGTCATCAAAGCTGACCTGTCCGCTGACGATAAGTATGCGGTCTTTTTCCAGCAATTGCTGGTATTTATCCAGCGCGTCGGTGAACAGCATCACCTCCAGACGCCCGGAACGGTCATCTAACGTACAGATGCCGATACGATTGCCGCGCTTGGTGACCATTACCCTTGCAGCAATCACGAGCCCCGCAGCCGTGGTGATTTTACCACGTTCTGTCGGATGCATGTCTTTGAGCCTGTGGCCGCCGACATAGCGCTCAATTTCTTTAAGATACTGGTTGATCGGGTGCCCCGTCAGGTACAGACCTAACGTTTCCCGCTCTCCATCCAGCACCACCTGTTCTGGCCACGGCTGGCAGTTGGAATAGGACTGCTCGATCTGCTCTGGCTCTTCCGCCAGCACGCCGAACATATCCGCCTGGCCAATGGCCTCCGCTTTTGCATGCTGATCGGCCGCTTTCAACGCATCGCCGAGCGAGTTCATCAGCGCGGCACGGTGTGGCCCCAGCCTGTCAAACGCGCCGGACATGATCAGTTTTTCCAGCACGCGGCGGTTCAGTTTTTTGGTATCGGTACGGGCGCACAGATCGAACAGCTCACGGAAGTAGCCGCCGTTATTACGCGCTTCGATGATCGCCTCGATCGGCCCCTCACCCACGCCTTTGATCGCGCCGATCCCATAGACGATCTCCCCGTCATCGTTAACGTGGAAATGGTACAGACCCGAGTTAATATCCGGCGGCAGGATCTTCAGCCCCATGCGCCAGCACTCGTCCACCAGGCCAACCACCTTCTCAGTGTTGTCCATATCGGCGGTCATTACCGCCGCCATAAACTCAGCGGGATAGTGGGCCTTGAGCCACAGCGTTTGATACGAAACCAAAGCATAGGCGGCGGAGTGAGATTTGTTAAATCCGTACCCGGCGAATTTCTCCACCAGGTCGAAGATTTTCATCGCCAGTTCGCCATCGACGCCGTTTTTCTTCGCCCCATCTTCAAAGATGGAGCGCTGCTTGGCCATCTCTTCCGGCTTTTTCTTACCCATCGCACGACGCAGCATGTCCGCGCCGCCAAGGGTATAGCCGGAAAGCACCTGGGCGATCTGCATGACCTGTTCCTGATACAGGATGATGCCGTAGGTCGGTTCCAGCACTGGTTTCAGGCTTTCATGCTGCCACTGTACGTCCGGGTAGGAAATCTCTTCGCGCCCGTGTTTACGGTCGATAAAGTTATCCACCATCCCTGACTGCAGCGGGCCCGGACGGAACAGGGCCACCAGCGCGATCATATCTTCGAAGCAGTCGGGCTGCAGGCGTTTAATCAGATCTTTCATGCCGCGGGATTCAAGCTGGAAGACGGCTGTCGTCTCCGAGCGCTGCAGCATGTCGAAACTTTTCTTGTCATCCAGCGGGATGGCCGCGATATCCAGCGGCGGCTCGCCGTTCTTCTCGCGGCGGGCGTTGATCATCTCCAGCGCCCAGTTGATGATGGTCAGCGTGCGCAGGCCGAGGAAGTCGAACTTCACCAGCCCGGCGTATTCCACGTCGTTTTTATCGAACTGGGTGACCGGGTGCTGGCCTGCTTCGTCGCAGTAGAGCGGCGCAAAGTCGGTGATTTTGGTCGGGGCGATAACCACGCCCCCCGCATGCTTACCGGCGTTACGCGTCACGCCTTCCAGCTTGCGCGCCATGTCGATCAGCGCTTTTACCTCTTCATCAGCTTCGTAGATTTCCGGCAGCTGAGGTTCAGCTTCAAAGGCTTTTGCCAGCGTCATGCCCGGATCGGGCGGCACCAGCTTTGAAATACGATCGACAAAACCGTACGGGTGGCCCAGCACGCGGCCCACGTCGCGGATAACCGCTTTCGCCGCCATGGTACCGAAGGTAATGATCTGCGAAACCGCGTCACGACCGTACATATCGGCCACGTGCTCAATCACCTGGTCGCGTTTTTCCATGCAGAAGTCGACGTCGAAGTCGGGCATGGAAACACGTTCCGGGTTAAGGAAACGTTCGAACAGCAGGTCAAATTCCAGCGGATCGAGGTCGGTAATTTTCAGCGCATACGCCACCAGTGAGCCGGCACCCGAGCCACGGCCCGGACCTACCGGCACGCCGTTATCCTTCGACCACTGGATAAACTCCATTACAATCAGGAAGTAGCCCGGGAAGCCCATCTGGTTAATCACCTGGAGTTCAATATCCAGGCGTTCGTCATACTCCGGACGACGTTTTTTACGCTCTTCTTCATCCGGGAACAGGAATTCGAGACGCTCTTCCAGACCTTCTTTCGATTTCATGACCAGGAAATCTTCCGTGGTCATGTCCCCGGTCGGGAACTGCGGCAGGAAGTATTCGCCGAGGCGCACGGTCACGTTACAGCGCTTGGCAATCTCTACGCTGTTTTCCAGCGCTTCCGGAATGTCGGAGAAGAGCTCGCACATCTCCTCTTCGCTGCGCATATACTGCTGCGATGAGTAGTTCCGCGGACGCTTTGGATCGTCGAGAGTGAAGCCATCGTGGATAGCGACGCGAATTTCATGCGCGTCAAAATCGCCGGACTCCAGGAAACGCACGTCATTCGTTGCCACCACGGGCAAGCCGCGCTCTTCTGCCAGCGCGACAGCAGCGTGCAGATAGTTCTCTTCATCCTGGCGGCCGGTGCGAATCAGCTCCAGATAGTAACGATTCGGGAAGTACTCTTCATAGAACGAGACGCACTGATCCACCAGCGCGCTGTTACCGCGCAGCAGGGATTTACCGACATCGCCCATGCGGCCGCCGGAGATCAGCAGCAGCCCTTCGTTCAGCTCAGCCAGCCATTCCCTGTCAATCCACGGACCCAGCGCCCCATAACCGCGCTGATAGGCTTTTGAGATAAGCAGAGTGAGGTTTTGGTAACCCGTATTGTTCATCGCCAACACGGAGATTTGCGTCAGTTCATCGCCGATGAGATCGCTCTGCACATGGAAATCCGCACCGACGATAGGCTTCATCCCCGCGCCATGCGCCGTCCCGTAGAACTTAACCAGGCCGCACAGGTTGGTAAAATCGGTGATCGCCAGCGCAGGCATGCCAAGCGAGGCCGCCTTTTTTACCAGCGGCCCGGTCTTTGCCAGCCCATCGATCATGGAGTAGTCGCTATGCACCCGCAGGTGTACGAAACGTGGTTCAGCCATCTTCAGATCCCGCGTTACTTAATTGCTTGCGTCTTGATTCAGGACACCAGTCCCAGCGCGCGCTTCACCGGGCCAAAGCTGCGCCGATGATGTTCAGTTGCGCCATGTTCAGCCAGCTTTTCCAGATGGAAAGCCGTTGGATATCCCTTATGCTGGGCGAAACCATACGCGGGATAAGTGAGGTCCAGCGCGGCCATTTCGGCGTCGCGCGTCACTTTGGCAATGATTGACGCCGCGCTGATTTCTGCGACGCGGCTATCGCCTTTAACGACGGCCATCGAAGGCATCGGCAGCGCAGGGCAACGGTTACCGTCGATCAGCACATATTCAGGCACAACCTTCAGGCCAGCAACGGCTCGCTGCATTGCCAGCATCGTGGCGTGCAGAATATTCAGATCGTCGATTTCATTCGGCTCTGCGCGCCCTACGCTCCACGTCAGCGCCTTCTCTTTAATTTCATCGAACAGCGCCAGACGGCGCTTCTCACTGAGTTTTTTTGAGTCGTTCAGACCCATAATCGGGCACATTGGATCGAGGATCACCGCCGCGGTCACCACGGCACCGACTAACGGGCCGCGCCCGACTTCATCCACTCCGGCAACGAGGTGCGTGTGGGGATAAGTAAATTCCATCATTTTGCTAACTCCAGCACTGCATCAGCCGCCTGCTCATCAGCATTACAGCGGATCTGCTGATGCAGTTCACGGAAAGTATCGTGCATCTGGTGGCTGGTCTTGCCGTTGGCCAGCAGCGGCAGCAGGGCATCCGCAAGCGCCTGCGGCTGGCATTCATCCTGCAACAGCTCTTTCACCAGCTCGCGCCCGGCAAGCAGGTTTGGCAGGGAGACATAATCCGTTTTCACCAGACGTTTTGCCAGCCAGAAGGTAAACGGCTTCATGCGATAACCGACCACCATCGGGCATTTCGCCAGCATACACTCCAGCGCTGCCGTGCCGGAAGCCAGCAGTGCGGCATCGCTTGCATACATGGCTTCCCGCCCTTTCCCGTCGAGAAGACGAACGTGAAGATCCGGGGCAACGTCGGCTTTGATACGCTCGAACTGCTCGCGGCGTTTGGCATTCACCAGCGGCACGACCACTTCAAGATCGGGATAGGTCTGGCGAAGAATCTGCGCGGTCTTCAGGAAATCAGCGCTCAGCATCTCGACCTCTGCACCACGGCTGCCCGGCAGCAGCGCCAGACAGTGCACATCATGCGGGATACCCAGCACGTCGCGCGCCGCGTTTTTATCCGGATCCAGCGGCATCGCATCCGCCATGGTATGACCGATAAAACGGCACGGAACATTAAATCTGTCATAAAACGCTTTTTCGAAAGGCAGGAAAGCCAGCACCAGATTGGTGGACCGTCCGATTTTGAAAACGCGTTTCTGTCGCCACGCCCACACGGACGGACTGACATAGTGAATGGTTTTGATGCCCTGCTTTTTCAGATTACCTTCGAGAGTAATGTTGAAATCAGGTGCATCGATACCGACAAACACATCGGGTTTGAGTTCGGTAAAGCGGCGGGTGAGATCGGCACGAATATGCAACAGGCGTCGCAGGCGCCCCAGCACCTCGACGATGCCCATCACGGCCAGCTCTTCCATTTCATACCAGGCTTCACAGCCTTCGGCCTGCATCAGCGGGCCAGCCACGCCAACAAAGCGAGCATTGGGTACGCGCGCCTTAAGCGCCCGGATGAGACCTGCACCAAGAATATCGCCGGAGGTTTCTCCGGCGACCAGGGCTATCGTAAGCGGACGACTGTCGACCATTAACGAATCAGACCCCTCGTGGAACGGTCAAAGAATTCCATGAACGCGTTCACTTCAGGATGCTTATCCGCCAGCTCGGCAATTTCCGGCTTCGCCTCTTCCAGCGTTTTACCGCTACGGTACAGCAGCTTGTACGCGTTGCGGATCGCAGTAATCGCTTCGCGGCTAAAGCCACGACGCTTGAGGCCTTCGATGTTCACGCCAAACGGCGTGGCATGGTTGCCCTGCGCAATCACATACGGCGGGACGTCCTGCGCCACACCGGAGCATCCGCCGACCATCACGTGTGCACCAATGATGCAGAACTGATGGACTGCGGTCATGCCGCCAATAATTGCGAAGTCATCAACCGATACGTGTCCTGCCAGCGTTGCGTTGTTGGCAAGAATACAGCGATTGCCCACGGCACAGTCGTGCGCAATGTGCGCATTCACCATGAACAGGTTGTCGCTGCCCACCTTCGTCAACCCACCACCCTGCACTGTTCCACGATGAATGGTGACGCTTTCGCGAATACGGTTACGATCGCCAATTTCCAGACGGGTCGACTCACCAGCATATTTCAGATCCTGGTTAACTTCGCCGATGGAAGCGAACTGATAGATCTCGTTATTGCAGCCAATGGTCGTGTGACCATTCACGACAACGTGAGATTTCAGTACTGTACCCTCACCAATTTCGACATGGGGTCCAACAATACAAAACGGGCCAATGTGGACGTTTGCGCCAATAATGGCACCGGTTTCCACAATAGCGGTAGGATGAATAAAGGCGGATTTATCAATCACGTATCAGGACTCCCGGCTACGAGCACACATCATCGTCGCTTCGCAAACAACTTTGCCGTCAACCAGCGCTACGCCTTTGAAGCGAGTCAGGCCACGACGCGTTTTTTCAAAAGTGACTTCCATGATCATCTGATCACCAGGCACGACAGGACGCTTGAAGCGCGCTTCATCAATACCTGCGAAGTAATACAGTTCACCCGGCTCCAGCTTACCGACGCTTTTAAACGCCAGAATACCGGTAGCCTGAGCCATCGCTTCCAGAATCAACACACCCGGGAAGATAGGCTTACCCGGGAAGTGTCCCTGGAAGAACGGCTCGTTCACGGAAACATTTTTCACTGCGCGCAGAAAACGACCTTCTTCAAAATCCAGCACACGGTCTACCAGCAAAAACGGGTAGCGGTGCGGCAGAAGTTCTAAAATCTCTTCAATATGCAGAGTATGAGTGTCAGTAGTCAAAATACTCTTCCTGTCAAAATGTACTGATAACAATAATAACACGGCCTGCCGGTTTATTAGAAAGCCGACAGGCCGGGAAAGATAGCGTTAAACGGGTGACGTTTAGTCTTGTTGATCGATCTTACGCTCAAGAGACTTGAGTCGCTTGCTCATATCATCAATGTTCATCACCAGAGCTGCTGTTTTACGCCATACCTTGTTGGGTTGCAGCGGAATACCGGAGGAATAGACGCCAGGTTCAGTGATAGGACGCATTACCATGCCCATACCCGTCACCGTCACCTTGTCGCATATTTCCATATGGCCATTAATCACGCTCGCGCCGCCAATCATGCAGTAACGACCAATTTTCAGGCTGCCCGCCATGATGACGCCCCCCGCAACCGCGGTATTGTCGCCAATCACAACGTTATGCGCAATCTGGCACTGGTTATCGATGATAACACCATTGCCAATGATCGTGTCGTCGAGTGCACCACGATCGATCGTGGTACAGGCCCCGATCTCCACGCGATCGCCAATAATAACGCGACCAAGCTGCGGGATCTTAACCCAGTTACCGCGATCGTTCGCGTAACCAAAGCCATCAGAACCAATCACGGTACTGGACTGGACGAGGCAATTTTCGCCGATTTCAACTTCATGATAAACGGACACATTGGCCCATAAACGGGTGCCAGCGCCGATTTTCGTATTTTTCCCAACGAAGCATCCAGGGCCAATGACGACGTTATCGCCCAGCTCAACGCCAGATTCAATAACCGCATTCGCGCCAACGGCCACGTTGTTACCCAGCTTAGCCGTCGGATCAATCGCTGCACTGGCAGCAATGTTCTGCGCCGGCTGCGGCGTGGTATCAAGAATTTGAGCCATGCGTGCATACGTCAGGTAGGGATTTTTCACTACCAGCGCGCTTCCAGTGGCAAAAGGAAGATCGTCCTGCGTCAGAACAACAGCTGACGCCTGGCATTGTGCCAGTTGTTCACGGTACTTAGGGCTTACCATGAAGGTAATCGTGCCAGCTTTAGCAGATTGCATGGACGCAACAGCGGTGATGACGATATCGCCATCACCGTGTAATTCTGCATCCAACTGCTGAGCTAAATCAGCCAGTCGAATTGAAGGCATTACTTATTTAACCTGTTTCAGAACATCAGCGGTGATGTCTTTAACATCGCTGCTGTTGAAAGCAACGGCGTTCGCATCAACAACCAGATCGATGCTCTGATCGGCAGCAACTGCTTTAACAGCAGTCTGAATGCGAGTCACCAGCTTGCCACGCTCTTCGTTAGAACGACGCTGACGATCCTGCTCGAAAGCCTGCGCTTTCTGGGAGAAGGTCTGGCGCTGAGCCATAACGTCTTTTTCCAGTTTGCTGCGATCGCTTGCTTTCATGGTAGAACCATCACGCTGCAGACGCTGCATTTTGGACTGAAGATCGCCTTCCATACGCTGCAGTTCGCTCGCACGGCCTTTGAATTCGTTTTCCAGAGTCGCAGAAACACCTGTTTTCTGAGCGACCTGCTGGAACAAATTACCCATGTTGACGATTGCGATTTTGTCTGCTGCCTGAGCAGAAGTTGCCATCGCTAAACCGAGACCTGCAGCTAATAACCACTTTTTCACAATTAACTCCTTACCATCCCATTGGCACCAGAAGGTACCGTTCTTTGCGTGGCAAGGCGACCGTTTTACCGATCGCCGGTTGTCAGCGCTACACTGCCAACGCATTCCATTGCAGCGGATTATTACCAGGTTTTACCAATGTTAAACTGGAATTGCTCCGCTTTGTCTCCATCGTATTTCTTAAACGGCTGGGCGTAGGAGAAGACCAACGGCCCCAGCGGTGACATCCATTGTAATGCGATACCGGCAGACATGCGAATATTGCCCGGATCGCTATAGTCTGGAACGCCAGCCGCGCGCATCTGGGCAGTATTCTCCCAGTTGGTATCCCACACCGTACCCGCATCCCAGAAGAAGGACGTACGTACGGAGTTCGCGTATTTATCACTGATAAATGGCGTTGGGGTGATGAACTCCAGGCTGGCCACGGCCATGGCGTTACCGCCTACCGCATCATCAGAGCTACATACTTGTTTTGGATCACGGCTTGCGCAGTTATCTTCATCATTACCGCCGTAATAAACCGCTTTCGGACCAATGTTGTTAGACTGGAAGCCACGCACGGTGCTTGAACCACCCGCGTAGAAGTTCTCATAGAACGGCAACTCTTTACTGCCGATACCGTCACCATAGCCCCAACGGGTACGACCCAGCACCACCCACTTGTGATCGTCATCAATCGGGAAGTAGGACGCGGTATCCAGCGTCACCTTGTAGAACTCGTTATCGGAACCAGGAATGGTCACCTTACCGTTCAGGTTAACGCGAGAGCCTTCTGTTGGGAAGAAACCGCGGTCAAGACGGTTGTAGGTCCAGCCATAGTTGAAGGTGAAGTCATCTGCAGCAAAACCGTTGTCATCGCTGGAGGTACTCGCCGACTGGCCGATAGAATCCAGATAACGCCACATCGCCACCTGCGGCTGCATGTTGGACAGGTCGTTATGCACGTAACCTAAGCCCGCTCGCAGGGTGTTGTATTCGTTAACCGGGAAGCCAAGCGTTCCGTCCACACCGTAACTTTTGTTGGTGTAGGAAGACAGATCTGCATCATCCGCTTTAAAGTCGTTATAGAAGATACGACCGCCCAGGCTCACACCGTCAACGGTGAAGTATGGGTTGGTAACGGAGAACTCAGAGTAGGTCTGGTAGTCGTTTTTGGTACCGTTAATACCAACAGAGTAACCTGTACCCAGCCAGTTATCCTGCTGGACGCCTACCTGGAAACTCACGCCGCTTTCCGTGCCGTAGCCCACGCCGAAGTTAAAGCTACCGGTGTTACGCTCTTTCACTTTATAAACGACATCAACCTGATCCGGGCTGCCCGGTACACGCTGAGTTTCAGTATCTACGGTTTCAAAATAGCCCAGACGGTTCAGACGCTCTTTACCCTGGTCGACCAGGTCGCTGCCCAGCCACGCCCCTTCCATCTGACGCATTTCACGACGCAGAACGGAGTCTTTAGAGGTGTCATTACCGACGAAGCGGATCTTACGCACGTAGAAACGGTTACCCGCATCAACGTTAACGTGCAGCTTAACGGTTTTATCCGCATCGTTGATTTCCGGCTGAGTTTGTACGCGCGGATAGGCATAACCATAGCGGCCGAGCAGCTTCTTAATGCTGTCTTCCATTTTGGTGACTTTGGATCCGCTGTACAGATCGCCCGGCTGAATTTTGGTCAGCGATTCGATCTCAGCAGAATGCCCCGCCAGGTTACCACTCACTTCAACACCAGAAAGCTTGTACTGATCGCCTTCAGTGATGTTAACCGTAATGTAGATACCTTTCTTGTCCGGAGTCAGACTGACCTGAGTCGAGTCGATATTGAAGCGAGCATAACCGCGATCCAGATAGTAGCTGCGCAGGGTTTCAAGGTCGCCCGCCAGCTTCTGTTTCTGGTATTTACGATCGCCAACCACGTTCCACCACGGCACTTCATCGCGCAGCTGGAAGGTCGAAATCAGTTCGTCGGTGCTGAACGCGTGGTTACCCACGATGTTGATCTGCTGGATCTTCGCAGAAACACCTTCCTGGAAGACCAGCTTCAGGTCAACACGGTTACGCGGGAGCGGAGTGACAACCGCTTTCACGCTGGCGCTGTATTTACCGACGCTGTAGTAGAAGTCTTCCAGACCTTTTTCAATGTCTGAAAGGGTTGTGCGGTCCAGAGATTCACCCACACGAACACCCGATGCTTCAAGGTTTTGCTTGAGCATGTCATCTTTCACCGACTTGTTGCCGGAGAAAGTGATACTGGCGATCGTTGGACGTTCTTTTACCTGTACCAGCAGCGTATCACCATCGCGCAGGACGCGGACGTCCTCGAAGTTGCCGGTGGCAAACAGAGCACGGATGGTGTTACTGATATCTTCATCATTAACCGTATCGCCGGGGCGCACAGGCATACTGAGGAGGGCCGCACCAACGGCGACACGCTGAAGGCCTTCGAAATGAATATCTTTCACTACGAACCCGTCAGCACCGTATACGGTGGCGCTGCTAAACAGCAGCGACGCTATGAGCAACTTTTTCATCGCCATCGTTATTATGCGTTCTTCCTAACTAACTCTCTTACAACCGAGAGAAATCATTGAAAAGTGCAAGCCCCATTAACAGCACCAGCAAAATCGAGCCAATGCGATAACTAAAGTCTTGAACTCGCTCGGATACCGGCCCGCCTTTTAGCTTTTCAATCGCTAAAAACAGCAGATGACCCCCGTCTAAAACGGGAAGCGGGAACAGGTTGATAATCCCAAGGTTCACGCTAATAAGCGCGAGGAACATGAGATAGTAAATCACCCCGAACTCCGCTGACATCCCAGCCCCCTGAGCAATCGAGATTGGCCCACTGAGGTTGTTCAGTTTCACATCACCGGTTATCAATTTCCCCAACATGTTGACCGTCAGCTTCATCAGTTGCCATGTTTTATCCGTGGCTTCAAGAATGGCGCTGAACGGCCCATACTGGCGTATTGTCTTGTACTCATCTGGCAGCGGGATCACTTTTGGCACAACGCCTGCAAACCCTTCTGCCTTTTTGCCGACCGACTTCGTATCCGGGATCAGCGTCAGCGAAAGCGGACTGCCTTGCCTTTCAACTTCCAGCGCGAGGGACGTCCCCGGATTATCGCGCACCAGAGTAACAAAGGTCATCCACTCTGTTAATGGTTGACCATCGACTTTAACGATCCTGTCGCCAGCTTGCAAACCCGCTTTGCTCGCCGCCGAATTTGCCTGTACTTCGGCTAATACCGGCTCAATCTGCGCGCCGCGGGGACGAATGCCCAGCGCAGCGACGGGATCCTCTTTGTCTGGCTCGAAACGCCAGTGGCGTAAATCCAGTACTTTGTCCTGACGCGCGTCTGACCCAAACGGCGATACGCTGATAGTTGTCTGCGGATCGCCAATTTTGGCTACCAGCTGCAGTCGCACGGCATCCCAATCAGGGGTTTCGATGCCATCAATCGCTTTAAGTTCCATCCCGGAGGTAATTTGCGCACTCGCCGCGATGGAGTCAGGGGCAATATCCCCCACTACCGGACGCACGCCAGGGACGCCGATGATAAACACCAGCCAGTAAGCGAAAATCGCAAAGATGAAGTTGGCTACCGGTCCGGCAGCGATGATAGCGGCGCGTTGTCCAACGGTTTTGTTGTTAAACGCACTGTGTCGCAGTTCGGGAGCGACAGGCTCAACACGTTCGTCGAGCATTTTGACGTAGCCGCCAAGCGGGATAAGGGCGATGACAAATTCTGTGCCGTGACGATCGGTGCGCGTCCAGAGTGATTTGCCAAAACCAATGGAGAATCGCTCTACCCGCACACCGCAACGGCGAGCAACCCAGAAATGGCCAAATTCATGCACGGTAATCAGTACACCCAGTGCAACAATGAACGCCGCCAGATTCCAGAGAATGCTCAGCATAAAACCTTCCGTTAAATCGTCCCGAATACCAGTAAAAGCAGGCAAGCAAATACTGGAACAGCCGCTGTCAGGCTGTCAATGCGATCCAGTATACCGCCATGCCCTGGAATAAGATGTCCGCTGTCCTTAATCCCTGCTTCACGCTTAAACATACTTTCGGTTAAATCACCGAGCACTGAGGCAAGTGCAGCAAAAATCGAGCACACCAGCAGTATTGATGGTGCCACGGCCAGATCTGCCCAGACGCCATAGCCCCAGGAGATGATCGCTGCCGTAAACAAGCCGCCGATGAAGCCTTGCCAGGTTTTCCCCGGCGAAACTTTTGGTGCCAGCTTATGTTTGCCAAACAGTTTACCAAACATATAGGCCCCGGAGTCAGCCCCCCAGACGAGAATCATCACATAAAGCAGCCAGATCGCACCGCTGTAGTGATTTTCGTCATAGTGCCAGGCGCGCAGCGCGACCATGCCCCAGAAAAACGGAACAATGGTGAGCAAACCAAAAATCAGTCGCAGCACTTTTGAATGACGCCAGATTGCGGCCGAACCTGGATAAAAAAGCACCAGTAACAGCGCAACAACCCACCAGGCCAACGACATCCACAAGGAGCCGGCTACCAGCGGTTGATGAATATCATGGTGATATTCAGGCAACGTAAACAGCATTATGGCCAGGATAAAGCCACAGAGTACCGCAAGCCATACTCGCTGGCTGCGCGAGGTAAAGCCGCTAAACTGTCCCCATTCCCATGCGGCAAGCATGCACACTACCAGCGTGACAATGGCGAATCCCACCGGGGGCAGCAAAAACAGCGCCGCAATGACAATGGGTATTAAAACAAAAGCGGAAATCAGGCGATACTTCAGCAAAAGCTACCCCCATCAGGCTTTGTCGCCACCTGGCTCGGTGCCGCCGAAACGACGCTCTCGATTGGCAAAGGCATGCAGCGCACCTTCAAAGTCTTGTTCATCAAAATCGGGCCAGAGAACATCTGTAAAGTAAAGTTCAGCATAGGCAATTTGCCATATCAGAAAGTTACTTATGCGATGTTCCCCCCCTGTCCTAATTACCAAATCCACAGGTGCCAGTTCATTCATGCAGATTTGCTTGCTCAGCGCCTCTTCATCAATCTGGTCGGGTCTCAACAGCCCTTCCTGAACCTGTTCGGCCAGATGCCGAACGCCCTGGATAATATCCCAGCGTCCACCGTAATTCGCCGCAACGTTGAGCGTCAGACCGGTATTATTTTCCGTCAGCGCTTCTGCTTTACGAATCCGCTCCTGCAAACGTGAGTTAAAACGACTGGTATCGCCAATGATGCGCAGGCGAACGTTGTGGCGGTGCAGGCTTTTTACTTCGCTGTCTAGCGCCCACACGAACAATTCCATCAACGCAGTCACTTCCTGCGGAGGTCGATTCCAGTTTTCACTGCTAAAAGCATAGAGCGTTAACGCATCAATGCCGTTATTGGCGGCAAAAGAGACGGCGCGGCGAACAGATTTCGCTCCCGCTTTATGCCCAAAGGCTCGTATTTTCCCTTGTCTTTTCGCCCAGCGCCCGTTGCCATCCATAATGATTGCTACATGACGGCAGCCATGAGCTGGCAAGTTTTCGCTTATTGGTTGATTCGCAGACAACATAACGCGTTTTTTGTCCCTGAAAGGATTTAACGGTACTCAGGAATACTTAAGCCTGTACATAAAAAAGCCGTGTCAAACCACGGCTTACCTGACCACATAAAGTCAAATTCCTGCGATCAGGTGGCGCAGACTATATCACTGAAGCCCAACGCTAACAAATAGCACGACCACTAGTGCTTGCTTTATCACCAGCTTGCGAGACGTGTCACCTGTTTACGCGCAATATCACGAGCAGCTGTATCCACCGCCAGTACCTCTTCCACGCTTTGTGGCTCGCGCAAATCCATCATTTCCAGTACCGATAAATTTAAGGACGCGATATCGGTAAAACGGATCTGCTGATTCAGAAATGCGTCAACGGTAATTTCATTGGCTGCATTCAGTGCCGTCGTCGCCGCCTGCCCCTGGTCAAAGGCGTTCATTGCAAGCTTCAGACAAGGATAACGATCGTAGTCTGGTTCACTGAACGTCAGAGAACTGAGCTTACAGAAATCAAGCGGCTTCACGCCGGATTTCACCCGGTTCGGCCATGCCATTGAATGGGCAATAGGCGTACGCATATCCGGCTCGCCGAGCTGTGCCAGCACGCTGCCATCCTGATAGCGCACCATCGAGTGAATCACCGACTGCGGGTGGATCAGTACTTCCATCTGTTTCGCCGACGCATTAAACAGCCAGCGCGCTTCAATGTATTCCAGACCTTTGTTCATCATGGTGGCAGAATCCACGGAGATTTTACGCCCCATTGACCAGTTCGGATGACGGCACGCCTGATCCGGCGTCATTGCGCGCAGTTCAGAGAGTGGCGTTTCACGGAACGGGCCACCAGACCCGGTAAGCAGAATCGACACAACGCCATTCTGCTCCAGGTCAGCGTACCCCAGGTTCTGTTGAAAAGGTTGCGGTAAACTCTGAAAAATGGCGTTGTGCTCGCTGTCGACCGGTAAAAGACGCGCCCCGCGCTGTTTTACCGCGTCCATGAACAGACGTCCGCAGGTCACCAGCGACTCTTTATTGGCGAGCAAAACATCTTTACCGGCATCGATCGCAGCAAGTGTAGGCAGCAGCCCGGCTGCGCCGACAATGGCCGCCATAACCTGCTCAACCTCATCCAGCGCCGCCATCTCGCAGGCCGCCTGCTGGCCACTCAGCACCTCGGTTCGGCTGCCCTTCTCACGCAGTTGGGCTTTTAGCAGGCGCGCGCTCTCTTCGTCATCCATCACCGCATAGCGGGGCATAAACTCCAGGCACTGCTCGACCATACGCTGCACATTCTTACCGGCCACCAGCGCTGTCACGGTGTAAAGTTCAGGATTATGGCGGACGACGTCGAGAGTACTGCAACCGATGGAGCCGGTTGAGCCGAGGAGTGTTAAATGCTTCATGAGATGCCCGAAAAAAGTTAGACCAGATAAAAGCAAAACGCCGCCAGCAAGACCCGAAGTCCCTCTGAACGGCGTTTATCAGTGTACGACAGAAATCAGAACTGCATCAGTTCCGCTTCTTTTTCTGCCAGCGCCGCATCAATTTTCTTGATGGCAGCGTCGGTCATTTTCTGAATGTCGTCCTGAGAACGACGATCGTCATCTTCGCTGATCTCTTTTTCTTTCAGCAGTGCTTTCACTTTATCGTTCGCATCGCGACGCACGTTACGCACGGAAACACGACCCTGCTCAGCTTCACCGCGAACCACTTTGATGAGATCTTTACGACGCTCTTCCGTCAGCGGAGGCAGCGGAACGCGGATGTCAGCACCCGCTGAGCTTGGGTTCAGACCCAGGTCAGAAGCCATGATCGCTTTCTCAACGGCCGGGCTCATAGAGCGATCGAAGACGTTGATTTTCAGCGTACGGGTATCTTCAACCGTCACGCTCGCGAGCTGACGCAGAGGGGTTGGCGTACCGTAGTATTCTACGATGATGCCATCCAGCAGGCTTGGGGAAGCACGGCCAGTACGGATTTTGCTGATTTGGTTTTTGAACGCTTCTACGCATTTGTCCATGCGTACTTCAGCATCTTTTCTGATGTCGTTAATCACGTTACGAATCCTTGAAAACTTGTCTCAGGCAGACTATCCGCCAGCACAGCGCTACAGGTGTGCTAAGTATAGTCGCGTTTAATTCATGACAACGCCAAAGGCGCGTCCAGGTAAGATACCACTACAAAGTAAAGCGGAATCTTACCTGTATTTATCGTCGACGGAAATTATTCCGTGATCAAAGTGCCTTCTTTTTCGCCCATGACCACGCGACGCAGTGCGCCAGGCTTGTTCATGTTGAAGACACGGATCGGCAGTTTGTGGTCGCGAGCCAGCGTGAAGGCGGCAAGATCCATCACTTTCAGCTCTTTATCCAGCACTTCGCTGTAGCTCAGCTGATCGTACATGGTCGCAGAAGGATCTTTTGCCGGGTCGGCAGTAAACACGCCGTCTACTTTGGTCGCTTTCAGCACCACGTCGGCTTCAATTTCGATACCGCGCAGGCAGGCAGCGGAATCGGTGGTAAAGAACGGGTTACCCGTACCGGCGGAGAGGATCACCACGCGGTTGTTGCGCAGCAGGCTGATGGCCTCTGCCCAGCTGTAATTATCGCATACGCCATTCAGGGGAATCGCGGACATCAGGCGGGCATTCACGTAGGCGCGATGGAGCGCATCACGCATTGCCAGGCCATTCATCACGGTTGCCAGCATACCCATGTGGTCGCCCACAACGCGGTTCATCCCCGCTTTCGCCAGACCAGCACCACGGAAAAGGTTGCCACCGCCAATGACCACGCCAACCTGGATACCCAGTTCGACCAGTTCTTTGATTTCCTGTGCCATGCGATCAAGGATGCTTGCGTCAATACCGAAGCCTTCCGATCCCTGCAGCGCTTCGCCACTCAGCTTAAGCAGAATGCGTTTGTACACGGGTTTTGCATTGGTAGCCATGTTTCTTTCCTGAGACTGTCAACGATTAAGATGGGAGTTAATTCTGGCGACATAATATGCCGCAAATCAGCACGGCGATACTGGAGCCTGTCTGATTTCCTGTGACGGGTGACAAAAAGAAGCCGCCCTCAGGCGGCTCCTTTTCAATCATTAAGACTGCTTGGACATTGCAGCAACTTCTGCTGCGAAGTCAGTCTCAACTTTCTCGATGCCTTCGCCCACTTCGAAGCGGATGAAGCCAGTTACGTCAGCGTTGTGCTCTTTCAGCAGCTGAGCAACAGACTTGCTTGGATCCATAACGAAAGGCTGGCCAGTCAGAGAAACTTCGCCGGTGAATTTCTTCATGCGGCCTTCAACCATTTTCTCTGCGATTTCTTTTGGCTTGCCAGACTGCATCGCGATGTCCAGCTGAACCTGGTACTCTTTTTCTACCACTTCAGCAGACACGTCTTCTGGCTTAACGAATTCTGGTTTGCTTGCAGCGATGTGCATTGCCAGCTGTTTAACCAGCTCTTCGTCAGCGCCTTTAGCCGCAACCAGAACACCGATACGTGCGCCGTGCTGGTAAGAACCCAGTACTTCGCCTTCCAGGGAAGATACGCGACGGATGTTGATGTTCTCACCGATTTTAGCAACCAGCGCAACACGTTCTTCTTCGAACTGTGCTTTCAGAACTTCAACGTCAGTGATTTTGCCAGCAACAGCTGCGTCCAGAACTTTGTTCGCAAATGCCTGGAAACCGCCATCTTTAGCAACGAAGTCAGTCTGGCAGTTAACTTCCAGAATGATGCCGTAGGTGCCGTCGATTTTAGTGATGATCACGCCGTCAGCAGCAACGTTGCCTGCTTTCTTAGCTGCTTTGATCGCACCGGATTTACGCATGTTTTCGATTGCCAGCTCGATGTCGCCGTTCGCTTCAGTCAGCGCTTTTTTGCAATCCATCATGCCTGCGCCAGTACGCTCGCGCAGCTCTTTTACCAGGGATGCGGTAATTTCAGCCATTCTTAAATCCTCGGGAGATGTGAACTGCCCGGCCGGAGGCCAAACAGTGTAAATTGAAAAAAGGGGCCGATAATGGGCCCCTATTCATACACGGTACTAATAAGGGGTAAAACCTTATTATTCAGCTTCTACGAAGCTTTCTTCCGCCTGAGAAGCCAGATCCTGGGAACGGCCTTCACGAACGGTAGCAGCTACAGCGCTCAGGTACAGGCTAACAGCACGGATTGCGTCGTCGTTACCCGGGATAACGAAGTCAACACCGTCCGGATCGGAGTTGGTATCAACGATAGCGAATACCGGGATACCCAGGTTGTTAGCTTCTTTGATAGCGATGTGCTCGTGGTCTGCATCGATTACGAACAGCGCGTCTGGCAGGCCGCCCATATCTTTGATACCGCCCAGGCTGTTTTCCAGCTTGTCCAGTTCACGAGTGCGCATCAGCGCTTCTTTCTTAGTCAGCTTGTCGAAAGTACCGTCCTGAGACTGGGTTTCCAGATCTTTCAGGCGCTTGATGGACTGACGAACAGTTTTCCAGTTGGTCAGCATGCCGCCCAACCAGCGATGGTTCACGAAGAACTGGTCGCAGCTGTTAGCAGCATCTTTCACAGCTTCGCTTGCAGCGCGCTTAGTACCAACGAACAGAATCTTACCTTTACGGGAAGAGATCTTGTTCAGCTCAGCCAGGGCTTCGTTGAACATTGGTACAGTTTTCTCAAGGTTGATGATGTGAACTTTGTTACGCGCGCCGAAGATGAAAGGCTTCATTTTCGGGTTCCAGTAACGGGTCTGGTGACCAAAGTGAACACCAGCCTTGAGCATGTCGCGCATGGAAACAGTTGCCATGTTTTAAAACCTCTATATTGAAAGTTGGGGTTATGCCTCCACGTATCCCATATTACCGACCCCGAAGGGCACCCCGGAATATGTGCCGATACGTGTGTGTTGTTACACAAAGTGAGATTTGTCGCTTCCGTCCAGCCTGTGTATCTGAGATGGATCGGAAGTCCGGCGCGCTTTATACCACAAAACACGACCAGAAACCAACAGTTGTTGGCGGAGTGTGCTGTTAATGATTCTCAATTTGGCACGGGGCGTGCCTGACTGATACCATTGACGACACTTAGACTAGTATTGTCGAAAAAATCGACACCGATGGACAGATTACATGGCTATCTCTATTAAGACACCTGAAGAAATTGAAAAGATGCGCGTCGCCGGTCGTCTGGCCGCGGAAGTGCTGGAAATGATCGAGCCGTTCGTGAAGCCGGGCGTCAGCACCGGCGAACTGGATCGCATCTGTAATGACTATATCGTTAACGAGCAGCACGCGGTTTCCGCCTGTCTCGGTTACCACGGCTTCCCGAAATCCGTCTGCATCTCTATTAATGAAGTGGTTTGCCACGGTATTCCGGACGACGAAAAACTGCTTAAAGATGGCGACATTGTCAACATCGACGTGACCGTCATTAAAGACGAGTACCACGGTGACACCTCGAAGATGTTCATCGTTGGTAAACCAACGATTCTGGGCGAGCGTCTGTGCAAAGTGACGCAAGAGAGCCTGTACCTGGCGCTGAAAATGGTTAAGCCGGGCATCCGCCTGCGCACTCTCGGTGCCGCAATTCAGAAATTCGTGGAAGCGGAAGGTTTCTCCGTGGTGCGCGAATACTGCGGTCACGGCATCGGTCGCGTCTTCCATGAAGAGCCGCAGGTTCTGCACTATGATGCCGATGACGGCGGCGTGGTGCTGCAAAAAGGGATGACCTTCACCATCGAACCGATGGTCAACGCCGGTGACTACCGCATCCGCACTATGAAAGACGGCTGGACGGTGAAAACCAAAGACAGAAGCTTGTCTGCCCAGTACGAGCATACTATTGTGGTAACGGACAACGGCTGCGAAATTATGACGTTGCGCAAGGATGACACCATCCCGGCGATACTGACGAACATTGAGTGATAAGAAGCCGGCAAATGCCGGCTTTTTTAATGGCGATAGCTTTTTCTTATGGGTGGCGCACGATGAGCAATCTATTACCCGAACAGTATGCTAACACAGCACTTCCCACCCTCCCCGACCAGCCCGATAACCCGGGCGTCTGGCCGCCGCACGAGCTGACCTGCGCGCACATAAAAGCCCATATGGATGTTTTCCACCGCTGGCTGGGCAGCGCGTTCGACGCGGGCGTCTCTGCCGAGCAGCTCATCGAAGCGCGCACCGAATTTATCGATCAGCTCCTGCAGCGTCTGTGGATCGACTACGGTTTCGGGCAGGTGAGCGACGTCGCGCTGGTTGCCGTCGGGGGCTATGGCCGCGGGGAGCTGCATCCGCTTTCCGATATCGACCTGCTGATCCTGAGCCGCAAAAAGCTGCCGGACGAACAGGCGCAGAAAATAGGCGAGCTGCTGACTCTGCTGTGGGACGTCAAGCTTGAAGTGGGCCACAGCGTGCGCACCCTGGAAGAGTGCCTGCTGGAGGGGTTATCTGACCTGACCGTCGCCACCAACCTGATTGAAACCCGCCTGCTGATTGGCGACGTCGCGCTGTTTCTGGAGCTGCAAAAGCATATTTTCAGCGACGGCTTCTGGCCATCTGAGAAATTCTTCGCCGCCAAGGTCGAGGAGCAAAACCAGCGCCACCAGCGCTACCACGGCACCAGCTATAATCTTGAACCCGATATTAAAAGCAGCCCCGGCGGCCTGCGCGACATCCACACGTTACAGTGGGTCGCCCGTCGACACTTTGGCGCCACCTCGATGGACGAGATGGTCGGCTTTGGCTTCCTGACCGAGGCCGAGCGTAACGAGCTAAACGAGTGTCTGCACCTGCTGTGGCGCATCCGTTTTGCCCTGCATCTGGAAGTGACCCGCTACGATAACCGCCTGCTGTTTGACCGTCAGCTCAGCGTAGCGCAGCGGCTGAACTATCAGGGCGAAGGCAACGAGCCGGTTGAGCAGATGATGAAGGATTTCTTCCGCGTCACCCGCCGGGTCACCGAGCTGAACCAGATGCTGTTGCAGCTGTTCGACGAGGCCATTCTGGCCCTGACTGCCGACGAAAAGCCGCGCCCGATTGACGATGAATTCCAGCTGCGCGGCACGCTTATCGATCTGCGCGACGAAACGCTGTTTATCCGCGAGCCGGAAGCGATCTTGCGGATGTTCTACACCATGGTGCGCAACAGCACCATCACCGGGATCTACTCCACCACCCTGCGCCATCTGCGCCACGCGCGCCGCCATCTGACGCAGCCTTTGTGTTACATCCCGGAAGCGCGCTCGCTGTTCCTGAGCATGCTCCGCCATCCGGGTGCCGTCAGCCGCGGGCTGCTGCCGATGCACCGCCACAGCGTGCTGTGGGCCTATATGCCGCAGTGGTCGCACATCGTTGGGCAGATGCAGTTCGATCTGTTCCACGCCTACACGGTGGATGAACACACCATCCGCGTGATGCTCAAGCTGGAAAGCTTTGCCAAAGAAGAGACGCGCTCCCGCCACCCGCTGTGCGTGGAGCTGTGGCCGCGCCTGACCCATCCGGAACTGATCCTGATTGCCGCCCTGTTCCACGACATCGCCAAGGGCCGCGGCGGCGATCACTCGGTGCTGGGCGCGCAGGACGTGCTGAAATTTGCCGAACTGCACGGTCTCAATTCGCGCGAAACGCAGCTGGTCGCCTGGCTGGTGCGCCATCACCTGCTGATGTCGGTCACCGCCCAGCGTCGCGATATTCAGGACCCTGAGGTTATTAAGCAGTTCGCCGAAGAAGTTCAAACGGAAAACCGTCTGCGTTATCTGGTCTGCCTGACGGTGGCCGATATTTGCGCCACCAACGAGACCCTGTGGAACAGCTGGAAGCAGAGCCTGCTGCGCGAGCTGTACTTCGCCACCGAAAAACAGCTGCGACGCGGGATGCAAAACACCCCGGACATGCGCGAGCGCGTGCGTCATCACCAGCTGCAGGCACTGGCGCTGCTGCGGATGGATAACATTGATGAAGAAGCGCTGCATCAGATTTGGGCCCGCTGCCGTGCCAACTATTTTGTGCGCCACAGCCCAAACCAGCTTGCCTGGCACGCGCGGCACCTGCTGAAGCACGATCTGTCTCAACCGATGATCCTGCTGAGCCCGCAGGCCACGCGCGGCGGAACGGAGATATTCATCTGGAGCCCGGACCGGCCTTATCTGTTTGCTGCCGTCTGCGCCGAGCTGGACAGGCGTAACCTGAGCGTTCACGACGCGCAGATTTTTACCACCCGCGACGGCATGGCGATGGATACTTTTATCGTGCTGGAGCCGGACGGCAGCCCGCTGTCCTCGGACAGGCATGAAGGAATACGTTTTGGTCTGGAGCAGGCGATCACGCAGCGCAGCTGGCAACCACCGCAGCCGCGCCGTCAGCCGGCTAAGTTACGCCACTTTACCGTCGATACCGAGGTCAACTTCCTGCCGACCCACACCGACCGTAAATCGTTCCTGGAGCTGATCGCGCTCGACCAGCCAGGGCTGCTTGCTCGCGTCGGCCAGGTTTTTGCCGATCTGGGAATTTCGCTCCATGGGGCCCGAATTACAACCATTGGCGAGCGAGTAGAAGATTTATTTATAATCGCCACCGCAGACCGGCGTGCCCTTAATAATGACCTGCAGCTTGAAGTGCAACAACGGTTGACAGCAGCCCTCAATCCAAACGATAAAGGGTGACGTGTTTTTTAGTGAAATGGAAAGAGTAAACAATGCAGCAGTTACAGAACGTTATTGAGTCCGCTTTTGAGCGTCGCGCCGAGATCACTCCGGCAAATGTGGATACCGTGACCCGTGAAGCGGTAAACCAGGTTATTTCCCTGCTGGATTCCGGCGCCCTGCGCGTGGCAGAAAAAATCGACGGTCAGTGGGTCACTCATCAATGGCTGAAGAAGGCCGTGCTGCTCTCTTTCCGCATCAACGATAACCAGGTTATCGACGGAGCAGAAAGCCGCTACTTCGATAAAGTGCCAATGAAATTCGCGGATTACGACGAAGCGCGTTTCCAGAAAGAAGGCTTCCGCGTAGTCCCACCAGCGGCAGTTCGTCAGGGTGCATTCATCGCACGCAACACCGTGCTGATGCCATCCTATGTGAACATCGGTGCGTACGTTGACGAAGGCACCATGGTCGATACCTGGGCAACCGTCGGTTCCTGCGCGCAGATCGGTAAAAACGTTCACCTGTCCGGCGGCGTCGGCATCGGTGGCGTTCTGGAGCCACTGCAGGCTAACCCAACCATCATCGAAGACAACTGCTTCATTGGCGCACGTTCAGAAGTCGTTGAAGGCGTGATCGTGGAAGAAGGCTCCGTGATCTCCATGGGCGTTTACATCGGCCAGAGCACCCGCATTTACGATCGCGAAACCGGCGAAGTGCACTACGGTCGCGTTCCGGCGGGCTCCGTGGTGGTTTCCGGTAACCTGCCGTCAAAAGACGGTAAATACAGCCTGTACTGTGCCGTTATCGTGAAGAAAGTGGATGCGAAAACCCGCGGTAAAGTGGGCATCAACGAACTGCTGCGCACCATCGACTAATCCCCGACGCGTTGATAAACCGGGACGCGCCTGTGCGTCCCGGTATAATCATCAAAAACGTCCGTTTCCGCAGTCGCGATTGCCATTCCCTTTTTTCTCAACCCTGCGATATCCGCCGCCATACGCTGGCTCCCCAGCCAGAAAAGCCCGTCGAGAGCCGTCACGGCCAGTCCCGACTCCAGCGCCAGCTTCAGTCGCTCACGCGGCGCTTTTACCTCTTTGGCGATCTGCCGGAAGGGCTCTGCAGTAAGCCCGGTGGGATCGATCCGCCGAATGCGGGTGCTCATGCGGTACTGAAAAGCCTCAGGAATCGCATTGAGATCGGCTTTCAGGCTGTAGACGCAGCCAAAGCGCTTGCCGTTAAAGATGACGTTCTTCTGGCTTAGCTGAAACTCATCGCGCAGCCCGGCGATAAGCTGAGGGGCGCGGGTCAGCACCAGTCGGAACGGCAGTTCGAAGCTGGTGACATAATCCACGTTCAGTAAGGCAATACGTAAACGCTCTTCCGCACCCGCCTTTAGCTGGCGGCACTCTGCGGCAACTTCTGCCCACTGGTGCGTGAGCCTTGGGCTCTCATCTGCGGCGCCAAAGCTGTATTTTTCGATCTGATAATCAATGCGTCCTGACATGTCATTATCCCCGCGGGCTACGCTTTTGTGCGATAACTTTGCCTCATTTCCCCGCTTTTGAATACCCGTCTCGCTCGCCTTTTCTCAGCTGAAGTAACAATGATGAATCTCTTTACAAGCAAGTTCACCTCGTTACTTAATGCAAATTTTTTCTTTTAAAACATAGGTTTGTTGAAAAACAGGATTAACGATATTATTCGTGAACTGCAAATAATAATCTGGCCTTGCGGGCAATAAACGGGAATCGTGCAATGAGTCATTACGGCAAAATAATTGGTGCGGGGATCGCAGGTCTGGTCACTCTGGCCGGGACGTATTTATGGGGAAAAAATAACGGCAAAGACGAAGGGATTGCTGAAGGGCAGCAGATCGCAAAAGCTGAATACGCCGAAAAGATCAAAAAACTCCAGACTGAACTGGCGGACAAGATGCGCGATATCAGTAAACGGGATGACTTTATCCTCGCGGCGTATGCGCTGGGGACATGCTGCATCAAGGCTAATGGCAAGCCCCCGGCGGAAAATATCGCCCTGCTGGATGATGCAGTGTCTGGTCTTGTTCCGCGGGAAAAGTTACCTCAAGCCGTTCAGCAGAAGATCGTCGAGATGGTCGAAACACCGCCCAATCTGCCAACGGTTTGGTCACTTATAAATGAATATCATCTTAACGATGCGAAAAGCCTGGAGAGGTTTAGCCTCATTGTTGGCATGATGGCAAGTCAGGATGAGCTAAGAACACAAAGCGAAAGTGATTTTATGGCCTCCTGGCACTTACTGGTTGCGGCCTGAGGACGACGGATGACAAATCTTAATGCACATCTCGCCAGAATGAAAAAGCTGCAACAGGTGCGGAATGCCCCTGCGCTAAAATCCGTAGCGACGACGTCCGCCATCGAAGCTCATCTGACCGGAGAAGTCGATGCTGCATTTATAAAGGGGTGCGATACCGGCAGCATTTACCGCGAAGCGATCATGGGGGCCAACCTGACGGTCAGCAACGACGACGTTATGGCCCGCCTGGACGTAATATCAACGGGCAGCGCCATCGACAATATCCTCGAACCCGTGTTTCTCAGCCTGCTCGACGGCACAATGCGCGCCTGCAATATCGGCACCCGACAAGGTGTTACCCCGTCCCGCCTGTACCAGGAGTGCCGGGCGTTCAGTTACGAAGCGCCCGAAAGAAATGCCTTTATGCTGGATAGCTACAGCGAGCACTTGAACGAGCGTCAAAACATTGACCGTTTTTCTGAACAATCGTCGTTTAACGGCGGCGAAATGACGCGCAACAACGACTCTCTGAACATGCGCGATGGTGCAAAAATGGAGGCCCGTAAAGAGAACCATTTCTCCGGTAATCTGCGCGCTGAGGATGAATATGGTAACGGCACGATCTACCAGTACAAAAAACATGCGAAAAGCGAGGGAGAGCAGAAGCAGGCTGCCGAAGTCGATCATGTCGTCTCCTGCGCCGAAGTATGCAACAACCTCAAAAGCAACAAGGCTCTGAAGCTTGATGACATCAAAAATATTCTCAATATTGAAGAAAATTATGCTGTTACCAGCATGCAAAACAACCGTGGCGAGAAAACCGGTAAGTTCGCTAAAACCCGCGAAGAACTCCAGCAGGAGATCGATCAGGGCTTTGTAGTTGTCAAAAAAGGGAAAAAAGATGTCGCGCATCCGCTGACAGAAGAGGAAATCAAAACGCGGCAGGTGATGGTCGAGAAAATGGACATCGCGCAGCAAACGATGGATACCAAAACCAATGAAACCGTATTTGATAATATCCGCAAGGATCGCGACGTCCAAAAAGTTCTGGCGAAAGATGCGGCCCAGGCATCAGGTCATCAGTCGCTGGGCGATCTCATTCTCTTCATTATCAAGCCTCTTTACTATGAGCTGCGCAGCTGTTTAACGCACGGTATTGAAGCTGGCGTAGGTGCGAGCGATTTTTCGCAGGCTCTGTCGATTCGTCTTGGTCGCATGAAAGATCACATTCTCAAAAACGCTGTCGTTTTATTAAAAGATGTTGCCGTCGGCTTTATTAAAAATTTCGTGTCGATGCTGCTGGAAGGGATTGTTAACTGCTTCGTTGGCGTGTTCAAAAACATCATGCGAATGGTAAAAGAAGGCTTTAAGGTCCTGATGCAGACGGTACCGATCCTCAGGGATAAACACAGCAGTATGGCCCAAAAAGGCGATGCCATTCTTAAGCTTGTAGCAGGTTCTCTTTCCATCTTTGCGGCTATTGGCCTTGAGTCATGGCTCAGCGGCCTTGGTCTACCAGGACCGCTCCCCATTTTACTTTCATCAGTCCTGACCGCCGTGATTACGGCGCTGGTGATGTTCCTGCTGGATAAGCTCGATCTGTTCGGCGTCAATCAGGCAATCAAAAAACAGCGGATCGACGAACTGTTGGAACAGGAAATTACCACCACGGAAAGCGAAATGCTGGCCTCCATCGCCTTACTGCGCTAGCGCTCAGATCGTCAGGTTTTGGTATTAAATTGATTTCCACTTGACGTAGTCGTTAAAAACAACAATAAACGAGTGGGGGCAATGCACCTTCCCTGCCCGGTAATTTCAGTGAAATGTAATCAGGATCGACCCCGCTTTTTTTATATATGAGGGTGGCAAAAAGGAATTTTTTCATTAATTATTCAAAGGTTATGTTGAGATAAGGGTACCGCTATGTACGATAATCTGAAAAGTCTGGGCATTACCAATCCTGATGAAATCGATCGTTACAGCCTTCGCCAGGAAGCCAACAACGACATTTTAAAAATCTATTTTCACAAGGATAAAGGAGAGTTTTTCGCCAAGAGCGTGAAGTTTAAATATCCACGCCAGCGTAAGACCGTCGTCGCTGACGGCGTAGGACAAGGGTACAAAGAGGTGCAGGAAATCAGCCCTAACCTGCGCTATGTGATCGATGAACTCGATCAGATTTGCCAGCGCGATCGCACCGAAGTCGATCTCAAGCGTAAGATCCTCGACGATCTGCGTCACCTTGAAAGCGTTGTCACCAACAAGATCAGCGAGATTGAAGCAGATCTTGAGAAATTAACGCGGAAATAAAAGCAAAACGGCAATCCCTGATTGCCGTTTTTAGTGTTTGCG
Source organism: Enterobacter sp. 04-C-12-SI-ECC (assembly GCF_047530715.1). NCBI lineage: Bacteria > Pseudomonadati > Pseudomonadota > Gammaproteobacteria > Enterobacterales > Enterobacteriaceae > Enterobacter > Enterobacter sp. 04-C-12-SI-ECC. The sequence continues at coordinate 42,202 of NZ_JBLKDI010000005.1, forward strand.
CCCTCTCCCCGTGGGAGAGGGATGGGGTGAGGGCACCAGACCGCACTCAGTCATCTCTGTTCGTCCAGCTGCAACGCGACATAGAGCAGCAGCCTGTCGTCAAAGTTCCCCAAATCCAGCCCCGTCAGCTCCGAGATCCGGTTTAGCCGGTACTCAAGCGTATTGCGGTGAATAAACAGCGCTTTTGAGGTCGCCAGCGGTTGCACGTTATGGCGAAACCACGCCTGCAGCGTCCGGCGCAGCAACCCATTGTTGTCCATCGCCTTCAGGCGCGCTAATGGCCGCGCCAGCTCATTCGCCTGCCAGCCGCCGCGCAGGCTGTCGAGCAGCACCGGCAGCATCAGATCCTGATAGAAATAACTGCGGCTCTCCGGCATCCGCTGCTTGCCCACCATCATGGTGGTGCGCGCGGTACGCCAGGACCGGGCGATGCTGCCCGGCCCGGTAAAGTAATTGCCCAGGGCAACGCGAAAACGCAACTGGCCGTTCTCCTGCATACGGGAAATCAGCAGTTCCACGCGACGACGATGATCTTCCGCATCCCAGCGGCCGAACGCATTGAGCGCGGGTTTGAGTACCACCATTTCCGTCAGCGAGACTATCGCCACCAGGTTGTCGCGCTCCGGCGTCGCCAGCGCATTTTGCAGCTGCTGCAGCTCGGCCATCGCGCTGTCTACGCCAAGCTGTCCGCTATCGACCTCAATCACCGCCACCACGCGCGGCTGGTTCAGATCGATCCCCAGACGCTGCGCCCATTCGCTGAGTGCAGGCGTATGTTCTTCCGCCTGAATCAGGTTCATCACCAGCTCTTCACGTAAGCGGCTGTCCTGAGCAAGCAGATGCATCAGGCGCGACTGCTCCAGCATCATTTCCGCCGTCATACAGACCAGCTCGCCGTATTTACGCAGGGATTCCGGTTCGCCCGTCAGGCCGATGACGCCAACAATTTCCCCTTCCAGACGCAGCGGCAGGTTAATGCCCTGACGCACGCCGTGCAGGTGTTTTGCTACCGCATCATCGATATCAACCACGCGGCCCTGAGAAAGCACCAGCAGGGCTCCTTCGTGCAATTCCCCAATACGCTCGCGATCGCCGCTGCCAATAATGCGCCCGCGGGCATCCATTACGTTGATATTGGTATCAATGATGCGCATGGTGCGCGCCACAATATCCTGCGCCATTTTGGTATCAAGATGCCAGCCAGCCATGTAACCCTCCTGTGAGCAGAGCTCAAGCATAGGGAAGTTCAGCAGCGACTGCATTGTGCGAATGCACAAAGTGAGAGGGGGAAGTATGGAGTTGCGGTAGGCGTCACAGAAACAAGAAAGCCCCTGCGAACAGGGGCTTAAAAGGATTACTGCATCAGCAGGTAAATTGAGGTGTCACCGCGCTGGATATTCAGCGCCAGTACGGACGGTTTGCTGTCGAGAATTTTGCGCAGTTCAGCGATGTTTTTCACCGGTTGCTGGTTAGCCCCCATGATCACATCGCCTTTTTTCAGGCCGATACGGGCAGCAGGTGAATTTGCTTTCACGTTGTTCACCACCACGCCTTTGTCCTGGCCCTTGTTACTCATCTCTGCGCCTTCAATTCCGCTGAAGATGGTGCTGGAGTCCACCTGATTCTGGCTGCTCTGCTGCAGCTCCAGGCTTACGTTAACCGGTTTGCCGTCACGCAGCAGGCCAAGGGTCACTTTGCTGCCAATTGGCATCGAGCCCACTTCCGCACGCAGGGCGGCAAAGCTGCTGATCGGTTTACCGTTCAGAGAGGTGATCACATCACCCGCTTTAATGCCCGCCTTCGCTGCAGAGGAGTTCGGCATAACCTGGCTGACGAACGCACCGCGCTGCGCATCCACCTTCATCGCTTTCGCCAGCTCGGAGTTCAGCTCGGTACCCATAATACCCAGCTCACCGCGTTTCACCTGGCCATACTGCACCATCTGAGCAGTCAGGTTTTTCACCATGTTGCTCGGAATAGCAAAGCCGATACCGATGTTGCCGCCGTCCGGTGCCAGAATAGCGGTGTTGATACCGATCAGCTCGCCGTTCAGGTTCACCAGCGCACCGCCGGAGTTACCACGGTTAATGGCCGCATCCGTCTGGATGAAGTTTTCATAGTTTTCCGCATTCAGGCCGCTACGGCCCAGCGCAGAGACAATACCGGAGGTCACGGTTTCACCCAGACCGAACGGGTTACCGATAGCGACGGTGTAATCGCCCACGCGCAGCGCATCGGAGTCGGCAATTTTAATCGCCGTCAGGTTCTTCGGATCCTGAATCTGGATCAGCGCGATGTCGGAGCGCGGATCTTTACCCACCACTTTAGCGTCGAATTTACGACCATCGCTCAGCTGTACTTTAATGGTGCTGGCGTTATCCACAACGTGGTTGTTGGTGACCACGTAGCCTTTTGCGGCATCAATAATCACACCGGAACCAAGCGCCATGAATTTCTGTTGCTGGCCGCCGCCCTGGCCGTCATCCCCTGCGCCACCGCCCTGACAGAACGGAGAACTCTGGAATGGCGAACCGTCCTGGCAGAAAGGTGAATTGTCACCGAAGAACTGCTGGAAGTTACGCGGCATGCGCGGCGTATTGACGGTCGTGCTGCCCTCAACGTTAATACTCACCACCGATGGCATCACTTTTTCGAGCATCGGTGCCAGGCTTGGCATCTGCTGCGCGGTTGCTGCCGACGACGCGGTCTCGGCTGCAGTAGCAGTCAGAGGAGACAGCGCTAAACCTAAACTCAGAGCCAGTGCACTCATTGCTAATGTGGTTTTTTTCATGTTTCTCAATCTCGATTTACAGGTAACGCAAAATTGCTGTGTAACTCAGATTCATTTTATACCGCTTAGTTCCGGCCATAAGTTTATGGAAAAGGTAAAAATTTATTGGCCTTCTTTACAAAACTCCGGAATTATTCCACGGCCATGAGCTTGCGGTATTCATCCCAGGCATACAAATCGGTCATGCCGCTGATATAGTCCTGGATTAGACGGCAGCGATAATAATATTCCATCACCGGCCATTCCAGAGCGTGGCGATCCAGCTTACCCATCGCTTCGACATACGCCAGCCGATGGCGGGTAGAAAGTTTCTGATAAAGCCGGGATTCGATAGGAATGCATCGCACGCGTTCTTTTTCCACCAGCTCGCTAAACTCCTCGACGGAGAGCTGAAGCAACGGGGAATAAATTTCCAGTAATCCACTAATTACACGGTATCCCTGCAGTTCCAGTTGCTCGACATCAGGATGGCTGAACACATGCCGCATCGCCACATGTTTATAAAGCTCAAGGAGTTGGCTGAAACTGCTGTCATCTTCCAATAGCGCGTGATTGAATTCCCCGCTAAAGATTTGCGGTAAATTATCAATAAAGCGCGAGGCGGCATACGGCACCAGTTTATTTAATGTATTGACCCGCAAATACATAAAGAACTGATCTTCCGTACTGCGGCTCAACGTATTTGAGCGCGATTTTTCCCAGGCATTTTCGACAACCTGGGCAAACAGCGATCCTTTTTCATGGGTTCCCCATGCCGCATAAAGATGCTGATAAAGCTCCTCGACGCTGAATATTCTTTTCTCAACGGCATCTTCCAGGTCAGCCACGCAATAGGAAATATCGTCGGCGGCTTCCATAATCCACGTCAATGGGAATCGGCCGTTTGGCGTCAGGGAAAGTTCTTTACGCAGCCGTTCTATATAGGCCTCTTCGGAAAGGTAATAGCCCGGTTTTTTCATTAAATAGCTGTGGGATGCGGGCGTCACCCCCATCCACCACGCGGGACGCGTATATTTCAAAATGCAGCCAACCTGCGCCCAGGTCAGGTTCATGCGCATCAGGGAGTGCACCAGCCGGATCCCCTGCGCGTTGCCCTCAAAGTGACAGAGATCCTGGCGCACTTTGCGGCGCAGATCGTTCAGCCCTTCTTCGCCTTCACGCAGGCGTAAATCGCGCACGATGCAGCGGTCATCGCTGAGCGGCTGACTTGCCGCATCCGACGGATAAAGCCGTTGTTTAAACCAGTCATTAATAGCCGCCTCGCCAAAATGGCCAAAAGGCGGGTTGCCGATGTCATGCATCAGGCAGGCCATCTCAACGATGCTCTCGAAGGGCCCCGTCAGCTCATCCAGGCCATAGGTTTCCAGTAAACGCTGCTCTTTGAGGCGGCTTAAAATCTCTTTGGCAATATAACGCCCGACCTGCTGCACTTCCATGGAGTGGGTTAAGCGCGTGCGCACCGCGGCGTTACGCTCCAGCGGGAATACCTGGGTCTTTTGCTGCAGACGCCGGATGGCGGGCGAGTTAATAATCCTGCCGCGATCGCTTTCGAAGATGCGCAGGATCTCATGTTCGCTCTTTTCGCCCTGTGGCGAACGGAAACGACGGTGCCAGTTAATTTTGGTACGAAAATCGATTGGTGACATGTGCTCCCCCGCGTGAGAATGCGTTTCCCCTTAACCGCATGATAGACTATGCCTCTTAACAAGGCACATCGCGAGTAAATCTATGAAAATCGGCATTATTGGTGCAATGGAAGAAGAAGTTACGCTCCTGCGTGACAAAATTGAGAACCGTCAGACCCTCTCTCTCGGGGGTTGTGAGATCTACACCGGACAGCTGAACGGTGTTGAGGTGGCTCTGCTGAAATCAGGCATCGGTAAAGTGGCTGCTGCGCTGGGTGCGACCCTGCTGCTTGAGCGCTGCAAGCCGGACGTCATCATTAACACGGGCTCGGCGGGCGGTCTGGCACCGACGCTGAAAGTGGGCGATATCGTTGTCTCCGACGAAGCGCGTTACCACGATGCCGACGTCACCGCGTTCGGCTACGAATACGGCCAGCTTCCGGGGTGCCCGGCAGGGTTTAAAGCTGACGATAAACTGATTGCGGCGGCTGAAGCCTGCATAGCTGAGCTCAACCTCAACGCGGTACGCGGCCTGATTGTCAGCGGTGATGCGTTCATCAATGGCTCCGTCGGTCTGGCGAAAATCCGTCATAACTTCCCGCAGGCGGTTGCCGTAGAGATGGAAGCGACCGCGATTGCGCACGTTTGCCACAATTTCAGCGTACCGTTCGTGGTGGTTCGCGCCATCTCTGACGTGGCAGACCAGCAGTCTCACATCAGCTTCGACGAGTTCCTGGCCGTTGCGGCAAAACAGTCCACCGTGATGGTGGAACGCCTGGTGCAGAACCTGGCGCGTGGCTAAACGGTCTATCAGGGCGCTGGCCGCCCTGCTGCTGCTTGCACCGGCGTGGCTGTTAGCCGCGCCGCGTGTGATTACCCTTTCTCCCGCTAATACCGAACTGGCGTTTGCCGCCGGGATCACCCCCGTTGGCGTCAGCAGCTTTTCAGATTACCCCCCACAGGCGGCCGGCATTGAGCAAGTGGCCACCTGGCAAGGGATGAACCTTGAGCGCATTGTGGCGCTTAAGCCGGATCTCGTGCTGGCCTGGCGCGGCGGTAACGCCGAGCGGCAGGTTAACCAGCTCACCTCGCTTGGCATCAAGGTCATGTGGGTTGACGCGGTAAGTATTGAGCAGGTCGCTCAGGCTCTGCGCGCCCTGGCCCCTTATAGTCCTGCGCCTCAAAAAGCCGAGAGTGCGGCGAACCAGATGCTCAGCGACTATGCTGCGCTGAAAGCCCAATACGATACGCCTGTTAAAAAGCGCATCTTCCTGCAGTTCGGCAGCCAGCCGCTGTTTACCACCGGAAAAGGCTCGATTCAGAACCAGGTGCTGGAAGTGTGCGGCGGTGAAAATATCTTTGCTGCCAGCCGGGTACCGTGGCCTCAGGTGAGCCGTGAGCAGGTGCTGGCGCGCCAGCCGCAGGCCATCGTCGTGGTCGGAAATGCGGGCGAGATTCCTAAAATTAAACAATTCTGGCAGAGCCAGCTAAAAATTCCGGTGATCCCACTCAACGGTGACTGGTTTGAACGCGCCAGCCCGCGTATTATCCTCGCCGCAAAACAGCTCTGTGCCGCCCTGGCAGAGGGTCATTAACATACGTTCGAGGATTTAACGATGCTCGTTTATTGGCTGGATATTCTTGGTACAGCCGTTTTTGCTATCTCCGGCGTCCTGCTCGCCGGAAAACTACGCATGGATCCGTTTGGCGTGCTGGTGCTTGGCGTGGTGACCGCCGTTGGCGGCGGGACAATCCGCGATATGGCGCTGGCAAATGGCCCGGTGTTTTGGGTGAAAGATCCTACCGATCTTGTGGTCGCGATGGTCACCTGTCTGTTAACCATTGTGCTGGTTCGCCAGCCCCGCCGATTACCCAAATGGATATTGCCGGTGCTGGATGCCGTGGGTCTGGCCGTGTTTGTCGGTATTGGCGTCAATAAGGCGTTTAATGCGGGTACCGGCCCGATGGTGGCGATCTGCATGGGCGTGTTAACCGGCGTGGGCGGCGGCATCATTCGCGACATTCTGGCGCGTGAGGTGCCGATGATCCTGCGTACTGAAATTTACGCAACGGCCTGTATTGCGGGCGGCATTGTCCACGCGACCGCGTACTACACGTTTGCAATTCCGCTGGAAAACGCCGCGATGCTGGGGATGGTCGTGACGCTGGTGATACGTTTAGCGGCGATACGCTGGCACCTGAAGCTGCCGACGTTTGCGCTGGATGAAACTTCAAGATAGGCGTCGTTTATAAGCCCGGTGGCGCTTCGCTTACCGGGCCTACAATCCGCATTCAGGCTTAAATGCTGAACGAAGAACCACACCCGCAGGTGCTTGTTGCGTTCGGGTTGGTCACCACAAAACGCGAACCTTCCAGACCTTCGGTGTAATCCACCGAACCGCCCACCAGATACTGCAGGCTCATCGGGTCAACTACCAGCGCGACGCCTTGCTTCTCGATGGTCATATCGCCGTCGTTCACCTGATCGTCAAAGGTAAAACCGTACTGGAAGCCGCTGCAGCCGCCACCGGTAATATAGACACGCAGTTTCAGATCCGGATTGTCTTCGTCGGCAATCAGGGTTTTCACTTTGTTGGCTGCTGCTTCGGTAAACTCCAGCGGCACAGCTACGTCATCACTCATCTTATGCTCCCATGAATACTGCTATTGGGTAAAATTCACCCAATTCTTTTCGTCATTATCTAATACCCTGGTAATTCATTCAAGTATTCTGCGTGGCGGCCCGCTCCGCCTCTTGTTTTGCCAGGGTACGCGCGAGGATGGTGGAGTATAGCGGTTTTCCACCCAGGAATTGGGCTAATAGTGTCGCGCCGAGACAGGTAATGATCATTGGCAAAATGAGCTGGTAATTATCCGTCATCTCCAGCACCAGCACGATGCCGGTTAACGGCGCGCGCAGGGACGCGGCCAGCAGCGCCCCCATCCCGGCCACTGCAAAGGTGCCGGCGTCCAAGTGGTAAGCGGGGAAACCTGCCTCAGCCGCCATACCAAACGCGGTGCCGAGCAGCGTTCCCAGCGCCAGCATCGGGGCAAAAATCCCGCCGGGCGCGCCGGAGGAGAAGCACAGTACCGTCGTAATGACCCTGGAGAAAAACATAAACAGCAGCAAACCCACGCTGAAATTCCCGGCTGCGGCAATGGGAATCAGCCCGAAACCGCCGCCCGCGGCATTCGGTTCGATAAAGCCGAGCACGCCACAAATGCCGCCCAGCAGGCCGCCCATCAGCACCCATTTCGTGGTATTGCCGCCGTGAACGCGCTGGAACATATCCTGAGCGCGTAAGATAAAGGTGTTAAACAGCGGGCCCACCACACCAAAAATCATGCCGAGGATCAGGTATAGCCACAGGGTGTTAACCGGTGCGTTGGTCAGTTTACCGACTTCAATCACCGCCCCTTCGCCATTAAAGATGCGAAAGACGATGCTCGACATAATAACGCCGGTAAACACCGCTTTTATGGAGATCAGGTTGTAGCGGAACTGCGCGCGCATCTCTTCGATGATGAACAAAATACCGGCCAGCGGCGCATTAAACGCCGCAGAAAGCCCCGCCGCTGCACCGGTGGCCAGCAGCGTATGGCGCGCCTCGGCGCTGCGCATGCGGAACAGATCGCCCACCATGCGGCCGACGTTCCCCCCCAGCTGCACCGTTGGCCCTTCCCGGCCGAGCACCATCCCTGCGCCCAGCGTTCCCATGCCGCCAATAAACTTAACCGGGATCACCCGCCACCAGCGCACCGGGCGCAGCTCCTCCAGCGCGCCTTCAATTTCCGGGATGCCAGACCCGCCCGCCTCCGGGGCGAATTTACGCACCAGAAAATACCCCACCATGGCAAACAGCGCAGACAGGCCGAATGCCGCTACCCAGACCAGCCATTCGCGATCGGCAAAACCGGCTACGGTTCCCACTCGCCAGTTGAGTAGGGCATTAACCGCTTTTTCAAACGCCACGCCAACCAGCCCTGCAAGGGTACCCACCACGGCAGCAGCAAGCAGGATCGCCAGCGGCGTTTTATCGCGATTGAGCAGCCGCCGAATGCTGATTCGGTGCTGGACGCGCGTAAACTGTTGTTCTTCGAAAGACGGGGAATCTGATTTCATGTCCTGTTCTTATTCGTCATACAAAAAGCCGCGAAGATTTTACCAGAGACCTTCCCTGCGACGCCTGAAAAATACTTAACAAATCTTAAAGCATTACCCGGCTAAAAATTTCATAACCTTCTGCGGATCACTTAGAATAGTGGGCTTAATCATTTTATACGAACCAGGAACGACGCCATGAGCAAGTCTGAAAACCTCTACAGTGCAGCCCGCGAGCTAATCCCCGGTGGCGTGAACTCGCCAGTACGCGCCTTTACCGGCGTGGGCGGCACGCCGCTGTTTATTGAACGTGCTGACGGCGCGTATCTGTACGATGTCGATGGCAAAGCCTATATCGATTATGTCGGCTCCTGGGGCCCGATGGTGCTGGGGCATAACCACCCGGCCATTCGTAACGCGGTGATTGAAGCCGCGCAGCGCGGCCTGAGCTTCGGTGCGCCGACCGAGATGGAAGTGAAGATGGCGGAGCTGGTCACCGAGCTGGTCCCGACCATGGACATGGTGCGTATGGTTAACTCCGGTACCGAAGCCACCATGAGCGCCATCCGTCTGGCGCGCGGCTTTACAGGTCGCGACAAAATCATCAAATTCGAAGGCTGCTACCACGGCCATGCGGACTGCCTGCTGGTGAAAGCGGGCTCCGGCGCGCTGACCCTCGGCCAGCCAAACTCGCCTGGCGTACCTGCTGATTTCGCGAAGCACACCCTGACCTGCACCTACAACGATCTGAACACCGTTCGCGCGGCGTTCGAACAGTATCCGCAGGAGATCGCCTGCATTATCGTTGAACCGGTTGCGGGCAACATGAACTGCATTCCGCCGCAGCCTGACTTCCTGCCGGGCCTGCGCGCGCTGTGCGATGAGTTCGGCGCGCTGCTGATCATCGATGAAGTGATGACCGGCTTCCGCGTGGCACTTGCGGGCGCCCAGTCTTATTATGAGGTTGAGCCGGACCTGACCTGCCTCGGCAAAATCATCGGCGGCGGCATGCCGGTCGGTGCTTTCGGCGGTCGTAAGGACGTGATGGAAACCCTGGCGCCAACCGGCCCGGTTTACCAGGCGGGCACGCTATCCGGTAACCCAATTGCCATGGCTGCAGGCTTCGCCTGTCTGACCGAAGTGGCGCAGCCGGGTATTCATGAAACCCTGACGGACCGTACCACGCAACTGGCAAACGGTCTGCTGGAAGCCGCAGAAGAAGCGGGAATTCCGCTGGTTGTTAACCACGTGGGCGGCATGTTCGGGATTTTCTTCACCGATGCGAAAACCGTGACCCGCTATCAGGACGTGGTGAAGTGCGACGTTGAGCGCTTCAAGCGCTTCTTCCACCTGATGCTGGAAGAAGGCGTGTACCTGGCACCGTCCGCGTTCGAAGCGGGCTTTATGTCCGTGGCGCACAGCGAAGAAGATATCAATAACACCATCGACGCGGCGCGTAAGGTGTTTGCGAAGCTCTAAGGGCATTGCTAAAACGGCAATCTAAGGATTGCCGTTTATTTTTATTAGCGGCTCTGCTTTCTCAACAGATAAATAAAATACGGCGCGCCGATAAAGGTCGACAGCAGTCCTGCCGGGATCTGATACGGGAACAGCACCATCCTTCCACACCAGTCGGCAAACACCAGAATGACCCCGCCCGTCAGGGCCGACATCACAATATGTGGCATCGTCCGTCGGAAACCCATCATTCTGGCGATATGCGGCGCCATCAACCCTACAAAGCTTAGTGGACCGATGGTCATGGTGGCGGTTGCCGTCAGACACGCCGCCAGCAGAAGAAGCGCGACGCGCGTTGGCGTCAGCGCTAAGCCAACCGCACGCGCGGTTTCGCCCCCCAGCGGCAGAATGGTCATCCAGCGACGGCACAGCGGTACCATCGCCAGCAGCACGATCATAACGCTTCCTGACCAGGCAACCTGGCTGGAGGTGGCGTTGTACGTTGAGCCGGAAATCCAGGTCAGGATCTTCGCCATGCGCGGATCGCCGCTCGCCTGCAGCATCATCAGCAGCATAGTAAAGGCGGTGCTGAGCGCCATACCAGCCAGCAGCATGCGGTGTGGAGAAAATCCGCCGCGGCCAGAGGCAACCAGAATAATCATCAGCGTGGCCGCCGCACCGATACTCCCGGCAGGCATCAGCCAGCCAAACGCATTGCCCGGCACCAGGAAGAGCATCAGCACCACGCCAAAGGCCGCGCCGGAGCTGATCCCCAGCACTTCAGGGCTTGCCATCGGGTTACCGGTCAGACGCTGAATAATACAGCCCGCCACCGCCAGCATCACCCCGGCAATCAGCGCGGAGAGAATACGCGGCCAGCGCCACTGCAGCAGTTCGTTGAGTAAGTCTCCCGTTGCCCAGTGCCAGCCTGCGGCATCGCGCCCAAACGCGAGGGCGGCAAACGAGGCGATAAACAACACCGCCAGACCGGCAAGGCTGAACCACAGCACCGACTGACGTTCAGCGTAGACCTTATCGCCCGCGTCCATCGCTGGGGCGCTGATGCTGCGCAGGCGCGGGAGCAGCCACAGCAGCAGCGGCGCCCCAATAAGCGCCGTTGCCGACCCGGTAGATACTTCCATCCAGGCGCGCGCCAGCCAGATAATGATCTGATCGGAAAGCCAGAGGATCAGCGCCCCGATCAGCGGCGCCAGCAGCAGACGTGCCAGAAGGCGACGCGCCCCGAGCATTTTCGCCAGCAGCGGCGCAAAGAGGCCGATAAACCCGATGATGCCAACCGCGTTAACCAGCAGAGCGCTTAACACAATCGCCAGCGTGAGCGCCGCCAGACGAGCCAGCGACAGCGCCAGCCCCAGGTTGCGCGCCACGCCATCATCCAGCCCCATTAGAGTGAGCGGGCGCAGCAGCAGCAGCGTGAGCACCACGCCGCCAAACAATTGTGGCCACAGGCGCTGGACGATACTCCAGTCGGTCTGGGTGAGCGTGCCGGTGCTCCACATAAACATGCTTTGCAGCTGGTCGTGGTGAAACAGCACCAGCAGCTGGTTGATCGCGCCGCAGTAGAGGCTGACGACCAGCCCGGCGAGGATCAGCGTGACCGGCGAGAGACGTTTTCCCCAGGCCACGCCAAAGACCAGCGCGCCCACGACGCAGGCACCTGCCAGCGCGGCAAACTGCGAGGTTAATGCCCCCGGCAGCGTCCAGAGGGTGGTGATGGTGATCCCCAGCTGTGCACCCGTCGCCACGCCCAACGTGGTTGGCTCCGCCAGCGGGTTACGTAGCACCTGCTGGAACAGCACGCCCACCAGTCCCAGCCCCGCCCCGACCAGCAGGGAGATGCTAAGACGCGGCAGCAGGCTGTAGTGGAACAACATCTGCTGAATATTGTCGATATCCGGAGCGGCAAACGCGGCCGCCCACTGCTCGCGCGGCAGTGCCGTGGAGAGGTTGAACCCGGTTAGCGCCAGCGCCGCCAGAAAAATCAGCCCCAGCAGCAGCGCCGGGAAACGGGCAATACGCGTACTCATGCTTTGCCCCCCATCACGTTGTCCAGCACGCGGGCAAAGTGCATTGCCGACAGCGTCGCGCCGTAAAACCATACCGCAGGGGCGCGCAGGAAGCGCTGCTCGCGCACGAACGGCATCGCCTGCCAGAGCGGGGTCGCCATCAGGGTTTGCATTTCACGCTCGTTGCCGTGGTCAAAGCACAGCACGTCGACGTTGCGAAACGCCGCCAGGCGGTCGATGCCCACGGCGGTGCTTCCCCAGAACGTCATCTCGCCTTCCCAGGCATTGCGAATGCCGAAGCTGTCGAGCACTTCCTGGAACAGGCAGTTCTTTCCAAAGACCAGCATATGGCGGGCATCCAGCAGCGTCACCATCAGCAAAGGCCGATCGCCACGGCGGGCAAAGCGCGGCTTAAGGGACTCAATCAGCGCATCAAACTCATCGAGATGCTGTTTTGCTTCCGCTTCCCGGTTGAGGAACTGGGCCATCTCGTGGATAGAATTTTTTGCCATGGTCAGCGGCTTTTTACCGTCGCTAAAGGAAAAGCCTCGTCCCGGCGCAATCTTCGCCATGATCTCTTCCGACGGGCCATACCCCGCAGACCAGAATAAATAAGACGGTTTCATCTGCGTGAGAAGCTCAAGGTTTGGCTCCGTGCGCAGACCGATGTCGATGACCGAGTCCGGCAGTTTTGGCTCATTCACCCACAGGGTGTAGTTGGGAATGTCGGCCACGCCGTAGGGCGTGATACCCAGGGCCATCATCAGCTCGACGGGTAACCACTCCAGCGCCACGATGCGGTGCGGATCGATAGCGGCGGCGCGGGCCGGGGCCATCTTCAACAGCAGCGGCGAGAGCGCCATCGCCGTCAGCAGGCGACGGCGGCTAATGTATGTTGAATCCAGCATCAGTAGACAAAGCTCACGGGAGCAGCCCCGGCCGGGTGAGGCAAAATACCCATAGGAATACCGTAAATATGTTCCAGCGTTTCACTGCGCATCAGCTCAGACGGCGTGCCCTGAGCGATCATTTCACCGCCGCGCAGCGCGACGAGGTAGTCACAGTAGCGCGCCGCCATGTTGATATCGTGCAGGACAGCGATCACCGTCAGGCCGCGCTGCTGGCTTAAGCGATGCACCAGCGCCAGCACGTCGACCTGATGGGCGATATCCAGCGCCGAGGTCGGTTCATCCAGCAGCAAGCAGCGGCTGTCCTGCGCCACCAGCATCGCAATCCACGCCCGCTGACGTTCACCGCCGGACAGACTATCCACCAGGCGATGCGCCAGCGGTTTTAGCCCTACCAGCGCAATCGCCTCTTCTACTTTCTCCCGGTCGGCGACGCCGAAGCGGCCAAGCGCCCCGTGCCACGGATAGCGGCCAATCGCTACCAGCTCACGCACCGTCATCCCTTCCGCCTGCGGCAGCTGCTGCGGCAAGTAGGCCACCTTGCGGGCAAAGGCTTTACTGCTCCAGCCCTCCAGCGGCCGATCGTCCAGCAGAATATCCCCTTCAGAAGGTGGCTGGTGGCGTCCCAGCATCTTGAGCAGCGTGGATTTACCGGAACCATTGTGGCCAATCAGGCCCGTCACTTTACCGGCAGGGAACGTCAGAGAGAGCGGATGCAGCAGGGTGCGCCCGGGTACGCGAAAGGAGAGATTATTGAGCGTAAAGGTGGTGTCGGATTGCGTTTTATTATCCTGCATGTCAGCCAACTTAAATAAAAAGGGCACGGCGAACCGTGCCCATAAAGAGGTTAGAAGCGGAAGGTCGCGGTGGCGACAACCTGGCGTTCAGCACCCCAGAAGCAACCGTAGGTGTTGAAGCAGCTGGCAACGTACTCACGATCGAACAGGTTGTTCACGTGAAGCGCGACGTTTGATCCGGCCATGCCGACACGCGCCAGATCGTATCGGACCAGTGCATCAACCAGTGTATAGCTTCCAACAGTGAAGCTATTCGCCGGGTCACCTTTGCTGGAGCCGGTATAACGCACGCCGGTACCCAGCGTCAGGCCAGACAGTGGGCCATCAAACATCGTGTAATCACCCCACAGGGATGCCATATGTTTTGGCACCTGCGCCGGCGTGTTGCCTTTGTAGTTGGTGTCGGTGGTGTATTCCGCATCGGTATAGGTATAAGAACCGACAACGTTCACGCTGGCAGATAACGCCGCTTTGGCTTCCAGCTCTACGCCACGGGCGCGGATCTCGCCGCCTTCAACGGAGAAGGGTGAGCCAGTTGGGTCAGCCATCAGGTTGTTGGTTTTGGTCAGCTGATATACCGCACCGGTGATCACGATCGGACGATCGTTAGGCACGTATTTCACGCCCGCTTCGTACTGTTTGCCTTTAGACGGTGAGAATGGTTTACCTTGAGCGTCGGTCAGGGAAGCCGGTTCAAAGGATTCGCTGTAGCTGAAATAAGGAGTTACCCCGTTGTCGAACAGGTAGTTAACGCCGCCACGCCAGGTGAACTGAGTATCATCACGCTTGGCGGTGGTATTTAATACGCGGTTGTAGGACTCCTGATCGGCCCAATCGTAACGGCCGCCCAGTGTCACCAGCACTTTATCCCATTCGATCTGATCCTGAGCGTAAACGCCGGTCTGCTTCTGCTTGTTCAGCACCTGGTAAGCACCAGACGGTCCAGGGTGTGAACCGAAATCGAAATCGCCACGATCGAGATCGTAAATATCGGATGGCGCAACGGAGCCGGCGTAGCCGAACCAGGAGTTAATGTCATTACGCATGCGCATGAAATCAACGCCTGTCAACAGAGTATGGTCGAGAGCCCCCGTCGCGAACTTGCTCTGAAGCTGCGTATCAACGGTGAAGTTTTGCAGCTTCTCGTCATCGATCACATACTGGCGAGTCAGCGTATGCCCCCATTGTGACTGAGGAATGCTCGCGCAAGGGCTGGATGCCGGATTACTCGAATAGAGCGGATCGGAACACATGCCGTAGCCGTAAACGCTGTTTTGCGAGGTTTTGTTCTCGGCAAAGCGCAGATTCTGACGCACGGTGAAAGTATCGTTGAATTCGTGGTCGAAGCTGTATCCCACCATTTTCTGGTTACGGGAATAGGTGTTGTTCTTCGCGCCTTCATTGAAGTTAGTCGGCAGACGATCGCCGTTTGGCAGCGGGTCAACCGTCCCCTCTTTTGGCAGCCAGCCGTAGTAGCCCGTTTCAGGCTCGTTCTGGAAGTAGGAGAGGAACGTGAAGGTGGTTTTGTCATCCGGACGCCAGGAGAAGGATGGCGCGATGGCATAACGCTGCTCGCCCTTATCTTCCTGCTGCGAATTGTTCGAGCGCGCAACGCCCGTCAGGCGGTATGAATAGACACCGTCATCGTCGATCGCATCGCTGAAGTCAAAGCCTGTCTGGAACAGGCTGTCGGTACCCACTTTAAACTGGATCTCTTTCAGCGGCTCGGTTGTTGGGCGCTTACTTACCATATTCAGCAGGCCGCCTGGGCTGCTTTTACCGTACAGAACGGAAACCGGACCGCGCATGATTTCGGCGCGCTCCAGCATGTACGGGTCAATTACCGCGTCGTTGTAGAAGTTCCCCTGCATTTTCATGCCGTCGAGGTAGTTATTTTGGCTCTGGCCATCGGCCGCGAAACCGCGAATAACCAGGTAGTCGTAAGTATTGGAAGCACCACGGGTGCCTACTGCAACGCCCGGGGTATAGCTCAGAGCTTCTTTAACGGAACGTGGCTGATGCAGCGCCATCTCTTCGGCCGTTACCACAGAAATAGACTGTGGAACCTTTTGAATTGGGGTGTCTGTTTTGGTACCGGTCGCAGATTGGCGAGCGGCGATAGTCGCAGCAGGTCCCCAGGCACTCTCCTGTGCAGCAGGTGCAGCGGTAACGGTAATAGTATCTTCTTTTTTCGGGGTTTCGGCAGCGTGAGCAAATGCAGACATGCCGGCAACCGCTGTGGCTACGACAACCGCGACTTTACGCAGCGACGTGTTAATTGGCTGAGCAGTATTGGAAAGCGCCATGTTTATCTCTGATGGAAAAGTGAATGATAACGTAAACGAGAATTATTATTATGACCGCAGAATAATATGCGAAACGCTGGTTGCATAGCAAGCAGTAAGCGGCCCTACAAGATTTAAGGGTTTAAGAATTAACCAGATGAAAAGAGAGGGTTAACGAAGTTAGTGAAATGATCCTTAGCCCGCCAGAGCGGGCAGGATGAATCAACGGTAAAAGAGCTCGAACGTCGCGACAGAATCGACTTTGCCGGCTTTTATCTCCCCCGTCCTGACGTAGCGAGCCTTGAGTGGGATCTCGACAGGAACGTTGTCCTGCGTGCCGGTTATCGCCGTATAGTTCCGATCGAACTGCAGTACAGTATCATTCTGGTCAAGGATCTGAATGCCGACGCCTTCAGCGGCGGAATCTCCGGAGGCGATCCCCAAAATATTGCCGTTCGTGACGCCCGTTGATCCCGCGCTGGTAAACTGATAATCCACCTTTGTGCCTGCCGCGCAGTCGGTGATCTCAATCTTAAAGCTGCCGTCCGTGAGGATGTCAGAGTATTGGCCGCTAAAGTCCTGGGTATTGACCGTTTTCAGCGGCACATAGATGTTGCGATTGACCAGGTTACAGGTGTTTGTGGTGATGCGAATAGTGGTGGGAGAGAAGCGCATTTCACCGATCGGCGCGTTGCCCATGATATCCATTGAGGTTAACCGTGAGGTATCAAGATCGCCCTCCTGGATAGCGCCCGTGACGACCAGCTGGGCAGCGGCGCGGAATACAGATGTACTTGTCGAATAGCCATGGATCGATCCCACAAAGTGCATGGGCCGGACAATATCCTGCTCAGTGTAACCGGGAAACCGTTCGGTTGACGACGCCGCGCGGATGCCAATACCCGGCACGTTAGTCTGATAAACTCCGCTCATCACATCTTCGCGCGCATCTGCCGCCGTGAGATACAAATATCCGCGACGAATTTGCGCGTCACCGCTACAATCCACCGTCACCGCTTTACTCTCGACGCTGGCGTCATAAAGCACGGTGCCGACGGGCGTGTCGGGGGCGACAATAATGACCGGGGGAAGCTGAAACGTCACCACGGCATCCGCGTCAGCGCTGCCGTTGAAGGTACAATCTGCCCGGGCTGAATGGCAAAATGCCCCTGCCAGCACAAGCATTACCGGTGGCAGGAATGTGTTAACGATACGACGTAGGTTCATGAGATACCTCAGTTAAGGCAGTTGACCGTGGCTTTCACGATCCCTGCCGCGCTGTGCGAGGGAAGATCCAGCGTCCCGTGACACTGCCGATCGCGCTCTTCTCCCCACTGCACGCTAAACGTTGTTTTGCCGGACAGCCCGGTCAGGTAAACCTCACCGTCATCACCCACGATGGCCGTGGTGTTATCCAGCGCCACCACGGCACCAAACGGCACGGGCTTACCCGCATAGAGCAGGGTCACCAGCGCTCGCCGCCCCACGCGCGCGTCGAACGTGGCCGGCACTGCCGCCCCTTTCGTCGGCACGAGATCCAGCGTTGCCGCGTCGATATCAATATCTTCCCGATCCTGCGTATTCACGGTGATGACGTTGTGCCGGTAGGCCGTCAGAGAAGGAACGATCGCGTTACCAAAACGGTCCGTCGTGATGCCACGTCCGTTCTGCACTTTGACGTTATCACCATCTTTAATGTGCACAATGGCGAAGGCGTCGCGTACGGGCTGCCCCAGCGTCACGCCATGTTCGTGGGCCACAATCGATCCTTGAGCGCTGTAGTTCCATTGCCGGTTATCGCCACCGTAGCTGTACCCCATGCCGACCTCGCCGGAAGCCCCCCGGTAACGACCGGAGAGGCTGCCGCCGTAGCCCGTATTCTGATTGGCATAGCTCTGCTGAAGGTTGTAGCTCAGCTTATTGTCCTCCAGCGCGGTACCGCCGAGCCCGACCTGATGCGAGACAAATCCGCCACTGGAGGTATTAGCACTGTAGGTTGCCCAGGAATTCGGCAGCCACTTTGATAACGGAATGTTGACCGTCAACGCCATTTGCCGGTCGGTATCGGCATCTGGCGTGCGGGTCAGGTTGTAGCTTATCGACCAGGTGATGTCGCGCCAGCTGGAGCTGAACCCCGCGCTGACGCTGCGCTCATGGCCGTCCATATCCCAGTAGTCCTGCTGATAGCCGTTAAGATAGGCCGAGCCCCAGTCAGAAACCCGCTGGGAAAGGTTGAGCTGCATGCGGCTACGGCGGTTATTAGTTCTGCGGTAGGTATAAATGCCGTCATCGATTTCGCTGTCACGCTGATCGATAGCTTCCTGAAAGGTATAGAACCCCGATGTGGAGTAGCGATAGCTGGCAAGCGTGACGGTGGTATCCGTATCGGGAATATCTTTTGAATACTGCGCCCGCCAGGATAAACCGCTGGCATCGTCACGCCCGTCATCAAACGCGGTACGCGCGGCCGTGAGGTCGACAGAGGCGGAGCCGAAATGCCCCAGATCGGCACCGAGCCCCAGCAGCAGCGCGTGATACAGTGATGCCCCCAGCGCGCCGGTATACGCCGTGACACCGTAAGGCAGACCATAGATGGCCGTGCCTTGCGCAAAGGTGGGTTCGTCTTCACCTTCATTACCGCGATAGCGCCCTGCGGCCAGCGAATACTTAAAGCCGCCTTCCCGCTGCAGCACCGGCACCGACGCGCTGGCCTGGATGAAGCTATGCTCGCTGCCGTCCGCCTCTTCGACGGTCACTTCCAGATCGGCTCCGGATGTGACCTGGCTTAAATCGCGGATCTCGAACGGCCCCGGCGAGACGTTTGTCTGATAGATGGTGTAGCCGTTTTGCTTGATAGTGACTTTCGCATCGCTATTGGCAATACCGCGTACGACGGGGGCAAAGCCCTGCTGACTAACAGGCAGCATAGAAGTATCCGTTTCCAGCTTCACGCCGGTCATCTGGACGCTGTCAAAAAGTTCACCATTGGTATATGTCTGACCAATCTCAAGCTGGCTTTTCAGCGTTTTGATGTCGCGTTGTAACGTGCTGGCAATGGCCTCCCAGCCGGAAGCGTCGCTCCAGGTGCTGTTATTCCGCAGCCGCCACGCCCCAAGGTTAATCCCCGACTCCAGGCCAAGCCAGGTCGACGAGGTTTTGCCCGAACTGTAGTGCTGCTGAGAACCGCTGAGTTGATAGCTTGTCCAGGCGGCAGGCGCGCCGTCATCCCAGAATTTTGGATGTATCGCGCCAGCGGCAGCATGGTCGCGATACGCTTGCGGGATGACCAGCTTCAGGGTCTGGTCATCCTGATTGTATTCGTAACGGGCATTTTCAATGAAATGGGAGATATCGCGGACGTAAGCGCCGTCATCCAGATCTTTTAAGTCCGGGATCGTGTCGACTTTCACGCCGTAATCGCGCAGATCCGCTTTCGTCAGCTCCGGCAGCAGGCGCTGTTTATCGTCAGACAGCACGAAAGCGATGGGACGTTTATCCACAACGTCCCGATCCCACATAACAGTCGTAAGGTAGCTTCCGGCAAGTAGCCCATTATCGTTAATGAAGTTTTTTAATGTAGAGGTATTTTCGAGGGGCGTATCCAGCTCAAGGATCCGCAGGTTAAATTCGTCATCAGCACTTGCAGGCTGGATCGCGGCGAGCAGCGTCAGCGCGATTCCGTACAGTACCTGTTTGTGAAGCAGAGATGACGACATAAAACACCAACATGATGATTTAAAGAGCCTGCTTGCGCTGCGGGGTTTGCCCACCGAAATCATTGATTGCCGTCCAGGTCACCGCGCCCTTTGCTGAATTCGGTAACGCGAAACGCTGCTCGCTGAACGGAGCCACCATCATTAAAATGGCGCCTGGCGTGGTTTTGGTCTCTTTCACCGGAACACTTTTCCCACCAACGGCCAGCTCGCCAAACGAGACGTAAAACGGTGTCGGGTTGTTTGCAATTAGCGTGTCGCCCTGACGCTTGAATGTGATTTTTGCGTAGGCTTCCAGGGCATCGCTTTCCTTCAGCTGAGCCGGACGCCAGAAAAGCTTCAGGCGCGTTTTCATCGCAAATTGCAGCGTGTTTTTCTCTTTCAGCTCCGGCGAGAGTGCCGATACGGATTTAACGTTTGCCAGAAACAGAGATTCCCGGTCTACGGGCAGGTTTTTTTTATCGCCGGTAAAAATAACGTGCAAAAGGGTTTGACGATTTTCCTGCAATTTGTAAACAGGGGGAGTAATAATAAACGGCGCTTTCGCATCATTGGGGTAAGTGACCCAGCTTTGCACCAGATAACGTGTATGCGAATCTTTATTTTTAAGTGCTATCTGAACTTCTGATTTATTCGATGGATAAATAATTCGCGTACCACCGAGAACAACACTTGCCTGTACTGAACAGCAGGAAATAATTAAACAACCACATAACAATTTAAATAAAGTCTTCATACAATGTTCCAAAAAGGCAGCCGTTCAGGCTGCCCGTCATTGCTTAGCGATAGACAACCTCGAATGTTGCAGAGGAGGAGTAATGGCCCGCGGTTGGCGCGGTGTCCCCCACCTGAATCACTTTCGCGGTGTAGTTAAAGACAGAAGCCGTTGCCCCGGTCGCGTCGTTATTCACATCGGTACCCGCATCCGGTACTGAACCGTCGAAAACAACATCGCCTTTAACGCCGTTCTCATTGCTGACGATGATGCCAACGTTGGTCGCATTGCCTGCGCCAGTCAGATCGTTCTTCAAGCGCTTGTTAGCGGCGTCTGTTGTCGTGCCGCTAAACTTGAGGTTCAGTTTAGCGACCAGCGGGTCACATTTTTTCACTTCAATCTTAAAGGCTTTTGAGGTGCCAACCGTACCGTCAGCGCCAAAATCCGAAGGATAGGTATCTGCGAAAGTGACGGTGGAAGCGTTAGTCCCTGTGCCATCAACGTTAATTTCACAGGTATCGGCAACAATTTTTCCGGCGAAGTTCACCGTACCGGAATCGTTTGACGCAAATACAGGCAGAGACAGCGCGGCCATAACGCTTCCGGCTAAAAATGCAGAGACAATTTTTTTGTTCATGAAAAATATCCTTATATTTGACAATTGTGGCATCCATTCGTACTACAAATATTTTGAGTCGAAATGTTATCCAGCATGTTACACATGACTGACTAAATAGGAATATCCTTTGAGCCAGTGAATTTCTTATGGCGATTACATCAGATTATTCTTCATTGTGTCCAGAGAGGATAAAGTTACGCAACATGTAGAAGATTTCAAATGCATGTTTTAGATGAAAAAAATGAGAACTTAAAAATTCTAAATTAGATGTTTAATATTTTTAAAAATTGCAGAATGTAAAAAACAAAAAAGCCGCTTTATATTAAAGCGGCTTTTTATTCAGGGAATTAATTAGTTCCCACCAAACATATCCTTGATCCAGCCGGCCACGCCATCACTGTCTTTCTTCTCGTTCTGCTGCTGGGCCGGTTGTTGCTGCGGCTGCTGCGGCTGAGAAGATTGATCGAACGGGTTGCCCGTTGGCTGTTCAGGCTGGCTCTGCTGGCACAGTGAGTCCGGGTTGGTCGTCCAGACCGGCAGGGTACGCATCCCGCCGCCGCAGATAAAGTTCCCGGAACCATCCACGCCCATATCGACGATATCTTCCGGCGCGACCAGGTTCAGCGGCACAGGTGACTGGTTCGCCAGGTAGCGCTGGTAAATCGACATCGCCCCGCTCGCCCCGTAAAGTTTGGTCGGCTGGTTGTTGTCACGGCCTACCCAGGTGATCACCACTTCACGGCCATCAATACCGGCAAACCAGGTATCAACGTTGTTGTTGGTGGTCCCGGTTTTACCCGCCAGATGCAGGCCCGGATACTTCGCACCCAGTTGACGACCCGTACCGCGCTGCACCACCTGCTGCATCGTCCACAGCGTCATGTAGGCTGCCTGAGCAGGAACGGCACGCTCGGCCTGCGGGAAGCTCTGATACAGTACGGAACCGTCTTCAGCAATCACCGAACGCAGCGCGGAGAGCGGTGCGCGGTTACCCCCGCTGGCAATGGTCTGGAACGCCTGCGCCACTTCGATCGGCGTCAGGTTAAGCGCCCCCAGAATCATCGCCGGAACAGGGTGCAGCTGATCTTTCGGTACGCCCAGCTTCTGCCAGGTATCGACAATGGCCGGCAGGCCCAGCGCCATACCGAGGTTAACCGTAGGTACGTTCATGGAGCGGGTTAACGCATCCACCAGCATCACCTGGCCGCTGAACTGTTTATCATCGTTCTGTGGTGACCAGACCTGGCCGTTAGGCTGACGCAGGGAGATTGGCGCATCGGCGATCCAGGTGTTCAGGCGATACATATTCGGCTGGCTCAGCGCGGTGAGATAGGTCGCCGGTTTAGCCAGAGAGCCAATCGAACGACGCGCCTGCATGGCACGGTTATAGCCCGCATACTGCGGCTCTGCGCCGCCCACCATCGCGCGAACTTCACCGGTATTGCGGTCAACCACCACCATCGCGGTTTCCAGATCGGAGAGCTTGCGCTGCTTCTTCAGCGCCGGGATCCCTTCAACCGCCGCTTTTTCTGCCGCGTCCTGGGCTACCGAGTCAAAGGTTGTGAAGATCTTCACGCCGGAGAGATCTTTGACCTTATCACCGAGCTTACTTTGCAGCTCCTGGCGCACCATCTGCATGAAAGCAGGCTGCGGAGAGATCACCCCACCGCGCGGCTGCACGCCCAGCGGACGTGCGCTAAGCATGTCGTATAATTCCTGGTCAATCACCTGCTGCTGTTGCAGCAGACGCAGTACCAGGTTACGACGCTCCAGCGCCAGTTTCGGGTTGCGCCACGGGTTATAAATGGACGCCCCTTTTACCATGCCCACCAGCAGCGCCTGCTGGTCAAGGCTGAGCTCTTCCACCGGACGGCCAAAGTAGTACAGGCTCGCCAGCGGGAAGCCGCGGATCTCGTTATCGCCGCTCTGGCCGAGGTACACCTCGTTCATGTACAGCTCAAGGATACGATCCTTGCTGTAGCGCGCATCCATCAGCACGGCCATGTACGCTTCGTTGGCTTTACGCCAGTAAGAACGCTCGCTGGAGAGGAACAGGTTCTTCACCAGCTGCTGGGTAAGCGTACTCGCCCCCTGCACGGTACGGCCCGCAGTCAGGTTCGCCAGCACCGCACGGCCGATGGAGTAGAGACTGATACCATCGTGCTCGTAGAAATGGCGGTCTTCGGTTGCCAGCAGGGTATCCACCAGCAGATCCGGGAAGCCGTTACGCGCCACGAACAGGCGCTGTTCGCCATTGGCGGACGAGAGCATGGTGATCAGACGCGGATCAAGACGGAAGAAACCGAACTGGCGGTTATTGTCCATGTTCTCAATGGTTTCCAGCCGATCGCCGTCAAAGGTCAGACGCGCGCGCACCTGCCCCTCTTTGCTGTCCGGGAAGTCGAACGGGCGGCGGATCATCTCAATGCTCTTCGCCTGGACGGTAAATTCGCCCGGGCGGGTCATTTTCGTGACCTGACGATACTGCGTAGCTTGCAGCAGTTTCACCATCTCGTTCTTGCTGATGGACATGTCCGGCTCAAGGTTCACCATGCGACCATACACTGCCGCAGGCAATTGCCAGACTTTCCCGTCGATACGGCTGCGGATCTTCTGATCCAGATACACGCCGTAAATCGCGATCAGCACAACAAAAACAATGAACAGCTTCAGCAGCAGCCAGAACCAGCCGCGCTTCCCACGAGGCTTACGCCCTTTGCCTTTTCCTTTACGCGGCATCGGTTCTTCATCCTCATAATCGTCTTCATAGTCATCGTCATACTCCTCATCTCTGAGGCGACGACGGCTTACTTTTTCTTTCGCCGGACGCGCGGGTTTTCCCTTACGTCCTATTGGCTCGCGGTCATTCCCCGCCATGCTTTTTCTCCGCAACTTTCAGGCGCAAAGGCCAGATTTTCCTTTCTTTCACAGGTCTGTGGAAGAAGAAATCTCTCAAAATAAACAGCAAGACTTTCCTGTCAGGAATACTTCTTCGTCCGCCGCGTCGGCGCCGTATTCGCCGGATCGTCCGGCCAGACGTGTTTGGGATACCGTCCCTTCATCTCTTTCTGCACGTCACGGTAGCTCCCGGCCCAGAACGCCCCCAGATCGCGGGTGATCTGCAACGGACGATGCGCAGGCGAGAGCAGCTCAAGCACCAACGGCACCCGCCCTTCCGCAATAGACGGCGTGGTTGCCTCACCAAACATCTCCTGCATCCGAACCGCCAGCGCCGGAGGATTATCCTCATGATAACGAATGGCAATCCGGCTCCCGGTGGGCACAGTGTAATGCCCAGGAAGCTCACTATCCAGACGTTGACGTAATGACCAGTCCAGTAAATTCTGTAACGCAGTCTTAACATCAAGCGCCTTAAGGGCGCGCAGAGAGTGCACGCCGCTCATTTGCGGCAGCAGCCACTGCTCAAGCGTCGCGAGCAGCGTCTCATCATCCACCGCGGGCCAGCCGTATTCCGGAAGCCACTTCGCGGCGCAGTGCAAACGAATGCGATACTGTTCAGCTTCCGGCGTCCAGTTCAGAACGTTAAGGCCCTTTTCCCGAATGCCGTTCAGCATTGCCTGGTGTAACTCTTCTTCCGACGGCTTCGCCAGCGGTTTCGTCCCGAGGATCAGTTTGCCAATCTGACTACGCCGAAACGCCTTTAGCGTCCCCTGAGCGTCATCCCATTCCACGATGTCCGATTGCTGGAGCAGCTGCGGGCAGGTACGCGTCAGGGCATCTATGTCCACGGCAATCGCCTGTAAAATACGGGCATCAGGAGACTGGCTGCCCTGAAGCAGGAGCGGCGCGATCAGCCATTCATGTCGCGTCAGGGCATCATCGCTGTCCAGCATCGCCCCCATGCCGTTTGCCAGCTGGTAGCGTCCATCCAGCCCGCGGCGGCGCGCAATCCTGTCCGGGAAGGCCAGCGCCAGAAGGGAGGCAATCTTATCGCCGTCAGGTGAACCGCCCCGGCAGTTCAGGCGTTTGCACAGCTGCTGCGCCCGCTGCTGCCAGTTTCCCTGATTGCGCGAAAACGCCTGCCCCAGATCGCTGCTGCCTCCGCGCGGCGGCTCCTCAAGAATAGCCGCCAGTTTCGCCGCTGTGGCAATTTCATCTTCGCCCTGCGCGGCCACCAGCATCGCCGCCAGACGCGGATCGTTGCCCAGCGCAGCCATTTTCTGGCCGCGCGCCGTCAGACGTTCACCTTCCAGCGCGCCAAGCTGGGTGAGCAGGTTGCGCGCGGCGGCGAGATTCACGACAGGCGGTGGATTAAGCCAGGTGAGCTGTTCAGGATCCGGGCAGCCCCACAGCAGGAGATCCATCACCAGCCCGGAGAGATCGCTTTGTAAAATCTCCGGCGTGCTTTGCTGTGCCGCGCGTTCAGCCTGCTCCGCGCTGGTCAAATGCAGGCAAATACCCGGCTCAAGACGCCCCGCACGGCCCGCGCGTTGCACCATTGACGCCTGGCTGATGCGTTGTGTCAGCAGTTTAGTCAGCCCGGTGCGCGGATCAAAGCTAGCCACCCTCTCCTGCGCGCTATCCACCACCAGGCGAATGCCTTCGATGGTCAAACTGGTTTCGGCAATGTTGGTTGCCAGGACGACTTTACGCTGCCCCGCCGGGGCGGGAAGGATAGCTTTACGCTGCTCGGTCAACGACAGGGCGCCATAGAGCGGGCAAAGCAGTACGTCACTGCCCACCCTGGAGGCCAGCCGCTCCTGCACGCGCTGAATCTCCCCCACGCCGGGCAAAAACAGCAGCAGCGAGCCGGGCGCCTGGCGAAGCAGGTCAGCAGTGGCAATAGCTACCGCTTCGTCAAAGCGCTGATGGGCAGGAAGCAGCTGATAGCGACGCTCAACAGGAAATGCCCTTCCTTCTGAGCTGATGACCGGCGCATCGGGTAATGCCTGTCGTAGCCGCTCGTTATCCAGCGTTGCCGACATAATCAGCAGCCGCAGATCGTCGCGCAGCCCCTGCTGAACGTCGAGCAACAGCGCGAGGGCCAGATCGGCCTGCAGGCTGCGCTCGTGGAATTCATCCAGGATCACCAGCCCGACGCCGTTCAACTCCGGGTCGTTTTGCAGCATGCGGGTAAGAATGCCCTCGGTGACCACCTCAAGCCGCGTGGACGGGCCGACGCAGGTTTCGGCGCGCATCCGGTAGCCTACCGTTTCACCCGGTTTTTCATTCAGCAGTTCCGCCAGGCGCTGCGCCACGTTGCGCGCGGCCAGCCTGCGCGGCTCCAGCAGGATAATTTTCCCGGCAATCTTCCCCTCTTTAAGGATCTGCAATGGCAGCCAGGTAGATTTACCCGCCCCCGTAGGCGCGTTAAGCAAAACCTGCGGGGCATGTTGTAAGGCAGCGAGAAGCTCAGGAAGAACGACGGCGACCGGCAATGAGGACACTAACAGCTCCAGAGGGTTAACATTAGTCGGCGTACATTGTAGCATCGGCGCATATCATTACCGAGTCCCCCGTATGTCTGAGTCGAAACGGCTGTTTTTTGCCATTGAATTGCCCACCACCCTACAGCGGCAAATCGTTCGCTGGCGCGCGGAACATTTTCCGCCGGAAGCGGGCCGGCCCGTTGCGGCGGCAAACCTGCACCTGACGCTGGCCTTTTTGGGTGACGTGAGCGCCGAAAAACAGCGGGCATTAGCCGCCATGGCCGGGCGTATTGTCCAGCCGGCGTTTACGCTGCACCTTGACGATGCGGGTCAGTGGCTGCGTTCGCGCGTGGTCTGGCTGGGTACGCGCCAGCCGCCGCGCGGGTTGTTACAGCTCGCCAATATGTTGCGCGCGCAGGCAGCGCGCAGCGGCTGTTACCAGAGCCCGCAGCCGTTTCATCCGCACGTCACGCTGCTGCGCGATGCCGGTCAGGCCGTTGCCATTCCGCCGCCGGGTTTTCACTGGGCTTTTCCGGTTAATGAATTCGCGCTTTATGAATCCGTCTTTGCACGGGGACGCACCCGCTACAGGCCGCTACAGCGCTGGACGTTGGGCGACACCACAAGGAATTCCGATGAAGTTTAGTCCTGCACTCCAGTCCGCGACGCTGATCCAACGCTACAAACGCTTCCTCGCCGACGTGGTGACGCCGGAAGGCGAAGAGCTCACCTTGCACTGCCCCAACACCGGCGCCATGACCGGTTGCGCCGCGCCGGGTGACACGGTCTGGTATTCCACTTCAGAAAATACTAAACGCAAATATCCCCATACCTGGGAAATAACCGAAACGCAAAACGGGGCGTTTATTTGTGTTAATACTCTACGTGCAAATCAGCTGGTTAAGGAAGCGCTGACCAATGGCGCCATTCCCGAACTGGTGGGTTACGGTACGCATAAAACAGAAGTGAAATACGGCGATGAAGGCAGCAGAATTGACTTCATGTTACAGGCGGAAGACAGGCCGGAGTGCTATATTGAAGTAAAATCAGTGACGTTAGCGGAACAGGAAAACGGCTTCTTTCCGGATGCGGTAACGCTACGCGGGCAGAAGCATCTGCGAGAGCTAATGAGTGTTGCGGCGGCGGGCAAACGCGCCGTATTGCTGTTTGCGGTGTTGCATACAGCGATTGAACGGTTTTCCCCTGCCCGCCATATCGATCCTAAATACGCACAACTGTTGAATGAGGCACAAAAGCAGGGGGTAGAGGTTTTAGCTTATAAAGCGGAACTTTCTGCCGATAATATGACTCTGAGATCGTCTCTTCCCATTGTCTTATAAGGGATTAGACGATTGATGAATAAGTGTTCTGGCCGCGTGCGCAAATACGCTTTTCCTCACAGGCTTGTCAAGTGTTACGTTTAGATAATTGCCATACGGAAAAGCATCTGCTATTTATAGCGACCTGATTTTTCCCCCAACACGGGGATCGATAGTGCGTGTTAAGGAGAAGCAACATGCAAGAAGGGCAAAACCGTAAAACATCGTCCCTGAGTATTCTCGCCATCGCTGGGGTGGAGCCGTATCAAGAGAAGCCGGGCGAAGAGTATATGAACGAAGCCCAGCTGTCGCACTTCAAGCG
Source organism: Enterobacter sp. 04-C-12-SI-ECC (assembly GCF_047530715.1). Lineage (NCBI taxonomy): Bacteria > Pseudomonadati > Pseudomonadota > Gammaproteobacteria > Enterobacterales > Enterobacteriaceae > Enterobacter > Enterobacter sp. 04-C-12-SI-ECC. Next base: position 70,273 of record NZ_JBLKDI010000005.1, read on the forward strand.
TATTCTTGAAGCATGGCGTAATCAACTCAGGGATGAAGTGGATCGCACCGTTTCGCATATGCAGGATGAAGCTGCTAACTTCCCGGATCCGGTAGACCGTGCCGCTCAGGAAGAAGAGTTCAGCCTCGAACTGCGTAACCGTGACCGCGAACGCAAACTGATCAAAAAGATCGAGAAAACGCTGAAAAAAGTCGAAGACGAAGATTTTGGCTACTGCGAATCCTGCGGTGTTGAAATCGGTATTCGTCGCCTGGAAGCGCGTCCAACCGCCGATCTGTGCATCGACTGTAAAACGCTGGCCGAAATCCGCGAAAAACAGATGGCCGGCTAACGCCAGCGCTGTTTATACACTTCAAAGGCGGGAGTCTCTCCCGCCTTGTTACTGTTGATATGTCTGAATCACACTATATCGGGCGCTTTGCGCCATCCCCTTCCGGTGAATTACACTTCGGCTCATTAATTGCCGCGCTTGGCAGCTACCTGCAGGCTCGCGCCAGTCAGGGTAAATGGCTCGTCCGCATCGAAGATATTGACCCTCCGCGTGAAGTTCCCGGTGCTGCAGACACCATTCTGCGTCAGCTGGAACATTACGGTCTTCACTGGGACGGCGACGTTCTGTGGCAGTCACAACGTCATGAGGCTTATCGGGAACGTCTGGCCTGGCTCAGCGCTCAGGGGCTCTCCTATAACTGCACCTGCACCCGCGCGCGTATCCAGAGCGTGGGAGGTGTGTATGACGGCCGCTGCCGCACGCTGAATCTTCCCCCGAAAAATGCCGCCGTACGCTTGCTACAGCGCGCGCCCGTCACTCGCTTCCACGATCGGCTCTCCGGTGAGATTAGGGCGGATGAACGTCTGGCATGTGAAGATTTTATTATTCACCGTCGTGATGGTCTGTTTGCGTATAACCTGGCGGTGGTCGTCGACGATCGTTTCCAGGGCGTGACGGAAATTGTGCGCGGGGCGGACCTGGTCGAACCGACCGTACGGCAAATCTCGCTTTATCATCAGTTTGGCTGGACGGCACCGGATTACATTCATCTGCCGCTGGCGGTCAATACGCAGGGCGTTAAGCTCTCCAAGCAGAACCACGCCCCGGCCCTGCCAGACGGCGATCCGCGTCCTGTTTTGATCGACGCGCTGCGATTTCTCAACCAGAATGTAACCAACGAATGGCAGGATCTGCGCATTGACGAATTGCTGAAAATAGCCATTGCCAACTGGACGCTCGCGGCGGTGCCGAAAATCCAGCATTCTCAAATGCGTTGCGCTGAGCTATGATTAGCCGCTTTTTTCATAACAAAACACACTACGAGGTGTACCATTTTTACCCGAGTCGCTAATTTTTGCCGTAAAGTGCTAAGCCGCGAAGAGAGCATGGCGAACGACGCTATTGCACAGCCACACATGTCGGTTATTCCGCGTGAGCAGCACAATATTTCCCGCAAAGATATCAGTGAAAATGCCCTCAAGGTACTCTATCGTCTGAATAAAGCGGGCTACGAGGCCTATCTCGTTGGCGGTGGGGTGCGTGATTTACTGCTGGGCAAAAAACCGAAAGATTTCGACGTGACGACCAGCGCCACGCCCGAGCAGGTGCGTAAATTATTCCGCAACTGCCGTCTCGTTGGCCGCCGTTTCCGTCTGGCTCACGTGATGTTTGGGCCGGAAATCATCGAAGTGGCGACCTTCCGCGGCCACCACGAAGCGGGTGCATCCGACCGCACCACGTCACAGCGCGGCCAGAACGGTATGCTGCTGCGCGACAATATCTTCGGCTCTATCGAAGAAGATGCCCAGCGTCGCGACTTCACCATCAACAGCCTTTATTACAGCGTGGCAGATTTCACCGTGCGTGATTACGTCGGCGGCATGCAGGACCTGAAAGAGGGTCTGATCCGCCTGATCGGCACGCCGGAAACGCGCTATCGTGAAGATCCGGTGCGCATGCTGCGCGCCGTGCGTTTTGCCGCCAAGCTGAACATGCGCATCAGCCCGGAAACCGCAGAGCCGATCCCGCGTCTGGCGACGCTGATTAACGACGTGCCGCCTGCCCGCCTGTTTGAAGAGGCGCTGAAGCTGCTGCAGGCCGGCTACGGGTTCGAAACCTACAATCTGCTGCGCGAATACAACCTGTTCCAGCCTCTGTTCCCGACCATTACCCGTTACTTCACCGAAAACGGTGACAGCCCAATGGAGCGGATGATTGCGCAGGTGCTGAAAAATACTGACACCCGCATCCATAACGATATGCGCGTGAACCCGGCATTCCTGTTTGCGGCAATGTTCTGGTACCCGCTGCTGGAAACGGCTCAAAGAATCACCCAGGAGAGCGGCCTCGCCTATTACGATGCCTTCGCGCTGGCCGCGAACGATGTATTGGACGAAGGGTGCCGCACGCTGGCTATCCCAAAACGTATTACTACGTTGGTGCGCGACATCTGGCAGCTTCAGCTGCGCATGTCCCGCCGTCAGGGCAAACGTGCCTGGAAGCTGATGGAGCATCCAAAGTTCCGCGCCGCCTTCGACCTGCTGTCGCTGCGTGCGGAAACTGAACGCAATCAGGAGCTGCAGCGCCTGGCGCAGTGGTGGGCCGAATTCCAGGTTTCCGCCCCGCCGGAGCAGAAAGATATGCTGACCGGGCTGGATGAAGAACCTGCCCCGCGTCGCCGTCATCGTCGTCCGCGCAAACGCGCACCGCGTCGTGAAGGGACAGCATGACCCTTGCGTATATCGCCATCGGCAGCAATTTAGCCTCTCCGCTGGAGCAGGTGAATGCTGCCGTACAGGCGCTGGGTGAGATCCCGCAAAGCCGTATCGTGGCGGTCTCCTCCTTTTACCGCACGCCGCCGCTAGGCCCGCAGGATCAACCTGATTATCTGAACGCCGCCGTGGTGCTGGAAACATCCCTCGATGCCGAAACGCTGCTGGACAACACTCAGCGCATCGAACTGCAGCAGGGGCGCGTACGCAAAGCCGAACGCTGGGGGCCGCGCACGCTTGATCTCGATATTATGCTGTTCGGCCATGAGGTGATTAACACTGAACGCCTCACCGTACCGCATTACGACATGAAAAATCGTGGCTTTATGCTCTGGCCGCTCTTTGAAGTGGCGCCCGATCTCACCTTCCCGGAAGACATCCCGCTCAAGGCCGTTCTGGACAACCTGAACGCGGAAAGACCCGCTCGCTGGTGATCCTCTTCCCTCACCGGTTGACCACAAAATAATTGTGGTTAATCGGTTGCCTAAAATCATTGTTCCCTCGAATGTTACTGTTAGAATGCGCAAAGATTCGCTTTTGGGCTATCAGGAAACAGTATGAAACCAACCACCATCTCCTTACTGCAGAAATGCAAACAGGAAAAAAAACGCTTCGCCACCATCACCGCGTATGACTACAGCTTCGCCAAACTGTTTGCCGAAGAGGGGATCAACGTCATGCTGGTCGGAGATTCGTTAGGGATGACGGTACAAGGACATGATTCCACCCTGCCGGTCACGGTCGAAGATATTGCATATCACACCCGTGCGGTACGCCGCGGTGCGCCAGGCTGCCTTCTGCTTTCCGACTTGCCATTTATGGCCTATGCCACGCCAGAGCAGGCATTTGAAAACGCGGCGGCAGTGATGCGCGCTGGCGCTAACATGGTCAAAATTGAAGGCGGCGCCTGGCTGGTGGAGACGGTGAAAATGCTCACCGAACGCGCCGTGCCGGTGTGTGGTCATTTGGGCCTGACCCCGCAGTCCGTCAACATCTTTGGCGGGTATAAGGTGCAGGGCCGCGGCGACGCGGCGCAGACGCTGTTTGAGGATGCCCTGGCGCTGGAAGCCGCAGGCGCCCAGCTGCTGGTGCTGGAGTGCGTGCCGGTTGAGCTGGCGAAACGCATCACCGACGCACTCTCCATTCCGGTGATTGGTATTGGTGCAGGCAACGTGACCGACGGTCAGATTCTGGTGATGCACGACGCCTTTGGTATTACTGGCGGGCATATCCCGAAATTTGCCAAAAATTTCCTCACTGAAGCGGGCGACATGCGCGCTGCGGTCAGGCAGTATATTGCCGACGTTGAATCCGGTGTTTACCCGGGTGAAGAACACAGTTTCCATTAAGGAGTCTCGTTGTGCTAATCATTGAAACCCTGCCGCTGCTTCGCCAGCATATCCGCCGCGCGCGACAGGAAGGTAAACGTATCGCACTGGTCCCGACCATGGGCAATCTGCATGATGGCCACATGAAGCTCGTCGACGAAGCCCGTGCGCGAGCAGATATCGTGGTGGTCAGTATCTTCGTGAACCCCATGCAGTTTGACCGCGCCGACGATCTGGCACGCTATCCGCGCACCCTGCAGGAAGATTGCGAGAAGCTCAAAAAACGCCACGCGGATATCGTCTTCTCACCTGCACCGGCGGACGTTTATCCGCAGGGTACCGAAGAGGCGACCTACGTTGACGTCCCGGGCATTTCCACCATGCTCGAAGGCGCCAGCCGTCCGGGCCACTTCCGCGGAGTCTCCACCATCGTCAGCAAGCTATTTAACCTGGTGCAGCCGGACGTTGCCTGCTTCGGTGAGAAAGATTTCCAGCAGCTGGCGCTGATCCGCAAGATGGTCGCCGACATGGGATATGATATCGAGATCGTCGGCGTACCGATTGTGCGTGCGAAAGACGGTCTGGCGCTCAGCTCGCGGAATGGTTACCTGACCGCCGAACAGCGTAAAATCGCGCCGGGCCTGAGCAAGGTTATGAACACCATGGCAGAGCAGATGCTGGCAAAAGAGTTAACAGCAGAAGAGATTATTGCCCTTGCCGAGCAGGCGCTTAACGATAAGGGCCTTCGTGCTGACGACGTACAAATTCGTGATGCTGATACGCTGCTGGAATTAACTCAGAACAGCAAGCGCGCAGTCATCCTGGTGGCGGCATGGCTCGGCCAGGCACGCCTGATTGACAATAAAGTGGTTGAGCTGGCGTAGTTCTTCACCCTTGATAATTAAAGGTAAACGTAATGATTCGCAAAATGCTGCAAGGTAAGCTTCACCGTGTGAAAGTCACGCAGGCCGACCTGCACTATGAAGGCTCCTGCGCCATTGACCAGGATTTTCTCGACGCGGCGGGTATCCTTGAAAACGAAGCGATTGATATCTGGAACGTGAACAACGGTAAACGCTTCTCTACTTATGCGATTGCCGCCGAGCGCGGTTCTAAAATCATCTCCGTTAACGGCGCTGCGGCGCACTGTGCGGACGTGGGCGACATTGTGATCATCGCCAGCTTCGTGATGATGTCTGACGAAGAAGCCCGCCGCTGGCAGCCTAAAGTGGCCTACTTCGAAGGCGACAATGAAATGAAGCGCACCGCAAAGGCGATTCCGGTTCAGGTTGCCTGATGTTTATCCCTGCGGCTGATTGCTGATCAGCCGCGACATCGTCTCCAGCGAATCCGTTCTTAAGATATAGAGTCGTTTCAGTAAGAACGGATTATCCCCCGGCTTCACCTTCCCCTTCACCGTGGTCACGGCCAGATGGAAACCGGCATCATTCGCCGCCTTGATCGCCTTATTGTCATAGCCGCCAAAGGGATAAGAAAGGTAGAGCACACGCGGGTTGAACTGTGACAGCGCGCGACGAGAACGCTCAAAATCAAACAGGATCACGTGATAGCTGCGGCTCAGTAAGATCGGGTGTTTATACCCGTCCACGCGGTGCAGGAAGTGAGTGTGCGACTGAATGTCGAACACATCCTGAATGCCTTTGATTTCCTGAACGCTCATAAACTGCAGCGATTTAGGATCCCACTTCTGCGGATGGCCTTTAATACGTGACGAAATGATAAACGCCGTCGCGTTGAAGCCATACTCTTTCAGCACAGGATACGCGTAACGGCTCACCGACTTCAGGCCGTCGTCAAATGTAATCACCACCGCCTTCGCGGGCAGGTTCATTTTGTTGCGCACGTAGCCTTCCAGCTGATACATCGTCAGCGAGGTGTACCCCTGGTCGCGAAGCCAGGTCATCTGGTTGCTGAACGCGCGCACGCTGGTGGTGGTGGAGGTATGACGAAAACGGGTGTTCTCCTCATCGCGCAGGATATGGTGATAGGTCAGAACCGGAATGCCGTTATCTTCCTGCGCGTCCAGGCTGCTTATCCACGCCAGGCGGTTGCCGATGCGGATCTGATACCAGGTCTGGTTCAGGCGGTCTTTGAGTTTATTCAGAATGGGATAGCGCAGGTTGGCGCTCAGGATGCCAAAGGGCGCGCTTCCGCTATTGGGCGCGTTATAGACGGGCGTATCTTTCCAGGTGATGAGGTTCTGGTTACTGAGCGGCTTGTTCAGGTCGCCCAGGCTGTCCTCAACGCGTTGCTTACCCTGCACTTTCTCAAGGTGGTCTTTATCAATAAAGCCGGTACCGAACCCGAAGCGAAATTCGTAATAATCCGCCGCCGCGGGAAAGACCGCGATGATCTGCCCTGCGCGAATATTGCCCACATTAACCACGGAGTTACCTACCTGAGCCCAGATGGCAGCATCCTCAGTGGTTTGCATATATTGAGCAGGAAGCCCTTGCTGACTTATCAGGCTGGCAGACGCCCCGCCGGAAACCAGCAGCAAAAGGAGAAAGAACACGCGCATGAACATAGGATATAAATCGACACGGGAAATCAGTCGCCATTGTAGCAAAAGCGACATCAATACCAATGTTTAATGCTTATACAGATCGTGAAGCAGAACGAAAGGCGGGTTTTTCTGCTGCTGGTGCCACAGGCTGCTCACCTCCGGCTGGCCCTCCGCCACGATAGCGTGCCGAAACTCTGCGCTGCTCAATGAGGCGCGAAGCGGATAGAGGGCTTCGAGTAAAGGCAGGCTGATACCGGAGATTACTTCACAGTTATTATGCTTGTGGCTAAGCAACGCCGCGGCCCGGTAAGGCGCGGCACCGGATTTATCGGTAAGAAAAATCACCCCATCACCGGTATCCGTTTCATGCAGGGCATCGCACATCATCCGGCTGAGCATGTTGGTGCTCAACCCGCGCCAGTAGTTAACCACCCGGCATTGCGCCAGCGGGCCAAATTTGGCCTCAAGCTTATCCAGCATGTCCTGCGCTCGTTCATCGTGGCAGGTGATCACCCATCCCAGCATAACTCTCTCCTTAGCAGGCAAGTAGTTTAGCGGAGTGAAGGTTTGCTTACGGTGATAACCGTCAAAGAAAGTGCCCGGCAACCAGAGCGTCGCCGGGCAGAGGGTTAACTACGCAGACCGCGCCCGCGCTGGATCAGATACCAGCACAGCAGGTAGAAGGCGATGATGAATACCACCAGCACCGCCACCGTGGTAAACAGCGGAACATCGGTAATACCGAGGAAGCCAAAGCGGAAGCCGCTGATCATGTAGACGATCGGGTTCAGATGCGACAGCGCCTGCCAGAACGGCGGCAGCAGCGTCAGGGAGTAGAACACCCCGCCGAGATAGGTCAGCGGCGTCAGCACAAAGGTCGGGATCAGGCTGATGTCGTCAAACGTTTTAGCGAACACCGCATTCAGCAGACCGGCCAGCGAGAACAGAATTGCCGTCAGCAGCAGAGTCAGCGCCACGAACAGCCACGAGTGCACCTGGAACGGCACGAAGAACAGCGAAATCGCCGTCACCAGGATGCCCACGCACAGCCCGCGCGCCACGCCGCCGCCCACGTAACCGGCTATGATGACGTGCGTTGGCACCGGCGCCACCAGCAACTCTTCAATATTACGCTGGAACTTAGCGCTAAAGAACGACGAGGCCACGTTTGCGTAGGCGTTGGTGATCACCGCCATCATAATCAGGCCCGGCACGATAAACTGCATATAGGTAAAACCGTGCATCTCACCAATGCGGGAACCAATCAGGTTGCCGAATATGATGAAATAGAGCGTCATGGTGATGACCGGCGGTACCAGGGTTTGCACCCAGATACGCATAAATCGGTTTATCTCTTTCGCCCAGATACTTTTCAGCGCGACCCAATAAAGATGCGTCATGCCTTGTCTCCTTGTTTATCCTGCACCAGAGAGACAAACAGCTCTTCCAGTCGGTTCGCTTTGTTACGCATGCTTAAAACCTGAATCCCCTGCGCGCTCAGCTGGGAGAACACGCTGTTGATCCCCTGCTCGCGCAGCACTTCCACTTCCAGCGTTGAGGTATCCACCAGGCGATACTGGTATCCTTCAAGCTTCGGTAGCGGGCTTTTTGCCGCCAGATCGAGAATAAACGTTTCGGATTTCAGCTTGGAGAGCAGATCCTTCATCGAGGTGTTCTCCACCAGCTCGCCGTGCTGAATGATGCCGATGTTGCGGCACAGCATCTCTGCTTCTTCAAGGTAGTGGGTGGTCAAAATGATGGTGGTGCCTTTGTCGTTAAGATCCTTTAGGAAACCCCACATAGAACGACGCAGTTCGATATCCACGCCTGCGGTGGGTTCATCAAGGATCAGCAGCTTCGGCTCGTGCATCAGCGCGCGGGCAATCATCAGGCGGCGCTTCATCCCCCCGGACAACATCCGCGCACGTTCGTTACGCTTTTCCCACAGATCGAGCTGTTTCAGGTACTTTTCGCTACGCTCAAGCGCCTCTTTACGCTCAACGCCGTAATAACCCGCCTGGTTAACGACAATCTGCTGCACCGTCTCAAACGGGTTGAAGTTGAACTCCTGCGGTACCAGCCCCAGCTGGCGCTTGGCGTTTACCACATCTTTTTGCAGGTCGTAACCAAAGACGCTCACCCGTCCGGACGTTTTATTCACCAGCGAGCTGATGATCCCGATGGTGGTGGATTTCCCCGCCCCGTTCGGCCCCAGAAGCGCGTAAAAATCCCCGGCCTCTACTTTTAGGTCTATCCCGCGTAGCGCCTGAACGCCACCCGGATAGGTTTTTTTAAGCTGCTCAAGCTCCAGTGCAATTGCCATGAATTTAACTTACCTTCAGTTCTTACACACGTTGTGTGGTTTCATTAAAAGTCGGGTTACCATATAGTAGCGCAACGCAATTACTTGGTTACAGGTCGCTAACCTCCATGAACGACATAGATACACTCATTAGCAACAATGCACTATGGTCAAAAATGCTGGTGGAGGAAGATCCCGGATTTTTTGGAAAACTCGCACAAGCCCAGAACCCGCGCTTTCTCTGGATTGGCTGTTCAGACAGCCGCGTACCTGCCGAGCGCCTGACCGGCCTTGAGCCCGGCGAACTGTTTGTTCACCGCAACGTCGCCAACCTGGTGATTCATACCGATCTCAACTGCCTTTCCGTGGTTCAGTATGCCGTTGACGTCCTGGAAGTCGAGCACATCATTATTTGCGGCCACTACGGCTGCGGCGGCGTGCAGGCGGCGGTTGAAAACCCGGAACTGGGTTTAATTGATAACTGGCTGCTGCACATCCGCGATATCTGGTTCAAACATAGTTCACTGCTCGGCGAAATGCCGCAGGAGCGACGCATGGACACGCTGTGCGAGCTGAACGTGATGGAGCAGGTATATAACCTTGGGCATTCGACCATCATGCAGTCGGCGTGGAAACGCGGGCAGAAGGTATCAATCCACGGCTGGGCGTACGGTATTCACGATGGCCTGCTGCGCAATCTGGAAGTCACCGCCACCAATCGCGAAACGCTGGAGCAGCGTTACCGTTCGGGGATTGCCAACCTCAAGCTTAAGCATGTGAACCATAAATAAAGCCGGGGGTTTTCGCCCTCTCCCCGTGGGAGAGGGTCGGAGTGAGAGCATCAGCCCGCAATTACTCGTCCAGCAATACCACTTTCCCAACATACGGCAGATGACGATAACGCTGCGCGTAATCAATGCCGTAACCCACCACGAACTCGTCCGGGATGGAGAAACCGACAAACTCCACCGGCACCTGCACTTCACGACGCTCCGGTTTATCCAGCAGCGTACAAATCGCCAGCGATTTCGGCTCGCGCAGGCTCAGGATCTCGCGCACCTTTGAAAGGGTGTTGCCGGAGTCGATAATGTCCTCAACGATCAACACATCTTTGCCACGAATATCTTCATCCAGATCTTTCAGGATTTTCACATCACGGGTTGTGGACATGCCGCTGCCGTAGCTGGAAGCGGTCATAAAATCGACCTCGTGCGGTACCTGCACTTCACGGCACAGGTCTGCCATGAACATGAAAGAACCGCGCAGCAGACCAACCAGCACCATTTCGCTGCCGCTGTCCTTGTAATGCTCGGTGATTTGACGACCCAGTTCGGCGATACGCGCTTTGATCTCGGCTTCCGGGATCATCACTTCAACAGTATGTTTCATATTACTAACCAAATGATTTTGATGAAAATCTTTCAATGCGGATGAATCTTGCTCCGGCATCGATACGCAAGCCAGCCATTATATCAGTAAATGGATAAGCCTGGCGTATGAGTTATAAAAAGCAAATATTGTGATTCCGATCACACTTGTTAACACCTATAATTAGTTGCTAGCAAATTATTAACAAAAACTGACGAGTACACTTTCTATGGCTGAAACAAACACTAAACAGCCGCGTCTACTGGTGACACTAACAGCGCTATTCGCCGCCTTCTGCGGCCTGTACCTGTTAATCGGTGGCGTCTGGCTGGTCGCGATCGGCGGCTCCTGGTACTACCCGATTGCGGGCCTGGTTATGCTTGGCGTAACCGTCCTGCTCTGGCGTAGAAAACAATCCGCACTGTGGCTGTATGCCGCCCTCCTTCTTGCCACCATGCTCTGGGGCGTCTGGGAAGTCGGTTTCGATTTCTGGGCCCTGACGCCGCGCAGCGACATCCTGGTCTTCTTCGGTATCTGGCTGATCCTGCCGTTTGTCTGGCGCCGCCTGATTGTCCCTTCCAGCGGTGCCGTTGCAGCCCTGCTGGTGGCGCTGTTAATCAGCGGCGGCATTCTCACCTGGGCTGGCTTTAACGACCCGCAGGAGATCAACGGTACGCTGAACGCGGAGTCCACGCCTGCGGCAGCTATCTCGCAGGTCGCTGACGGTGACTGGCCTGCTTATGGCCGTAACCAGGAAGGTCAACGCTACTCCCCGCTGAAGCAGATCAACGCGGACAACGTTAAGAACCTGAAAGAAGCCTGGGTATTCCGTACCGGCGACCTGAAGATGCCGAACGATCCGGGTGAACTGACCAATGAAGTGACGCCAATTAAAGTCGGCGATATGCTCTACCTGTGTACGGCGCACCAGCGTCTGTTCGCGCTCGATGCGGCTACCGGTAAAGAGAAATGGCACTTTGATCCACAGCTGAACTCCAACCCGTCCTTCCAGCATGTCACCTGCCGCGGCGTCTCTTACCACGAAGCGCGCGCCGATAATGCCAGCCCGGAAGTCATTGCCGACTGTCCTCGCCGCATTATGCTGCCGGTGAACGATGGCCGTCTGTTTGCCATCAACGCTGAGACCGGCAAGCTGTGCGAAACCTTCGCCAACAAAGGCATTCTGAACCTGCAGACCAACATGCCGGACACCACGCCGGGTCTGTATGAGCCAACCTCCCCGCCAATCATCACCGATAAAACCATCGTGATTGCCGGTTCGGTAACGGATAACTTCTCTACGCGTGAAACCTCCGGCGTTATCCGTGGTTTCGACGTGAACACCGGTAAACTGCTGTGGGCTTTCGACCCGGGCGCGAAAGATCCAAACGCAATCCCGTCTGACGAGCACACCTTTACCTTCAACTCGCCGAACTCCTGGGCACCAGCCGCGTATGACGCGAAGCTGGACCTGGTCTACCTGCCGATGGGCGTATCAACGCCGGATATCTGGGGCGGTAACCGCACGCCGGAGCAGGAACGTTATGCGAGCGCTATCCTGGCGCTGAACGCAACCACCGGTAAGCTGGCGTGGAGCTATCAGACCGTTCACCACGATCTGTGGGATATGGATATGCCGTCCCAGCCGACGCTGGCGGACATTACCGTTAACGGTAAAACCGTGCCGGTCATTTACGCTCCGGCTAAAACCGGCAACATCTTCGTGCTGGATCGCAGCAACGGTAAGCTGGTTGTGCCTGCCCCGGAAAAACCGGTTCCGCAGGGTGCGGCCAAAGGCGATTACGTCAGCAAAACCCAGCCGTTCTCTGACCTGAGCTTCCGTCCGAAGAAAGACCTCAGCGGTGCAGACATGTGGGGTGCCACCATGTTTGACCAGCTGGTGTGCCGCGTGATGTTCCATCAGCTGCGCTATGAGGGCATCTTCACGCCGCCGTCTGAGCAGGGTACGCTGGTCTTCCCGGGCAACCTGGGAATGTTTGAGTGGGGCGGTATTTCCGTCGACCCTAACCGTCAGGTGGCGATTGCCAACCCAATGGCGCTGCCGTTCGTTTCCCGTCTGATCCCACGCGGTCCGGGTAACCCGATGGAGCAGCCGAAAGACGCGAAAGGCAGCGGGACCGAAGCCGGTATCCAGCCGCAGTATGGCGTACCGTTTGGCGTTACCCTGAACCCGTTCCTGTCTCCGTTTGGTCTGCCGTGTAAACAGCCAGCCTGGGGTTACATCTCCGGTCTGGATCTGAAAACCAACCAGATCGTCTGGAAAAAACGTATTGGTACCCCACAGGACAGCATGCCGTTCCCGATGCCGATTCCAGTGCCGTTCAATATGGGTATGCCAATGCTGGGTGGTCCAATCTCCACAGCCGGTAACGTGCTGTTCATCGCGGCAACCGCAGATAACTACCTGCGCGCGTATAACATGACCAACGGTGAAAAACTGTGGCAAGGCCGTCTGCCGGCCGGTGGACAGGCAACGCCGATGACCTATGAAGTGAATGGCAAGCAGTACGTTGTCATTTCTGCGGGTGGTCACGGTTCGTTTGGTACGAAGATGGGCGACTATATTGTCGCGTATGCATTGCCGGACGAAGGCAAATAAAAGCAAAACGGCAACGAAAGTTGCCGTTTTTAGCAATGCAGGCCGGGTAAGGCGAAGCCGCCACCCGGCTTTTTTTATACGGTAAAACCGAGCATCATCCCCGTATCTTCATGCTCCAGCAGATGACAGTGCGCCATATAGGCAAACTCTTCAGGCGCTTCGTGGTCGAACTTCACCAGCACCTCGCTGACGCCGCCTTCCACTCTCACCGTATCTTTCCAGCCTGCTCGATGCGCTTCCGGCGCTTTACCGTTCTCAGACAGAATACGGAACTGCGTGCCGTGGATATGGAACGGGTGCAGCATCATGTCCCCTTCCCCTGAAACCACCCAGCGCTCAAACTGCCCCTTCGTGGCGGCAAACATCGGCGTGTTCATATCGAACGCTTTGCCGTTGATCTTGTTGGCGTTGTGGAAATCGAACCCGTGACCGCCGTGATCCATACCGCCCATTTTGCCGTGGTCCATATTCATGTGGCCCATCATCTGGCCGTGGTGCATTCCCGCCATGGCCTGATTGCCATACTTTTTCATCAGCGCCTGCATGCCCATCATGTCGAGCATCGGGTCCATGGAGAGCTGAAGCTTACGCTGCGTGAGCCCATCCAGCGACGGGAGAGCTGGCAGCGTGGCTAAGGTGTCCGGCAGCGTACCGGAGGCGGTGATCTGTAGTGGCTGAATGCGCAACACCGGATGCGGTTTATCAAACGGCGCGACGGCCATCCCCATCTGGCTGACAGGCAGCGTTACCAGGTCAAACGGCTTGCCGTCACTGATGTCCACCAGCACTTCGAAGCGTTCGCCCATCAGCATCGGCAGCTCGCTCACTTTTACCGGTTCTGGCAGCAGGCCGCCGTCGCTTGCCACCACGTAAAGCGGGCGCTTATCGCTGGTGGCGAAGTTCAGCGAGCGGGCGTTACAGCCGTTAAGCAAGCGCAGGCGCAGCCAGCCTTTCGGGGCGGCGTGCTGCGGATAGATCGCACCGTTGGCCAGCAGCGTATCGCCAAACCAGCCGACCGCCGCGCTCATCACGTCCAGCTGGTAGTCAATCTGCCCGTCAGCGCTGAATTTTTTGTCCTGCACAATCACCGGCACATCGTCGATACCCCACTGTTTTGGCAGGCGCAGGAGACGGCTTTCGTCATCCTCAATCAACACCAGTCCGGCCAGCCCCATTGCCACCTGATGGCCCGTTTTGCCGTGCTGATGCGGGTGGAACCAGCAGGTTGCCGCCCGCTGGTCAGGGGTAAAGGTTACGCTGCGTTTTCCCCCAGGCTTGATAACACCCTGGGGACCACCATCCACTTCTCCCGGGACTTCCAGCCCGTGCCAGTGCAGCGTGGTCTCCTCGGCAAGCGTATTGTGGATATCCACCGTCACCGCTTTCCCTTTGCGTAACTGAAGCGCCGGGCCGAGCAGATTGCCGTTGTAGCCCCAGGTTGTGGCGCTGTGCCCGCCGAAGGAGGTTTTACCGGCCTGAACAACGAGCTGAATACGGCTACGGGCGTCTGCGGTCAGTAAATCAGGAATGGGTAAGGCAGGCCTTTCAGCCGCAAAAACCGCGCGGCTCCAGAGTGGTAATGCGCTGGCAACCCCCAGCACAGCGGAATATTTTAAAAAATCACGACGTTGCATGTTCATTTCCTTATTTCCAGCAGGCGATCTTTTGAGCATAAACCCTCCCCTTACCGGAAGGTCAAGTAAAGCGGCAATAATAAAGATCGTCGCACTGGCATCAAGTGTGCTAACGTTAATTTTCCGTGAAGAAGTGGTAGAAGCAATGAAGACGTTTTTCAGGACAATTTTGTTCGGAAGCCTGATGGCAATGTGTGCGAACAGCTATGCGCTCAGTGAAAATGAAGCGGAAGATATGGCCGATTTAACGGCGGTTTTTGTATTCCTGAAAAATGATTGTGGCTACCAGAATTTACCCAACGGGCAAATTCGCCGCGCGCTGGTCTTTTTCGCCCAGCAGAACCAGTGGGATCTCAGCAATTACGACAGCTTTGACATGAAGGCGCTCGGTGAAGACAGCTACCGTGACTTGAGCGGTATTGGCATTCCCACGGCTAAAAAATGCAAAGCGCTGGCCCGCGATTCGCTCAGCCTGCTCGCCTACGTGAAATAACCTTCCCGACGCCCCCTGTTCAACCTATACCCGTGCAACCACGGTTATAGTTAGCTATCATGTTTCGCTCATTTTTTGTGAGCGTTACGGATGTTAACAAAGGAGGAGTCCGCGTATGGCCGACCACACGTTGTGGCATGAAACACTGCATGACCAGTTTGGTCAGTACTTTGCCGTTGATAACGTGCTCTATCATGAGAAAACGGATCACCAGGATCTGATCATCTTCGAAAACGCCGCCTTTGGCCGCGTGATGGCCCTGGATGGCGTTGTGCAAACGACCGAGCGCGACGAGTTTATCTATCATGAGATGATGACCCACGTTCCGCTGCTGGCCCACGGACACGCGAAGCATGTTCTGATTATCGGCGGCGGCGACGGCGCAATGCTGCGCGAGGTTTCACGTCATCGTTCCATTGAAACCATCACCATGGTTGAGATCGATGCGGGCGTGGTCTCTTTCTGCCGCCAGTATCTGCCCAACCATAATGCCGGCAGCTATGACGATCCGCGCTTTAATCTGGTTATCGACGACGGCGTTAACTTTGTTAACCAGACCACGCAGACCTTCGACGTGATTATCTCTGACTGCACCGACCCCATCGGCCCTGGCGCGTCGCTGTTTACCTCCTCGTTCTACGAAGGCTGCAAGCGCTGCCTGAACCCTGGCGGTATCTTCGTCGCACAAAATGGCGTCTGCTTCCTGCAGCAGGATGAAGCCCTCGACAGCCATCGCAAGCTCAGCACCTATTTCGGTGACGTCAGCTTCTATCAGGCGGCCATTCCAACCTATTACGGCGGGATCATGACCTTTGCATGGGCAACGGATAACGACGTGCTGCGTCATCTCTCTACCGAAATAATCCAGGCCCGCTTCCATCAGGCCGGGCTCACGTGCCGCTACTACAATCCGGCTATTCATACCGCAGCGTTTGCTCTGCCGCAGTACCTGCAAGACGCATTATCCACTAAGGGGGTGAGCTAATTGAAAAAGCTTAAACTACATGGCTTTAACAACCTGACTAAAAGCCTGAGTTTTTGTATTTACGATATCTGCTATGCCAAAACAGCGGAAGAACGCGATGGTTACATCGCCTATATCGATGAACTCTACAACGCCAACCGTCTGACCGAGATCCTGTCAGAAACCTGCTCGATCATCGGTGCCAATATTCTGAACATCGCCCGACAGGATTATGAGCCCCAGGGTGCCAGCGTCACCATTCTGGTCAGCGAAGAGCCGGTCGACCCGCAGCTTATCGACAAAACCGAGCACCCGGGTCCGCTGCCGGAAGTGGTCGTCGCCCACCTCGACAAAAGCCATATCTGCGTTCACACCTACCCGGAAAGCCACCCGGAAGGCGGGCTGTGCACGTTCCGCGCGGATATTGAAGTGTCGACCTGCGGCGTGATTTCCCCGCTGAACGCGCTGAACTATTTAATCCACCAGCTGGAGTCGGACATCGTCACGATTGATTATCGCGTGCGCGGTTTTACCCGTGATATCAACGGCATGAAGCACTTCATCGACCACGAGATCAACTCCATTCAGAACTTTATGTCCGAGGACATGAAATCGCTGTATGACATGATGGACGTGAACGTGTACCAGGAAAACATCTTCCATACCAAGATGATGCTTAAGGAGTTCGACCTTAAGCACTACATGTTCCACACGAAGCCGGAAGATTTAAGTGAAGAAGAGCGCAAGGTCATCACCGACCTGCTCTGGAAAGAGATGCGCGAAATCTACTACGGCCGCAATATTCCGGCCGTGTAAGTGTTGCCCGGAGCAGGGACGCTTCGGGGAGTTACTTCTGTTTCATAAACTCACGGTAGGCATTCACTACCTGCAGGAAGTCTTCCACGCCGCACAGCGACAGGCTCTCTTCGTCGTAGTAGCTCATCCCCTCTTCAATCTCATCCCCTGAAAACTCAAGCTGGTTGGCGCGCACCATCACCTCTTCGCCGTCCATCCACAGGGTGTACTCATGCCCGGCACGTTGCCAGGAGCGCTCGCTGCCTTTCACCGTATTTGCCGCCTGTTCGACTTCATCAAGAAGGGCGAGATTTTCTTTCACCTCTTCGTTAAACCAATGTCCAACGGCTTCGTGCCCCATCGACATGCGCACTTTCACCACGCCGGTGATGTCGCGCAAAAATTCGTAATCCATAGCGTTTTCCTCTGCAAAGCCATTAGGGTAATTATCGCAGCAGAGGGAAAGAAAAAAAGCGGGAGAGGTGGAGGAATGAAAATAAAAAGGTGAGAGCAAGACCCTGCGGCCTGATGCCCTCACCCCGTCCCTCTCCCACGGGAGAGGGCGCAAATACTAAAAACCGTCTCGTAGAGACGGTTTTGCTGATTATACCGCCGTCTGGAAGATCACCCCGTCAGCCTTCTCGGTGTACTGAGAAAGCTGGTCGAAGTTCAGATAGCGATAGGTATCCACCGCCGTCTTATCCACCTGCGCCACGAAGGTCTGGTACTCTTCCGGCGTTGGCAGTTTGCCAATCAGCGCCGCAACCGCCGCCAGCTCCGCAGAGGCCAGGTAGACGTTCGCACCAGTACCTAAACGGTTCGGGAAGTTACGGGTAGAGGTGGAAACCACCGTCGCACCGTCGGCCACGCGCGCCTGGTTGCCCATACACAGGGAACAGCCAGGGATTTCGATACGCGCCCCGCTCTTACCGAACACGCTGTAGTAACCCTCTTCGGTCAACTGAGCCGCGTCCATACGGGTTGGCGGTGCCACCCACAGGCGGGTCGGCAGCTGGCCTTTATGGGTATCCAGCAGCTTACCGGCGGCGCGGAAGTGGCCGATGTTGGTCATGCAGGAGCCGATGAACACTTCGTCGATCTTATCGCCCTGCACGTCAGAGAGCAGACGCGCATCGTCCGGATCGTTCGGCGCACAGAGGATTGGCTCTTTAATATCCGCCAGATCGATGTCGATCACCGCTGCGTACTCTGCGTCTGCGTCAGCTTCCAGCAGTTGCGGATCCGCCAGCCATTTCTCCATACCCTGAATACGACGCTCCAGCGTACGACGATCGCCGTAGCCTTCTGCGATCATCCACTTCAGCAGCACGATGTTGGAAGTCAGATACTCAACGATCGGCTCTTTGTTCAGCTTGATGGTACAGCCAGCCGCAGAACGCTCGGCGGAGGCGTCGGTCAGCTCGAACGCCTGCTCCACTTTCAGATCCGGCAGACCTTCAATTTCCAGGATACGGCCAGAGAAGATGTTTTTCTTGCCTTTCTTCTCAACGGTCAGCAGGCCCTGTTTGATGGCATACAGCGGGATCGCGTGAACCAGGTCGCGCAGGGTGATGCCCGGCTGCATTTTGCCCTTGAAGCGCACCAGCACGGATTCAGGCATGTCCAGCGGCATTACGCCGGTGGCTGCAGCAAACGCCACCAGGCCGGAGCCCGCCGGGAAGGAGATACCGATTGGGAAACGGGTATGAGAATCACCGCCGGTACCCACGGTATCAGGCAGCAGCATGCGGTTCAGCCAGGAGTGGATGACGCCGTCACCCGGACGCAGTGACACGCCGCCGCGGTTCATGATGAAGTCTGGCAGCGTGTGGTGCGTGGTCACGTCAACCGGCTTCGGATAGGCCGCCGTGTGGCAGAAGGACTGCATCACCAGGTCAGAAGAGAAGCCCAGGCACGCCAGGTCTTTCAGTTCGTCACGGGTCATTGGGCCAGTGGTGTCCTGAGAGCCCACGGAGGTCATCTTCGGCTCGCAGTATGCGCCAGGGCGAATACCGGCGACGCCGCAGGCACGACCCACCATTTTCTGTGCCAGCGAGAAGCCGCGGTTGCTTTCTGCCACGTCTTTCGCGTGACGGAAAACGTCGGAGTGCGGCAGTCCCAGCGCTTCACGCGCTTTGGTGGTCAGGCCGCGACCGATGATCAGCGGAATACGGCCACCGGCACGCACTTCGTCAATCAGCACGTCGGTTTTCAGTTCGAAGCTTGCCAGCAGCTCGTTGGTTTCGTGGTTGCGCACTTCGCCTTTATACGGATAGACGTCAATCACGTCGCCCATGTTCAGGTTGCTCACATCCACTTCAATTGGCAGCGCGCCCGCATCTTCCATGGTGTTGAAGAAGATCGGTGCAATTTTGCCACCGAGGCACAGGCCGCCGCCGCGCTTGTTCGGCACGTGCGGAATATCGTCGCCCATGAACCACAGTACGGAGTTGGTGGCGGACTTACGGGAAGAGCCGGTACCCACAACGTCACCGACGTAGGCCAGTGGGAAACCTTTCTTCTGAAGCGCTTCGATCTGCTTGATCGGGCCAACAGTGCCCGGCTGATCCGGCTCAATGCCTTCACGGGCGTTTTTCAGCATCGCCAGGGCGTGCAGCGGAATATCTGGACGAGACCACGCGTCCGGTGCCGGAGACAGGTCATCGGTGTTGGTTTCACCGGTCACCTTAAAGACGGTCACGGTAATTTTTTCCGCCAGCGCAGGGCGGTTAAGGAACCATTCGGCATCGGCCCAGGACTGCATCACCTGCTTCGCATAGACGTTGCCCGCTTTGGCTTTTTCTTCTACGTCGTAGAAGTTATCGAACATCAGCAGCGTGGAAGAGAGCGCTTTAGCGGCAATCGGTGCCAGCTTGTCGTTATCCAGCGCGTCAATCAGCGGATGAATGTTGTAACCACCCTGCATGGTGCCGAGCAGTTCAATGGCTTTTTCAGGAGTAACCAGTGGGGAGGTGGCTTCGCCTTTGGCGATAGCAGCAAGGAATCCGGCTTTTACGTAGGCAGCTTCATCTACGCCAGGCGGTACGCGGTTGATCAACAGATCTAACAGGAATTCTTCTTCGCCCTTAGGCGGGTTCTTCAGCAGCTCGACGAGCGCGGCCATTTGGGTTGCATCTAAAGGTTTGGGTACAATTCCCTCGGCGGCACGTTCTGCTACGTGCTTACGGTATTCTTCTAGCACGACGGTTCTCCTCGCTCTCATTGTCATATGCGGCGGGCGTTCTCTTCACGCTCCTGTGAGACAGCAGTTTGTAGGGTAAATGCCCGATACCGCGTCGGGCAGCATAGCAGGATTTCTGCACAGTGTTAATCCGTTTACAAAAAAGCAACATTAAAAAATTTGCTGAATCGTTAAGCATGGTGTAGCGGGGAGGCGAGGTGAATTTTGGGGACAAAAAAACCGCCTGATAGCGGTTTATTTGTTGCCTTGCGGTGGTAGCACACCGGGTTGGCAGATTTGCGGCAATGCACTCGGCATGAATAATGCTCCTGAGTATGCAGATCCGCAAGCTCATATTTTGTGTTTACGAGCCGCCATCCAGTTTCGAATGTAAAAGGATGAAACTGCATTTCACCTCTTTTCAGTCCATTTCGGCTGTAATACTGTTGCCCCCGGCCTGCTTCGCTGGTGTAGCAACCAGTCACCGGGCCCGGAAGCAGTTCCGTAACCTACGCGGCAATGTACTCATTTGCCAGGTTCTGCCTTTTCCGGTGAAGAAGGAACCCGCGTCTCCTGTACAGGAACGCACGCAATGGAGATGCGAATCACTGCGCTGATCGTTGCAATTGGTTTACTGCTTACCGCACTGCACGGTGGCTGGAACATATCCGACATCACGGTGCTGTTTGTCGTCAACCTCGGCAACTAGCTGCTGGCCGCTCGCAAGAGCGGCCTTCTGAATTCCCGGCGCCTTTTCCCGCATCGCATATAATTGTGTAATAAATACTCACACTCTTTATCCGGACGTACCGGACGCTTCCCAATAAAAGTCAAAACAGTAAAAGACGGGTGAATAATACTCACGCCAACCGTAACGCCTCACGGCACAGCGCCTGTCTCGTTGGAGTCATTTTATGAAGTTGCCCTTTAAGCCACATCTGCTTGTCCTTCTGTGCAGTGCCGGGCTGTTTGTCGCCTCAGGCGTCATGTTTGTCAAAAGTCGTGCAACGGAACCCGTTGCGCCAGCCCCCGTCGCGCAACAGCCGGCTACGCCGGCAGTAGCACAACCCGCCCCTGTCGTCGCGCCAACCTACACTGCCGCGCAAATCGATCAGTGGGTTGCCCCCATCGCGCTCTACCCGGATGCTCTGCTGTCACAGATCCTGATGGCCTCGACCTACCCGGCCAACGTGATTCAAGCGGCGCAGTGGTCCAAAGACAACCCCAAAATGGAAGGGGACGCCGCGATTCAGGCCGTTGCCAGCCAGCCCTGGGATCCCAGTGTAAAATCCCTGGTCGCGTTTCCTCAGCTTATGTCGCTGATGGGAGAGAATCCGCCGTGGGTACAAAATCTGGGCGATGCGTTTCTCGCGCAGCCGAAAGATGTGATGGATTCGGTACAACGGTTGCGCGCGCTGGCGCAGAAGACCGGCGCCTTGCAATCTACGCCTCAGCAGACGGTCACCACGGTGACGAAACCCGCACCGGCAAAAACCAGCACCACCGAGTCAACGACAACAACGACGTCTGCCCCCGCCCCAACGGTGATCAAAATCGAATCTGCCGATCCGCAGGTGGTTTACGTCCCCACCTATAACCCGAATACGGTTTACGGTACCTGGCCCAACACCGCCTATCCTCCGACCTATCTCCCGCCCACGCCCGGAGAGCAGTTTGGCAACAGCTTCGTCAACGGCTTAGGTTTCAGCCTGGGTGTCGCCACAACTTATGCCATCTTCAGCAATATCGACTGGGATGATGACGATGACTGGGACCATCATCATGACGGTGACTGGGATAATCACGGCGGCTACAACCGCAACGGTGATAACAACATCAATATTAACGTTGAGAACTTCAATAAAATCAGCGGACAACGTCTGACGGACGCCAACCGTACCTGGCAGCACAACCCGGCCTATCGGGAAGGTGTCCCCTACCCGACAAACCAGCTCAACACGCGTTTCCACTCCACCAACACGGCCACGGGTCTTAGTGCAACGCAGCAACCGGTTAATCGCGATAGCCAGCGTCAGGCGGCGCTGAGCCAGATGGAGAAATCGACAGGTAAAACCTTCCCACAGACTGCTCGCCCGGGCACGAAAGCGGCGCAGCGACAGGCCTCAAGTGAACAGCTGAAACAGATTTCTCAGCGCAATAACTACCGTGGCTATGACACCAAACCGCAGACGGCGAAGCGGGCCACCACGCAGCAGCGAGAAAACCGCCAGACCACCGCGCAGAGACAAGAGAAACGGGCTCAGCCCTCTCAGCAACGTCCCTTCCAGCAGCGAAACAGTCAGCTCCGGGCCAATGCACTGAGCGGCAACGACAGCCGTTCCGCCAACTGGCAGGCGCAGCAGCAGCGTGGGGCGCAAAGCAGACACCTCGCCGCTCGTCAGCAGCAGCTACGCCCGGCAGCGGCTGAACGTGCTGAACACCGTGAATTCCGTCATCGCTAAGGGAGCCGACATGAAACGTAAATTACTCAGTGGAATGGTGTTGTTCATGGTCTCGGCGACCGTCATGGCGCAGCAATCCTTCAGCTCACCAGAACAGGCTACCAATGCGCTGGAAAGCGCCATCCGCGAGCAAAACGAAAGCGCGATGAGCAACCTGCTCGGTGAGAACTGGCGCGACTTCCTGCCCCCTGAAGGCGTTGATCCTGACGCAGTCGATCGCTTTCTGCGCGACTGGAAAGTCCGTCATAACACCATTGTCGAAGGCGATAAAGCGCATCTGGTTGTCGGAGACAGCGGCTGGCAACTTCCCATTCCGGTGATCAAAACCGCCTCCGGCTGGCAGTTTGACATCAAAGAAGGCGCCGAGGAGATCCTGACCCGCGAAATTGGGCGCAACGAACTCGCCGCCATTGAAGCTCTGCATGCCTACGTGGATGCGCAGCAAAGCTATTTTGCGATGAACCAGAAATACGCGGAGAAGATTGTCAGCTCTGAAGGGAAGAAGGACGGTCTGTACTGGCCCGTTTCGCCTGGTGAAGCGCCAAGCCCGCTTGGTCCGGCATTTAGCCCTAAAGAGCCAGGCGCGGGTTACCATGGCTATCGCTTCCGCATCCTGCCAGATAATCACGGTTTCGCGATGGTGGCGTGGCCTGTCAGCTATGGTCAGACAGGCGTCATGAGCTTTGTGATAAACCAGGACGACAAGGTGTACCAGTCCGATCTCGGCAGCGATTCGGAGCAGAAGGCCCGGGCGCTGGCCTCATACGCACCTGATAACACCTGGCAGCCTGTAGCACCCTGAACGCCGCGCATAAAAAAAGCGGCCTCAGGCCGCTTTTTTCTTCTGAAGAAACTTATTTCTTCTTCGCTTTCGCGTTTGGCAGGTCAGTAATGCTACCTTCAAACACTTCAGCCGCCAGGCCCACGGACTCGTGCAGCGTCGGGTGCGCGTGGATGGTCAGCGCGATGTCTTCCGCGTCACAGCCCATTTCGATAGCCAGACCGATTTCACCCAGCAGCTCACCGCCGTTGGTACCGACAATCGCACCACCGATTACGCGGTGAGTCTCTTTGTCGAAGATCAGTTTGGTCATACCGTCTGCGCAGTCGGAAGCGATAGCACGGCCAGAAGCAGCCCACGGGAAGGTGGCGGTTTCGTAGCTGATGCCTTTCTCTTTCGCTTCTTTCTCGGTCAGACCGACCCATGCAACTTCTGGCTCGGTGTACGCGATAGATGGGATCACTTTCGGATCGAAGTAGTGCTTCATGCCGGCGATAACTTCAGCGGCAACGTGACCTTCGTGAACGCCTTTGTGCGCCAGCATTGGCTGACCGACGATGTCGCCGATAGCAAAGATGTGCGGCACGTTGGTGCGCAGCTGTTTGTCAACGCGGATGAAGCCACGGTCGTCCACTTCCACGCCAGCTTTGCCCGCGTCGAGGTTTTTACCGTTCGGTACACGACCGATAGCCACCAGCACGGCGTCGTAACGCTGTGGTTCGGATGGGGCTTTTTTGCCTTCCATGGAAACGTAAATACCGTCTTCTTTCGCTTCAACGGCAGTCACTTTGGTTTCCAGCATCAGGTTGAATTTCTTGCTGATGCGCTTGGTGAAGACTTTAACGATGTCTTTGTCAGCTGCCGGGATAACCTGGTCGAACATTTCAACCACGTCAATGTCTGAACCCAGCGCATGGTACACGGTACCCATTTCCAGACCGATGATACCGCCGCCCATAACCAGCAGACGCTTAGGAACGGTTTTCAGCTCCAGGGCATCAGTGGAATCCCACACGCGTGGATCTTCATGTGGAATGAATGGCAGTTCGATTGGGCGAGAGCCTGCCGCGATGATCGCGTTGTCGAAGTTGATAACGGTTTTGCCGTTTTCGCCTTCCACTTCCAGGGTGTTCGCACCGGTGAATTTACCCAGACCGTTTACCACTTTGACCTTACGGCCTTTCGCCATACCCGCCAGACCGCCGGTCAGCTGAGTGATAACTTTCTCTTTCCAGGTACGAATTTTGTCGATATCGGTTTTCGGCTCGCCGAAGACGATACCGTGTTCAGCCAGCGCTTTGGCTTCTTCGATAACTTTCGCTACGTGCAGCAGCGCTTTAGAAGGGATACAGCCGACGTTCAGACAAACACCGCCGAGGGTGCTGTAACGTTCTACGATGACGGTTTCCAGACCTAAATCCGCTGCACGAAATGCTGCGGAGTAACCTGCCGGGCCTGCCCCAAGTACTACGACCTGAGTTTTGATTTCTGTGCTCATCATGACCTCTTAGTTTATACCCGTCGTCCACCGGGTCGTTCTATCCGCCCGCAGTTTACAAAATTGTTAACAATTTTGAAACAACAAACGGCTCACGAATTGTCGCTTTCACCAATAACCTCATAAACACCATGAGATTATCAGAAAAAAGCCGGCCGACTGGCCGGCTTTTCGATTACATCACCAGGCGGCGAATGTCGCTCAGCATGTTGTTGATGATGGTGATGAAACGCGCACCATCAGCACCGTCGATCACGCGGTGGTCGAAGGACAGAGAGATTGGCATCATCAGACGCGGCACAAACTCTTTGCCATTCCACACCGGCTCCATCGCGGACTTGGACACACCGAGGATAGCCACTTCCGGCGCGTTCACAATCGGCGCGAAGTGGGTGGTACCCAGGCCGCCGATGCTGGAGATAGTGAAGCAGCCGCCCTGCATTTCGCCGGCAGTCAGCTTACCATCACGCGCTTTCTTGGAGATGGTGGTCAGTTCACGGGACAGCTCGGTAATGCTCTTCTTGTTCACGTCTTTGAATACCGGAACAACCAGACCATTTGGCGTATCAACCGCAACACCGATGTTGATGTATTTCTTCAGCGTCAGCTTCTGGCCGTCTTCGGACAGGGAGCTGTTGAAGCGTGGCATCTGTTCCAGAGCCGCAGCAACCGCCTTCATGATGAAGACCACAGGGGTGAATTTCACGTCCAGCTTACGCTTCTCGGCTTCGGCGTTCTGCTGCTTACGGAACGCTTCCAGATCGGTGATATCGGTCTTATCGAAGTGGGTAACGTGCGGGATCATCACCCAGTTACGGCTCAGGTTCGCACCAGAGATTTTCTGGATACGGCCCAGTTCCACTTCTTCGATTTCGCCGAACTTGCTGAAGTCCACTTTCGGCCATGGCAGCATGCCCGGGATACCGCCGCCAGCGGCTGCAGCTGGTGCAGCTTCGGCGCGTTTCACCGCGTCTTTCACGTAGGCCTGAACGTCTTCGCGCAGGATACGACCCTTACGGCCGGTCCCTTTCACTTTCGCCAGGTTCACACCGAATTCGCGCGCCAGGCGACGAATCAGCGGAGTCGCGTGGACGTAAGCGTCGTTTTCAGCGAACTCTGATTTTTCTGCTTTTGCAGCAGGGGCAGCGGCTGGTTTAGCAGCCTGAGCCGGTGCAGCAGCCGGTGCTGGAGCAGCCGCGGCAGCCGGAGCTGCGGCAGGCGCAGCGCCTTCCACTTCGAAGACCATGATCAGGGAGCCGGTAGACACTTTGTCGCCGGTGCTGATTTTGATCTCTTTAACGGTACCGGCGAACGGCGCAGGCACTTCCATGGAAGCCTTGTCGCCTTCAACGGTGATCAGTGACTGTTCAGCGGCAACTTTGTCGCCCACTTTTACCATCACTTCGGTGACTTCAACTTCGTCACCGCCGATGTCCGGTACGTTAACGTCTTTCGCACCGCCAGCAGCAGCTGGTGCAGCGGCCGGAGCCGGAGCAGCGGCCTGTGCAGGCGCGGCAGCAGGTGCAGCACCCGCCACTTCGAAGATCATGATAAGCGACCCGGTAGACACTTTATCGCCGGTGTTGATCTTGATCTCTTTTACGGTACCGGCGAATGGCGCTGGTACTTCCATAGAGGCTTTGTCACCTTCTACGGTGATCAGTGACTGCTCGGCCGCAACGGTATCGCCCACTTTCACCAGGATTTCAGTGACTTCAACTTCGTCACCGCCGATGTCAGGCACGTTCACTTCTTTCGCTGCTGCGGCAGCTGCTGGAGCAGCGGCGGCCGGAGCGGCTTCTTTCTTCTCTTCCTGCGCAGGTGCAGCTGCTGCTGCACCGTCGGCGGAATCGAAAATCATGATCAGTTTGCCAGTCTCGGTTTTATCGCCAACGGAGACTTTGATCTCCTTAACGATGCCAGCCTGAGGAGACGGGACTTCCATAGAGGCTTTGTCGCCTTCTACGGTGATCAGCGACTGTTCAGCTTCAACTTTGTCGCCCACTTTGACCAGGATCTCGGTGATTTCAACTTCATCAGCCCCGATGTCCGGTACATTGATTTCGATAGCCATTATTCTTTTACCTCTTACGCCAGACGCGGGTTAACTTTTTCTGCATCGATGTTGAATTTGGTAATTGCGTCCGCAACCACTTTCTTATCGATTTCGCCACGTTTAGCCAGTTCGCCCAGTGCTGCTACAACCACGTAAGAAGCATCAACTTCGAAGTGGTGACGCAGGTTTTCGCGGCTGTCAGAACGACCGAAGCCGTCAGTACCCAGTACGCGATAATCATCAGCTGGAACGTATGTACGAACCTGCTCAGCGAACAGTTTCATATAGTCAGTGGACGCCACCGCTGGCGCGTCGTTCATCACCTGAGCGATGTACGGAACGCGTGGGGTTTCCATTGGGTGCAGCATGTTCCAGCGCTCACAATCCTGGCCATCACGCGCCAGTTCGGTGAAGGAAGTCACAGAGTACACGTCGGAACCCACGCCGTAGTCTTTCGCCAGGATCTGCGCTGCTTCACGAACGTGACGCAGGATAGAACCGGAGCCCAGCAGCTGAACTTTACCTTTGCTACCTTCAATGGTTTCGAGTTTGTAGATACCTTTACGGATACCTTCCTCGGCACCTGCTGGCATTGCCGGCATGTGGTAGTTTTCGTTCAGGGTGGTGATGTAGTAGTAAATGTTCTCCTGCGCTTCACCGTACATGCGCTGCAGACCGTCATGCATAATGACAGCAACTTCGTACGCGTAGGACGGATCGTAAGAGATACAGTTAGGAATAGTCAGAGACTGAATGTGGCTGTGGCCATCTTCGTGCTGCAGACCTTCACCGTTCAGAGTCGTACGACCAGAAGTACCACCGATCAGGAAGCCGCGAGCCTGCTGGTCGCCTGCCTGCCAGCACAGGTCACCGATACGCTGGAACCCGAACATGGAGTAGTAGATGTAGAACGGGATCATCGGCAGGTTGTTGGTGCTGTATGAAGTCGCAGCAGCCAGCCAGGATGCGCCTGCGCCCAGCTCGTTGATACCTTCCTGCAGAATCTGACCTTTCTCGTCTTCTTTGTAGTATGCAACCTGCTCACGGTCCTGCGGGGTGTACTGCTGGCCGTTCGGGCTGTAGATACCGATCTGACGGAACAGACCTTCCATACCGAAAGTACGCGCTTCGTCGGCGATGATTGGCACCAGGCGATCTTTGATCGACTTGTTCTTCAGCATCACGTTCAGGGCACGAACGAAAGCGATAGTGGTAGAGATCTCTTTGTTCTGCTCTTCCAGCAGCTGAGAGAAGTCTTCCAGCGCCGGCAGTTCCAGCTTCTCGGTGAAGTTAGGCTGACGAGCTGGCAGGTAGCCTTTCAGCGCCTGACGACGTTCGTGCAGGTACTTGTGCTCTTCAGAGCCTTCCGGGAAGGTGATGTAAGACAGGTTTTCTACCTGCTCATCGGTCACTGGAACGTTGAAACGGTCGCGGATATAGCGCACGCCGTCCATGTTCATTTTCTTAACCTGGTGAGCGATGTTTTTACCTTCTGCGGTATCACCCATGCCGTAACCTTTGATGGTGTGGGCCAGGATTACAGTCGCTTTACCTTTGGTTTCACGCGCTTTTTTCAGTGCCGCGTAAATTTTCTTCGGATCGTGACCACCGCGGTTCAGGGCCCAGATCTGCTCGTCAGTCCAGTCTGCAACCAGAGCTGCGGTTTCTGGGTATTTGCCGAAGAAGTGCTCACGCACGTAGGCACCGTCTTTGGATTTGAAGGTCTGGTAGTCGCCGTCAACGGTTTCGTTCATCAGCTGGATCAGTTTACCGCTGGTGTCTTTACGCAGCAGTTCGTCCCAACGGGAACCCCACATGACTTTGATCACGTTCCAGCCAGCACCCGCGAAGATGCCTTCCAGTTCGTTGATGATCTTGCCGTTACCGGTTACCGGACCATCCAGACGCTGCAGGTTACAGTTGATGATGAAGCACAGGTTGTCCAGCTTCTCACGGGTTGCGATGGTGATCGCACCTTTAGATTCTGGCTCATCCATCTCACCGTCGCCCAGGAAGGCGTAAACGGTCTGCTCAGAGGTGTCTTTCAGACCACGGTGTTCCAGATACTTCAGGAATTTAGCCTGGTAGATCGCACCGATTGGGCCCAGACCCATAGATACGGTCGGGAACTGCCAGAATTCAGGCATCAGTTTAGGGTGCGGATAAGAAGACAGACCTTTACCGTGAACTTCCTGACGGAAGTTGTTCATCTGCTCTTCAGTCAGACGACCTTCCAGGAATGCACGTGCATAGATGCCCGGAGAGATGTGGCCCTGGAAGTACACCAGATCGCCGCCGTCTTTCTCGTTCGCTGCACGGAAGAAGTGGTTGAAGCACACTTCGTAAACGGTCGCAGAAGACTGGAAGGACGCCATGTGGCCACCCAGCTCCAGGTCTTTCTTGGACGCGCGCAGAACGGTCATGATGGCGTTCCAGCGGATTGCAGAACGGATACGACGTTCCAGATCCAGATTGCCCGGGTATTCCGGTTCGTCTTCAACGGCAATCGTGTTTACGTAGTTGCTAGCCCCTGCACCTGAAGCAACCTTCACGCCGCCTTTGCGGGCTTCAGAAAGCAGCTGATCAATCAGATACTGAGCGCGCTCAACACCTTCTTCACGGATGACCGATTCGATCGCCTGTAGCCAGTCGCGAGTTTCGATCGGATCCACGTCATTTTGGAGACGTTCTGACATGGGGGTATTCCTTATCTATCTAATACGTTGATTTGTCTGGAACCTGTCCCATTGTGCTCTTGGGCAAGAACACAATAAGACAGGTTCTGCGTTTAGTTGCCGCGCTCTAAAAGTACCTGGCGCTTAATCCTTTCGTTGCTGTATGCGGCGTAATGAACGTTCGCGACGCGATTGTTCACGGCTGCGGTCCAGCAAGATTTCCTCAATGAAAGCCAGGTGACGGTGCGACGCTTCGCGCGCCTGCTCCGGCTCCCCGGCCATTATCGCCTCGAATACTCGGGTGCGATGGTTGCTTACCAGCGGGAGCATCTCCCGACGGGCATACAACAATTCAAAATTCTGACGAACGTTCTGGGCCAGCATCGGCTCCATGCAGCGTAGCAGATGGAGGAGCACCACGTTGTGTGCCGCTTCGGTGACGGCGATTTGATACTGGACAACGGCGCTGGACTCGGCGTCTAAATCGCCGGACTGCTGTGCCCGTTCAATGGCCTGATGCAGTTCGCGGATACGCACGCGATCTTCATCAGTGCTGCGAAGGGCGGCGTAATAGGCCGCAATACCTTCAAGCGCGTGACGGGTCTCAAGCAGGTCAAACTGGGATTCTGGGTGGTCAGAGAGAAGTTCTACCAGCGGATCGCTGAAGCTCTGCCACAGGCTGTTTTGCACAAAGGTTCCGCCGCCCTGGCGACGAAGCAGCAAGCCCTTTGCTTCGAGGCGTTGAATCGCCTCACGCAGAGAGGGACGTGAAACGTCGAACTGTTTTGCCAGCTCGCGTTCTGGCGGAAGTTTCTCACCCGGGCGCAGAGTCCCTTCGAGGATTAAAAACTCCAGCTGCTGCTCAATCACATCAGATAGTTTTGGTTGGCGAATTTTGCTGTAGGCCATATTCCCTGTCTTACGCCTTTTTGCCCGGAGTCAATTGGTCTTACCAATTTCTAGTTCGTATCGCTAAAGTAACAAAGTATTCACCTTCTGTCCATATTGGTTTTGATTGAAATCAGTAAACCCTGCACATTTTAACAACCTTACAGAAATAACGTTTCAGAAATGTAACTTTGCACAAATGAGTTGATTACTCCCAAAGAGGGAGTTTTAACCATAATGAAACGAGGGATTTTGCAATCTGAAGCGATTCAACATGGCAAATAATGAAAATTCGCCCACTTAAGAAGCATTTCTATTCTATAGGTTGGGTTAGGAAGAATAAGCGGGCCGATTTACAAATGCTTTCTTTTTATTCAAGTCGTCAGCATCCCTTCATAAAGCAGGTGCATTCGCAGGCGCTTACCACTATTCTGGCGCGTACGGAAGTCATCTCCGCTTTTTTCGGTTTGTTTAACCGTAAAGAAATAAATACAGAATATGGACTTTCATAATTACACACGCACAGCGTGAACATAACAACCACACACGAGGTTTCAAATGGAAGCTCAACAGCACGGCGATCAGCTAAAGCGCGGACTTAAAAACCGCCATATACAGCTCATCGCACTGGGCGGTGCGATTGGTACCGGCCTGTTTCTGGGCAGCGCATCCGTTATCCAGTCAGCCGGTCCGGGTATTATTTTGGGTTACGCGATTGCGGGTTTCATCGCTTTTCTGATCATGCGCCAGCTTGGCGAAATGGTCGTTGAAGAGCCGGTCGCAGGCTCGTTCAGCCACTTTGCCTATAAATACTGGGGCAGCTTTGCGGGCTTCGCCTCCGGCTGGAACTACTGGGTGCTGTACGTTCTGGTTGCTATGGCCGAGCTGACCGCCGTCGGGAAGTACATTCAGTTCTGGTATCCGGAGATCCCCACATGGGCGTCTGCTGCAGCCTTCTTCGTGATTATCAACGCCATTAACCTGACCAACGTAAAAGTGTTCGGCGAGATGGAGTTCTGGTTTGCCATTATCAAAGTCATTGCCGTTGTGGCGATGATCATTTTCGGTGGCTGGCTGCTGTTCAGCGGCAACGGCGGCCCGCAGGCTACCGTGCGTAACCTCTGGGAACAGGGCGGCTTCCTGCCTCACGGCATGACCGGTCTGGTGATGATGATGGCCATCATTATGTTCTCCTTCGGCGGTCTGGAGCTGGTAGGGATCACTGCCGCTGAAGCCGACAACCCGGAGCAGAGCATCCCGAAAGCCACAAATCAGGTTATCTACCGTATTCTGATCTTCTATGTGGGCTCACTAGCCGTGCTGCTCTCCCTGCTGCCGTGGACGCGCGTGACCGCTGACACCAGCCCGTTTGTTCTCATCTTCCACGAGCTGGGCGATACCTTTGTCGCCAACGCCCTGAACATCGTGGTGCTGACCGCAGCGCTCTCCGTTTACAACAGCTGCGTATACTGCAACAGCCGTATGCTGTTCGGACTGGCCCAGCAGGGCAACGCGCCGAAGATGCTGCTCAACGTGGATAAACGCGGCGTGCCGGTGAATACCATCATTGTTTCAGCCATCGTGACCGCGCTGTGCGTGCTGATTAACTACATGGCACCGGAATCGGCGTTTGGCCTGCTGATGGCGCTGGTAGTCTCTGCTCTGGTTATCAACTGGGCGATGATCAGCCTGGCGCACATGAAGTTCCGCCGCGCAAAACATCAGCAGGGCGTCACCACGCGCTTCCCTGCCCTGCTCTATCCGCTGGGTAACTGGATTTGCCTGCTGTTTATGGCGGCCGTGCTGGTGATCATGCTGATCACGCCGGGCATGGCGATTTCCGTCTACCTGATCCCGGTCTGGATTGCGATCCTTGGCGTTGGCTATCTCTTCAGCCAGAAAAGCCGTAATGCCATGAAGGCGCACTAAACCTCTCGCCGCGGCACCTGATTTTGCGGGTGCCGCGCGTTGTTACCTCCTTCACATTTTCACGCCAACAGCACATTTATCCATATCACCGCCCTGATACTGCAACGCATATATTCCTTTGCCAGCGAATAATTCTCCCCATACCGTAAACCGGAGAGCTGTCGATGGATAACAACAAACTGTCAGTAAAAGAAAAGATCGGCTATGGGATGGGCGACGCGGGATGCAACATCATCTTCGGCGCCATCATGCTGTTTGTTAACTATTTCTATACGGATATTTTTGGCCTGGCGCCTGCGCTGGTCGGCGTGCTGCTGCTGTCCGTCCGCGTGATTGACGCCGTAACGGACCCGATTATGGGGGCGATTGCCGACCGTACCCGCAGTAAATATGGCCGGTTTCGTCCATGGCTGCTGTGGATTGCGTTCCCCTACGCGCTGTTCAGCATTCTGATGTTCACCACCCCGGAGTGGAGCTATAACAGCAAAGTTATCTATGCGTTTGTCACCTACTTCCTGCTCTCGTTAACCTATACGGCCATCAACATCCCTTACTGCTCGTTAGGTGGGGTGATCACCAACGATCCAAAAGAGCGCGTGGCCTGCCAGTCGTATCGCTTCGTGCTGGTCGGCATCGCCACGCTGCTGCTCTCCTTAACGCTGCTGCCGATGGCCGACTGGTTTGGCGGGGATAACAAAGCCAAAGGCTACCAGATGGCGATGACCGTCCTGGCGCTGATTGGTACCTGTATGTTCCTGTTCTGCTTCGCCACCGTGCGCGAGCGCGTGCGTCCAGCAGTGCAAACCAACGACGAGCTGAAAAACGACCTGAAAGACGTGTGGAAAAACGACCAGTGGGTGCGCATTTTGCTGCTCACGCTGTGCAACGTCTGCCCGGGCTTTATCCGCATGGCGGCGACCATGTATTACGTCACCTGGGTGATGGGCCAGAGCACCCACTTCGCCACGCTGTTTATCAGCCTGGGCGTTGTCGGCATGATGCTTGGCAGCGTGCTGGCAAAAGTGCTGACCGACCGCTGGTGTAAGCTGAAGGTCTTCTTCTGGACCAACATCGTGCTGGCGGCATTCTCCTGCGCCTTCTATTTCTTCGACCCGAAAGCCACTGTTACCATCGTGGTGCTCTACTTCCTGCTGAACATCCTGCACCAGATCCCGTCTCCGCTGCACTGGTCGCTGATGGCTGACGTGGACGACTACGGCGAATGGAAAACCGGGAAGCGCATCACCGGGATCAGCTTCTCGGGTAACATCTTCTTCCTGAAACTGGGCCTGGCGATTGCCGGGGCGATGGTCGGCTTCCTGCTCTCCTGGTACGGTTATGACGCGGGCGCAAAAGCGCAAAGCGCGGACGCTATTAACGGGATCGTGCTGCTCTTTACCGTCATTCCGGGCATTGGATACTTAATTACCGCTGGGGTGGTACGTCTGCTGAAAGTGGACCGCGAAACCATGAAGCAGATCCAGGCCGATCTGGAAAAGCGCCGTACCAACTACCGCGAGCTGAATGACTATCAGGAACTCAAAGCCGCTGAGACTAAATAAGGAAAGCCGCATGCATAACTGGCCAAACCCGTTTATCGAACAACGCGCCGACCCGTACATTTTACGCCATGAGGGACAGTACTATTTTATTGCCTCCGTGCCGCAGTACGACAGGCTGGCGATCCGCCGCGCAGACTCGCTGGAAGGACTACGCGGTGCTGAAGAGGTAGTGGTCTGGCGCAAACCCGAGACCGGCCCGATGAGCCAGCTGATTTGGGCACCGGAACTGCACCACATTGACGGAAAGTGGTACATCTATTTTGCCGCGACGCACACCCAGGCGCTCGACGCTCTCGGGATGTTCCAGCACCGCATGTTTGCGATTGAGTGTGCGGACCGCGATCCGCTCAGCGGTACCTGGATCGAGAAAGGGCAAATCAACACCCCGTTCGACACCTTCGCCCTGGACGCCACCACCTTTGTTCATCAGGGCAAACGCTGGTACCTGTGGGCGCAAAAAGCCCCGGATATTTCCGGCAACTCTAACCTCTATCTGTGTGAAATGGAGAACCCGTGGACGCTGAAAGGTGAGCCGGTGATGCTCAGCAAGCCAGAATACGACTGGGAATGCCGTGGTTTCTGGGTCAACGAAGGTCCGGCGGTGCTGGTTCACGGCGATAAGCTGTTTATCAGCTACTCCGCCAGCGCCACCGATGAGAACTACTGCATGGGGTTACTGTGGATAGACCTGAACGCCGATCCGCAAAACCCGGCAAACTGGCACAAATCCCCTCGCCCGGTTTTCGTCACCAGCTATGAGAACCGCCAGTACGGGCCAGGCCACAACAGCTTTACGCAAACGCCGGAAGGGGAAGATGTATTGGTGTATCACGCAAGAAATTACACCGAAATTGAAGGCGATCCGCTTTACGATCCGAACCGTCATACCCGCCTGAAGCTTGTCCGCTGGGACGAAAACGGGATGCCTGATTTCGGCATCCCGCCTGCGGATACGTTATAGCCTCTGCGGCGCGCTGGGTTACACCAGCGTGCCATAAATCGTCAGCAGCGCCACAATCACCACCACCACAAACGAGGTTTTCTTCGCCATGGAGACGGCGGCCTTTGGCGTTTCGATCTTGTCGGTATGCGGTTCGCGCGCCAGCGAGAACTGCGCCAGGCGCGTCAACACCTGGTACTGGGACGTATGGCGGTCCCCAAGAGAAGCGAACCATGCGGGCAGCGCTTTTTCACCGTGCCCAATTAAGGCGTACACCACGCCCACCAGACGCACCGGTAGCCAGTCGAGCACGTGCAGGATGGCATCAATGCCGGACAGCAAACGCTCATGCAGCGTCAGATAACGGGCAAGCCAGGTCTGCCAGGCCCGCAGAAACGCATAGCCCATCAGCAGTACCGGCCCCCACGGGCCGCCCACCACAAACCAGAACAGCGGAGCCAGGTAGTAGCGGAAGTTAATCCACAGCAGCGCGTTTTGCAGCTCGCGCAGGAACTCGCGCTCGTCGCAGTCCGGCGGCACGCCGTGGATCATCGTCAGCTCGCTCGCCATCGCGCCGCGCGCGTGGGCATCGTCACGGGAGGCGGCTTTCAGGTAGGCGTGATAGTGCAAACGCACCTTGCCCGCACCAATGCACAGCACGCCGAGCAGGATCCACACCACCAGCAGCGGCACGTTGAAAAAGAGTCCGTACAGCGAGCGCAGCAGCAGGAAGGTAATAAGCATGACGCCCGCCATCATCAGCAGCGTGCGCAGCATGGAAAAGTGCTTGATGCGGCGGAATAACACCTCCAGCCGGTGATCCAGTTGCCAGTGCTCGCCGAGCTTGAACAGGCGTTCAGCGATGATAACCAGCAGCATGGTAAACAACGTCATGGTATCTCCTTATTCTGACGACGCGGCAAGCATGGCGCGAAACCGCGGCCAGTCAAATGCCGGGCCGGGATCGGTTTTTCTCGCCGGAGCGATATCGCTGTGCCCGGTTATATTGTCGGCGATTGCCGGGTAGAGTGCGATAAGCGTGCGGGTAATAGCAACCAGCTGCTGATACTGGGCATCGGTATAGGGGGTAATGTCCGTACCTTCCAGCTCGATCCCAATCGAGAAATCGTTGCACCGTTCGCGCCCGTGATACATCGATACCCCGGCATGCCAGGCGCGCTTATCAAAAGGAACATACTGAACCACCTCACCATCACGGCGAATCAGGCAGTGAGCCGACACGCGCAGATGCGCAATCTCAGCGAAGAAGGGATGAGCATTGGGATCTATCGTTCCCGTAAATAACGCATCGATCCACGGGCCGCCAAACTCACCCGGCGGGAGGCTAATATTATGAACCACCAGCAGTGTGGGCTTTTCATCCTCCGGGCGGCAGTCGTGGTGCGGCGAGGGCACATGCCGCGCATCCACCAGCCATCCGTTTTCTAACAACATGCTGGAACTCCTTCTGTATGGTGCAATGACTCGGTTCAGAGTAGCATGTTTCAATATTATGATTCGTTACCAATTTGGAGTTTTATCATGCCGCCTCGCCGCTACAACCCCGACCACCGACGTGAAGCGCTTCTGGAACGTATTAATATGGATATTCCGGCAAGCGTCGCCCATGCGTTGAAAGAAGACCTGGGGGGTGACGTTAACGCCGATAAAGATATTACCGCACAATTGTTGCCAAAAGAGACACGCTCGCACGCGGTCATTATCACCCGTGAGGAGGGCGTTTTCTGCGGCAAGCGTTGGGTTGAAGAGGTCTTTACTCAGCTGGCGGGTGACGATGTACAGGTGACATGGCACGTTGATGATGGTGATGCAGTGACCGCCAATCAGCCGCTGTTCGAGCTGGACGGTCCTTCCCGCGTATTACTGACCGGCGAGCGTACCGCGCTCAATTTTGTCCAAACGCTCTCTGGCGTCGCCAGTGAAGTGCGCCGCTACGTTGACCTGCTGGCCGGCACCCGTACCCAGCTGCTTGATACCCGCAAAACGCTGCCGGGCCTGCGCACTGCGCTGGAGTACGCGGTGCTCTGCGGCGGCGGCGCAAACCATCGTCTGGGCTTATCCGATGCTTTCCTGATTAAAGAGAACCACATTATTGCTTCTGGCTCCGTGCGTCAGGCGGTGGAAAAGGCCTTCTGGCTGCATCCGGATGTGCCGGTTGAGGTGGAAGTTGAAAGCCTGGAAGAGCTGGAGCAGGCGATTAAGGCCGGGGCCGATATCATCATGCTCGATAACTTCGAGACGGAGCAGATGCGCGAGGCGGTGAAACTGACCAACGGCCGGGCCCAGCTTGAAGTGTCCGGAAACGTCACTTTCGAGACGATCCGTGAGTTCGCCGAAACCGGCGTGGATTACATCTCCGTTGGCGCGCTGACCAAGCACGTTCGCGCCCTCGATCTCTCAATGCGCTTCAAATAACGCACGCTCCCCTCTCTGCCCGGAGAGGGGAATTTCAGCCTCGCTCGCAAATCCATTGTCCTTCTCTGCAACACGGAATGAATTCTCTGAAGCTCCTTTCTCGTTATCTTTTTTGCCCCTCGTTTCTGCCCTGTCCCGCTGACAAAGTAGCGCCACTTTGCATAAGGAGCAGATATGGACAGACAACAAGGATTCACACTCATTGAGCTGATGGTGGTCATTGGCATTATTGCGATTCTGAGCGCCATCGGCGTTCCCGCCTATCAGAACTACCTGCGTAAAGCAGCCCTCACCGATATGCTGCAAACTTTCGTTCCCTATCGCACTGCCATTGAGCTTTGCGCGCTCGATCGCGGCGGCGTGGAGAGCTGCGATGCCGGCAGTAACGGTATTCCCTCTCCTGCAACGACGCGTTACGTTTCAGGAATGAGCGTGGCAAAAGGGATCGTGACCTTAACAGGCCAGGAGAGCCTGAACGGGCTGACGGTAACCATGACGCCGCAGTGGAGCAACGGCAACGGTATGACGGGCTGGACGCGTGACTGCAATATCAGTGCTGACAGCGCGCTTAAGCAGGCCTGCGAAGACGTCTTCCGCTTCGACACTAA
This sequence comes from Enterobacter sp. 04-C-12-SI-ECC, assembly GCF_047530715.1. Lineage (NCBI taxonomy): Bacteria > Pseudomonadati > Pseudomonadota > Gammaproteobacteria > Enterobacterales > Enterobacteriaceae > Enterobacter > Enterobacter sp. 04-C-12-SI-ECC. Next base: position 108,083 of record NZ_JBLKDI010000005.1, read on the forward strand.
CTAAGGAGCGGATAATGAACACCGATCAACTCGTGGCGCTTTGTCTTCGCCACCATGCCCTGCTGCTCACCAGTGACAGCGACATGATTAGCATCGCCGTCGTGGGAACCCCCGCGCCTGAACTGATGGAGGCCCTGCGCTTCGCGACCCAGAAGCGGATTGATATCGAATGCTGGAGCGCTGAACGCATGGAAAAGCACCGGCAGTTAACCGCGCAATCGCATCTGCCCGTCGTTTCGCAACCCCACTCTGCGGTGGATATCCTCAACCAGACGCTGCAGCAGGCAGTAAACCAGCGCGCGTCTGACATCCATATCGAACCAATGGAGCACGCGTGCCAGATCCGCTTACGTATCGACGGGGTACTTTATCCGCAGCCTCCCCTTTCCGCCGCGCTGGCGACGATGCTCAGCGCCCGGTTAAAAGTGCTGGGTAATCTGGATATTGCGGAACGGCGCTTACCTCAGGACGGTCAGTTTACGATTGAGCTGACAAACGAGCCGGTCTCGTTTCGTATCGCCACGCTTCCCTGCAACGGCGGTGAGAAAATTGTGCTGCGTTTGCTACATCAGGTTCAGCAGGCGCTGGAGCCGAACGCGCTTGGCATGAGCGCTAAACAGCTGGCCTGTTTTAATGAGGTACTCCACCAGCCTCAGGGGCTAATTCTGGTCACCGGCCCGACGGGCAGCGGCAAAACCGTAACGCTCTATAGCGCGCTGCAGGCGCGTAACACCCCTGACGTCAACATCTGCAGCGTGGAGGATCCCATCGAGATCCCGCTTGCGGGGTTAAATCAGACGCAGGTTAACCCCCGCGCGGGCTTAACATTCCAGAGCGTACTGAGAGCGCTGCTCCGTCAGGATCCGGACATCATTATGGTAGGGGAAATTCGCGATGGTGAAACGGCAGAAATTGCCATTAAAGCCGCGCAGACCGGGCATCTGGTATTGTCGACGCTGCACACCAACTCGACGACGGAAACCCTCATTCGTCTGGAGCAGATGGGCGTGGCGCGCTGGATGATCTCTTCCGCGCTCTCGATGGTAATTGCCCAGCGGCTGGTTCGGCGCCTTTGCCCGTACTGCCGACAGAAAACAGGGGAGCATACGGACCTGCCGCGCTCGGTTTGGCCGCGGCAACTTCCTCGCTGGCAGCCTGCAGGCTGCGATCGTTGTTATCACGGTTTTTACGGGCGCGTGGCCATTTTTGAAGTACTTGAGATCGATAACCCCCTGCGCCAGGCTATTGCCAGCGGGGCAGGCACCGAGGTGATTGAAGCCAGCGCCCGACAGGCTGGACTCATCTCGCTGTTTGAACACGGCTGCATGACCGTTGAACAAGGGATGACCACGCTTGAAGAGTTAGTGCGTGTTCTGGGTATGCCCGATGGCTGCTAATCAACTCTGGCGCTGGCGAGCAATCTCCGCTGAAGGAGCCCCCCGACACGGGGTACTCTGGGCCACCGACCGCAACGCAGCCTTCACCAGGCTGATGCGTAACGACCTCCATCCTCTGGCCCTGACCCGATGCGCTCAAAGGCACCGCTGGCGTCCACATCACTGCTACGAGATGTTTCGTCAGCTCGCAACGCTCCTGCAGGCCGGGCTGACGCTCGCGCATAGTCTGCAAATGCTGGCAGACCAACATCCAGTAGAACCGTGGCGGGGGCTACTGCAAAATGTTGCCGATGAACTCAGTGAAGGCTGTCCTTTTTCTGAGGCGCTCAAACGGTGGCCAGCGGTCTTTAGCCCACTGCATATCTCAATGGTGAAAACCGGAGAGCTAACGGGGAAGCTTGAAGCGTGCTGCCGAGAGCTTGCAGAGCAGCAAAAAGCGCAGCAGCAGCTCAGCGCGAAGGTGAAAAAAGCGCTGCGCTACCCGGCGATCGTCCTGACGCTGGCCGTGCTCGTCGTGCTGGCAATGGTCACCCTGGTTTTGCCCGAATTTGCCGCGATCTACAAAACCTTTAATACCCCGCTTCCGGCGCTGACGCGAATTGTTATGGGGATAGCCGCGTTTATGCAGTCATATGCCCTTGCGCTGTTCGCGATGCTGCTTGTTCCCGTAACTGCAGCCTGGCCTCTGCGACACCATCCTCGCTGGCAGCGTATTCTGCTGAGTTTTCCCGTAATGGGCGCGCTGGCGAAAGGGCAAAAACTGGGGCAGATCTTCACCGTGCTGTCGCTCACGCAGCAGGCGGGCATTGCATTCTTACAGGGGCTTGAAAGTGCAGAAGAGACTGTTGAAAGCCGGTACTGGCAGGGAATACTCCGCAGCATACGCGAGAACATTGAAAAAGGTCTCCCCGTCTGGTCGTCCTTTCAGAAGGCGGCAATGTTTACCCCGCTCTGTATTCAGCTTTTACGAACCGGCGAGATATCAGGTTCGCTGGACGTCATGCTGGCAAACCTTGCTCGCCATCACACGGAACAGACCTTTCAACGTGCAGACAACCTGGCGGCGCTTCTGGAGCCACTGCTCCTGGTTGTTACGGGGGTTATCATCGGCACGCTGGTGGTGGCAATGTATCTGCCGATTTTCCATCTGGGAGATGCGATGAGCGCGGGGTAGTGCAGTAGCGCTGGCGCACAAGCATGCGCCAGCGAAAGCCATTACAGGCTATTGAAAACGCGGTTTTCCTGCTCCTGAACGCGAATAAACGTTGTGCGTTTCGTCAGCTCTTTCAGGCGGGATGCACCCACGTAGGTACAGGCTGAGCGCAGGCCGCCCAGGATGTCGCGCGCGGTGTTTTCAACCGGGCCGCGCAGAGGCAGCTTCACGGTTTTGCCTTCTGCCGCACGGTATTTAGCCACGCCACCGACGTGGCGGGTCATCGCGGATTCAGAGCTCATACCGTAAAACAGCATGAATTTCTCGCCGTTCTCTTCCACCACGGTGCCGCCGCTCTCTTCGTGGCCTGCCAGCATACCGCCGAGCATCACGAAGTCCGCGCCGCCGCCAAAGGCCTTTGCGACATCGCCCGGCATGGTGCAACCGCCGTCGCTGATGATCTGGCCGCCCAGGCCGTGCGCCGCGTCGGCACATTCAATGACCGCGGAAAGCTGCGGATAACCCACACCGGTTTTCACGCGCGTGGTGCATACGGACCCCGGGCCAATGGCCACTTTCACAATGTCGGCACCGGAAAGGATCAGCTCTTCACACATTTCACCGGTCACCACGTTGCCCGCAATGATAGTTTTGGTCGGCCAGGCTTCGCGCGCCTTGCTGACGAACTGCACGAAGTGCTCGGAGTAACCGTTCGCCACATCAATACAAACGAAGCTAAGCGCCGGGTTGGCATTCAGGATCTGTTTGGTTTTCTCGAAATCGGCGTCGGAAGTACCGGTGGAAACCATCACGTGCTTCACCACGTCAGCAGAGGCGGACGCAACAAACGCATTCCACTCTTCAGGAGTGTAGTGCTTGTGGACTGCAGTAAGAATATCGAACTGAGCCAGCGCCGTTGCCATCTCAAAGGTACCGACTGTATCCATGTTGGCAGCAATGATTGGCACGCCAGACCACGTCTGACCGGAATGCTTAAAGGTGAATTGACGTTCGAGTTCAACGTCTGAGCGACTTTTCAGTGTAGAGCGTTTAGGGCGGATAAGAACGTCTTTGAAACCTAACTTCAGATCTTCTTCGATACGCATGTGCGGATTCCTGGGGTTAGAGGCAAATATGTTAAAAGCACAACTCCAGTGACGCTATCATACGCACTAATACCTGCTCCGCAAGACTGCGAAATTCTCTTTTTTTACGCTACAATCCTATAAATTTACCTGGTAAAAAGCCGGTAAAGAGAATCAAACAATTACTGTCGCACGTTTGTTTTTTAAGCAACTGATTTCCATAATGAATAATTCCCAGGATTTGATTTAATGGGGTATATCGTCGCAGTAACCGGCGGCATCGGTAGTGGCAAAAGTACCGTTGCGGACGCGTTTTCTCGTCTCGGCATCGCGATTATTGATGCTGATATTATTGCCCGTCAGGTGGTAGAGCCCAATACACCCGCGCTAAAGGCCATCGCCGACCATTTCGGTCAGGCAATCATCAATGCCGATGGCACACTGAACCGCCGTCAGCTTCGCGAATATATTTTTTCCGATTCTGCGGAAAAAGCCTGGCTTAATGCCCTGCTCCACCCCATTATCCACCAGGAAACTCAGCGTCAGATAGCCGCAGCCCGCTCGCCCTATGTCCTGTGGGTGGTTCCGCTCCTGGTAGAAAATCAGCTGTATAAAAAAGCCAATCGGGTATTGGTGATTGATGTCACACCCGAGACGCAAATCCAGCGAACCATGACGCGCGACCACATCTCGCGTGAACATGCTGAACAAATTCTTGCCGCTCAGGCCACTCGCGCTCAGCGCCTTGCCGTTGCGGATGATGTTATTGATAATAACGGCGCACCAGATGCCATTGCATCGGATGTTGCCCGCCTGCACGAGCAGTATCTAACCTTCGCCGCGCAGGCCGTTGCACAGGAAAAACCATAATGTCGACTCACATCCTTTTTGAGCACCCGCTTAATGAAAAAATGCGTACCTGGCTGCGCATTGAATTTCTCATCCAACAGCTTTCACAACATCTGCCTGTTAACGATCATGCCACGGCGTTGCACTTCTTTCGCAACGTAGGCGATCTGCTGGATGTGATTGAACGTGGCGATGTCCGCACGGAGCTGTTGAAAGAGCTGGAGCGCCAGCAGCGTAAATTACAGGCCTGGGCCGAAGTACCGGGCGTGGATCAAAGTCGAATTGACGCCTTACGCCAGCAGTTGAAAAACAGCAGCACGACGCTGATGGCCGCGCCGCGCGTTGGGCAATATTTACGAGAAGACCGTTTGATAGCGCTGGTGCGCCAGCGCCTGAGCATACCGGGCGGTTGCTGTAGCTTTGATCTGCCAACGCTGCATATGTGGCTGCATATGCCGCAGGAACAGCGCGATCGCCAGGTAAACAGCTGGCTGGGTAGCCTGGAGCCGATGAATCAGACGCTATCGCTGATCCTCGATCTTGTGCGTAACTCTGCCCCGTTCCGCAAGCAAACCAGTCTCAACGGTTTTTATCAGGACAACGGCGACGACGCCGATCTTCTGCGTCTAAATTTGTCTCTTGGCGAGCAGCTTTATCCACAAATTTCCGGGCATAAAAGCCGTTTCGCGATCCGCTTTATGCCGCTGGACAGTGAAAATGGCACCGTGCCGGAACGCCTCGATTTTGAACTGGCCTGTTGTTAAGGAGTGCCAATGTCTGACGTCACCACCGTAAACTGCCCAACCTGTGGGAAAACTGTCGTCTGGGGAGAAGAGAGTCCGTTTCGCCCGTTCTGCTGCAAGCGCTGTCAGCTCATTGATCTGGGCGAATGGGCGGCGGAAGAGAAACGAATTCCGAGCGAAGGCGACCTCTCGGATAGCGATGACTGGAGCGAAAGCCAGCAGTAACGTTCAAAGCCTGCTGGCGATTCGTTCGGCAGGCCTACATGTTTGTCGCTAAGCGGCGGATCACAGGCTCATTGGCTGGCGGGAATTTGTCGGCATCACTGACCTGAAGTTCCACCCAGTTACCCGGCTGTCCCTCTTTTCCCCAGGGTTCACCTTCCCAGCTTTCCACCAGCCAGAACCACAGCGTGATGTGCCTGTCGGGAAACTGATACTCCAGCTTATCGAACAGCGTGGCGCCAAGCGGGGTAATCCCCACCTCTTCCTGCAGCTCACGCACCAGCGCCTCTTCCGGGGTTTCTCCTGATTCGATTTTCCCGCCAGGAAACTCCCACTTGTTCGCCATATGGGCGTCAGCAGCGCGCTGGGTGATGAAGATTTGGTTTTGCGGGTTGCGAATAATCCCGACGGCAATTTGCAGTATTTTCATAGCGTCACTTCCATAAAAAAGGCGCAGATATCTGCGCCTTTTCAGTTAGTTATGTTCTTAGCTCAGGCGGCCGTGGCACGCCTTGTATTTTTTACCGGAACCACACGGACACGGATCGTTACGACCGACTTTACGATCGCCGGTCTGCGCGGCGATCGCTGCTGCGGCTTCGCTTTCGTCAGTCTGGTGGCTCAGCTGTTGCATCTGCGCCAGACGCTCAGCTTCTTCACGACGCTGCTGCTCCATCGCTTCCACTTCTTCCGGCATGCGCACCTGAACCTTGCTCAGGGTGCTGATCACTTCGTACTTCAGTGACTCCAGCATAGAGGCAAACATGGAGAAGGATTCACGCTTGTACTCCTGCTTCGGATCTTTCTGCGCATAGCCGCGCAGGTGGATACCCTGACGCAGGTAGTCCATCGCCGCCAGGTGCTCTTTCCACAGGGAGTCCAGCGTCTGCAGCATCACCCCTTTTTCGAAGTGACGCATCATCTCAGCGCCAACCACTTCTTCCTTACGCTTATAAACCTCCAGCGCGGTTTCAAAGATACGTTCGCGCAGGGTCTCTTCATGCAGCTCAGGCTCTTTGTCCAGCCACTCTTTGATTGGCAGATCGAGATCGAAGTCGTTTTTCAGACGTTCCTGCAGGCCTTCAACGTCCCACATCTCTTCCAGAGACTGCGGCGGAATATGCGCGTCGATGGTGGCTTTGAACACATCTTCGCGGATGCTGTTGATGGTTTCGCTCACGTCGGACACGTCCAGCAGTTCGTTACGCTGGGTGTAGATCGCGCGACGCTGATCGTTGGCCACGTCATCATATTCCAGCAGCTGCTTACGAATATCGAAGTTGCGGCTTTCCACTTTACGCTGGGCGTTAGCGATCGCTTTAGTCACCCATGGGTGCTCAATGGCTTCACCAGGCTTCATGCCCAGCTTACGCATCATGCCGGACACGCGGTCGGAGGCGAAAATACGCATCAGCGCATCTTCCATAGACAGGTAGAAGCGGGAAGAACCGGCATCACCCTGACGGCCCGCACGGCCGCGCAGCTGGTTGTCGATACGACGAGATTCGTGACGCTCGGTACCGATGATGTGCAGACCACCAGATGCCAGCACCGCGTCGTGACGCACCTGCCAGTCGGCTTTGATCTGCTCGATCTGCTCTGGCGTTGGGTTTTCCAGCTCAGCGACTTCAGCCTGCCAGCTACCGCCGAGCATAATATCGGTACCACGACCCGCCATGTTGGTGGCGATGGTCACGGCTGCCGGATAGCCCGCCTGAGCAACAATGTCCGCTTCTTTAGCGTGGAACTTGGCGTTCAGAACGTTGTGCTTGATGCCTGCTTTGGTCAGCTCATTGGAAACCACCTCGGATTTCTCGATGGAGATGGTCCCCACCAGAACCGGCTGACCATTGGCAGTACGGTCGCGAATATCTTCGATGATCGCCTGAATTTTTTCCGCTTCGGTCATGTACACCAGGTCCGGCATATCCTTACGGATCATCGGACGGTTGGTTGGCACCACTACGGTATCCAGCTTGTAGATGGAGCTGAATTCAAACGCTTCGGTATCTGCGGTACCGGTCATCCCCGCCAGCTTCTCATACAGACGGAAGTAGTTCTGGAAGGTGATTGAGGCCAGCGTCTGGTTTTCGTTTTGAATGTCCACGCCTTCTTTCGCTTCAACGGCCTGATGCAGACCATCAGACCAGCGACGACCCTGCATGGTACGGCCGGTGTGTTCATCGACAATGATGACTTCACCGTCTTTCACGATGTAGTCAACGTCGCGGGTGAACAGCGCGTGGGCGCGCAGCGCGGCGGTCACGTGGTGCATCAGCATGATGTTGCTCGGAGAGTACAGAGACTCACCTTCTTCCATAATGCCTTCAGCCACCAGCAGCTCTTCGATTTTCACCAGACCGCGTTCGGTCAGGTTCACCTGGCGCGCTTTTTCATCTACGGAGAAGTGGCCTTCACCCTGGAAGGTATCGGAGTCTTCTTTCTCCTGACGCAGCAGGTGTGGAATGATTTTGTCGACTTTACGGTACATGTCAGAGCTGTCTTCGGCCGGGCCGGAGATGATCAGCGGGGTACGCGCTTCATCGATCAGAATGGAGTCAACCTCATCCACCAGCGCATAGTGCAGCTTACGCTGGACGCGCTCTTCCGGGCTGAACGCCATGTTGTCGCGCAGGTAGTCGAAGCCGTATTCGTTGTTGGTGCCGTAGGTGATGTCCGCGTTGTAGGCTTCGCGCTTGGCGGGTGCCGGCAGTCCGGACATGTTGATGCCGACGGTCATGCCGAGGAATTCGAACAGCGGACGGTTGTTTTCGGCATCACGCTGGGCCAGATAGTCGTTGACGGTAACGACGTGAACGCCTTTACCGGTCAGTGCATTCAGGTAAGCCGGCAGCGTTGCGGTCAGGGTTTTACCTTCACCGGTACGCATTTCCGCGATGCAGCGTTCATTAAGCACCATACCGCCCAGCAATTGAACGTCGAAGTGACGCATGCCGAACACACGTTTACTCGCTTCACGCACAACGGCGAAAGCTTCCGGGATCAGGCTCTCTAAGGTTTCGCCTTTTTCCAGGCGTGCGCGGAACTCCGCGGTTTTCGCCTTCAGCTCATCATCAGAGAGCTTCTCCATCGCCGGTTCCATACCGTTGATGATGTTTACAGCTTTGCGCATACGGCGCAGGGTACGATCGTTACGACTACCAAAAACTTTGGTTAATAATTTGATTAGCATAATAAATTCTCAAACGCCCCAGACGGGCAGATAAATTAAGGTATTGAAAAAGGTTAATTTAGCTGAGGCGTTGAGGCCCGGCACGGATGCCGTGAACCTGGCTAATCCATGTCGAAACGGAGAATGATACAGGAGGAACAAACCAGGTTTGCGCCGTCTGACTCACGGTCACGGGCGGCTGGTTATCCTGCGTCAGAAGCGCATTAAGCGTATCGAGCAGGGCAAGATGCTGAGCCTGAACCGGCAGCGACTCTTCAGCAACAGGCATCGTCTGCGGCGCCATCGCGAACGACAGATGACGAATAACCGTGCGGATGGCGTGCTGCTGCCAGTAATCAACGGAGAAATTAGGACGACGGCTGGCTTCAAGCCACGCGAGATTAGTAAAGTTAACCCGCGTCGAGAGATCGTGTTTAGTTGTCGTGGAACGTGCTGGCGTCGCCGCTTCCGCACTGTTGCTGAGCGCAGGCAAGCCGAAACTCGCCGCGACCATCCCTAATAAGAGATGCGGCCAGAAGTAACGTCTGCCAAATTGTCGCCAGCGCGTCAGTATTCCGCTCACTTGCTCCACCACAATCGCCCGCCAGTGCAGGCTGAGTTCAATTATTCTTTTTTAGCGCCCAGATATTACCACTAAAGCCAATACGCAGCAGCAGGAATGACACCTTGCAGCAGGTAAAAACGGTCAATAATGCAGCGAACACACCGTTATTCGGCACCCGACAATGGCCAGGGAGTAGAGGGGCAAATCAAAGAAGGGCAGAAATAAAAACGACTGGCTTCCCTGGTCGGAGAGAGTACCAGGTGAACCAGTCGCTTTTCTTACGAAACGGCGTTAACCGTTACGCCAGGACCATAGTCGGTGCTTTGAACGCCAGCGGCAGTTCCGCTTCGTCTTCAAAGGTCACATATTCCCAGGCTTCCTGTTTTGCCAGGACGGCCTGCAACAATTTGTTGTTCAGTGCATGACCGGATTTGAACGCGGTAAATGCACCAATGATGTTGTGACCACACATGAACAGGTCGCCGATCGCATCCAGCATTTTGTGACGAACGAATTCATCTTCAAAACGCAGGCCGTCTTCGTTCAGTACGCGATAATCGTCAACAACGATGGCACAATCGAAGCTGCCGCCCAGGCACAGGCCGCGGGACTGCAGATATTCGATATCACGCATGAAGCCAAACGTACGTGCGCGGCTGATCTGGCGCATAAACGCATCAGCAGAGAAGTTCATCGCGTAGCGCTGGGTGCTGGAGTCAATCGCCGGATGGTTAAAGTCGATGGTAAAGTCCAACGAGAAACCATTGTACGGTTTGAATTCAGCCCACTTGTCGCCATCTTCGACGCGAACGGTCTCTTTGATGCGAACAAATTTCTTCGCACAGTTCAGTTCTTCGATGCCGGCATCCAGCAACAGATAAACGAACGGCGCAGCACTACCATCCATAATCGGGATTTCTGGCGCATCGACTTCAACAATAATGTTGTCGATACCCAGACCCGCCAGGGCGGCGTTCAGGTGCTCTACGGTAGAAATCCGCACGTCATGCTCGTTCACCAGACAAGTACAGAGCATTGTATCACGCACAGATTTGGCATCGGCCGGAAAATCTACCGGTGGATTCAAGTCGGTGCGACGATAGATGACCCCGGTATTGGCCGGCGCAGGGCGTAACGTCAGTGTGACTTTCTTGCCGGTATGTAAACCGACACCCGTCGCCTGAACGATACGTTTAAGTGTCCTTTGTTTGATCATCGTATAATCTCGCCAAATTAACTATCCAACCGAGAGTGTATATCACTAACGGTGGGCCAGTTTAGCACAAAGAGCGCAAATCCCCAAATTCCAGCCAATTCTTAGTCAGCTTGCTTACGCAGGAACGCCGGGATGTCCAGATAATCTGGCTCTTTTGCCGTTTGCGGCGTTGGGTCGTTCACCACTTTCGCGGCCGGTTTTTGCTCCTGAGTCAGAGGAGACATACCGTGCTGCTGGTAACGATCCATTACCGGTTGCTGAGTCTGCTTGTTGGTCACGAGGGTGATCTCAGGACGCTTGTCCATACCGATACCGGTCGCAACAACGGTAACACGCAGCTCGTCATTCATTTCCGGGTCAAGGGAAGTACCGATTACCACGGTCGCGTTGTCAGAAGCGAACGCGCGGATGGTATTACCCACGGTTTCGAACTCATCCAGACGCAGGTCAAAGCCAGCGGTAATGTTGACCAGCACGCCGCGCGCACCGGACAGATCGATATCTTCCAGCAGTGGAGAAGAGATCGCCATTTCAGCCGCTTCTTCCGCACGGTCTTCACCGCTCGCCACGCCAGAGCCCATCATCGCGTAGCCCATTTCGGACATCACGGTGCGAACGTCTGCAAAGTCAACGTTCATCAGGCCAGGACGGGTAATCAGTTCTGCGATACCCTGGACCGCGCCTTTCAGCACGTCGTTTGCTGCGCCGAAGGCGTCCAGCAGGGAGATACCACGACCCAGAACTTTCAGCAGCTTGTCGTTCGGGATGGTGATCAGCGAGTCCACATGCTTGGACAGCTCGGTGATACCCTGCTCCGCGAAGGCCATACGCTTCTTGCCTTCAAAATTGAAAGGCTTGGTCACGACAGCAACGGTCAGGATACCTAAATCTTTAGCTACTTCAGCGACAACAGGTGCTGCACCGGTACCGGTACCGCCGCCCATGCCTGCTGCGATGAAGACCATGTCCGCACCTTCCAGTGCAGCACGCAGGGCTTCACGATCTTCTTCAGCCGCGTTGCGACCGACTTCCGGGTTAGCCCCAGCGCCCAGCCCTTTGGTGATGCCACCGCCGATCTGGATAGTCTGGCCAACTGCCGTTTTACGCAGTGCCTGCGCATCGGTGTTAACTGCGAAGAATTCAACACCTTCAATGCGTTCACGCACCATATGCTCTACGGCGTTACCGCCGCCGCCACCGACGCCGATGACTTTAATCACCGCGTCGTTGGTCAGTTCCATAGGTTCAAACATAATTTCTCTCTCCGTTGTGCCTGTCGCCCGAGACCGCTAATTCTCTCCGGTCTCTTTAAAAAATTAAAACTCTTTTCGCAGCCAGTTGTTCAGTCGTTTGACCCACGACCCCACTGAGACGCGTTTTTCCACTTCTGCTTCACCACTGAGATGAGATTCCTTCCCGTAGTGGAGCAGGCCCACAGCCGTTGAATAGTACGGCTCCTGAGCATAATCCGTTAAACCGGTAATATTCAGCGGCGCACCAATACGCACCTGCGTATGGAACACGCGCTGAGCGCAGGCCGCAAGACCTTCAATTTGCGCTGCACCGCCGGTTAATACAATCCCCGCCGCAAGATGATGCTTAACACCCTGCTGACGAAGCTGTTCCTGAAGCTGTAAAATCTCTTCGTTGACCAGGTTGAGCAGCTCGGTATAGCGCGGCTCAATTACCTCTGCCAACGTCTGGCGCTGCAGGCTACGCGGCGGACGGCCGCCCACGCTCGGCACCTCAACGCTCTCATCTTTACCAACGATAGACCCCAGCGCACAGCCGTGGCGTACTTTAATCGCTTCTGCATCGCTCGGTGGCGTACCAAAAGCGTAAGCAATATCGCTGGTCACAACGTTCCCTGCGTAAGGGATCACTTTGGTGTGGCGCAACGCACCGCCGGTATACACGGCCATGTCCATTGTACCACCACCGATATCCACCACACAGACACCCAGTTCACGTTCGTCTTCGGTCAGCACGGAATAACTTGCCGCCAGACCGGCGAAAATAAGTTGGTCAACTTTCAGGCCACAACGTTCAACGGCTTTTACGATGTTCTTCGCCATATCGTTGTGACATGTGATCAGGTGCACTTTTGCCTGCATACGCACGCCAGACAGACCAACCGGGTTCTTGATCCCTTCCTGGTAGTCAATCGCATATTCCTGCGGGATCACGTGCAGCACGCGATGCTCATCGCGAACGCGCACGGACTTTGCCGTATGCACAACGTTTTCAACGTCTTCCTGCGTCACTTCTTCTTCAGAAATCGGCACCATACCGATTTCGTTCTGGCAGCTAATGTGCTTGCCAGAAAGGGCCAGATAGACAGAAGAAATCTGGCAATCTGCCATTAATTCAGCCTGGTCGATGGCGCGCTGTACGCATTTCACCACCGACTCAAGGTCGTTTACCCCACCTTTATCCATACCACGTGACGGGCAACTGCCCACGCCAATGATATTGACCATACCGTCGGGCAGAACTTCCCCTACTAAAGCGGCAACCTTCGCGGTGCCAATCTCCAGTCCAACTACCAGTTTTCTGTCCGTCGCCTTGATCATTGTTGTTCTGCCTGTACCTGTGCCTGATTCTGTTGCTGATTAGGTTCCTCGACCGGAGCCGGCTCCCAACCGACTGCTGCGCCTGAGTCATAGCGCAAATCAACGTAGCTTATCCGTTTGCCGTCCGCCTGCGCCTGCTGTTGTAAAACCGGGTAAAGTTCTACAAAACGCGCAAGACGTTTCATTGTGTCGCCGCGTCCCAGGTTGAGCTTAATGCCGTTCGTCAACGTCAGCTGCCAGGAGCGGCGCGCCGTCATCGCAGCATCTTTTAACGTAAACCTGTCCTTCGCCAGCACCTGCCCCATTTCACGAAAACCCTGCAATACTTCGTTTTCGCTGCCTTCAGGGCCATACAACATCGGTAAATTTTGCTTGTTGACACGATCGCTCGGGACGCTAAAGGAATTTCCATCTACGTCAACCATGTGCTGATCATTCCAACGCGCAATGGGCACATATTCAACCAGATGAATCTTCAATTCATCAGGCCATTGTTTTCTGACACTCGCCTGTTTTATCCATGGCAGACGTTCAATCTGGCTCTGGATAATATTGACGTCCTGCGTCATAAAGGTGCCGGGCGATCCCAGCGCCAGAATAGACTGGCGAATATCATCGTTACGCGTGTAGTGACGCTCGCCGGTCACCACCAGCTTTGACAGCGGCAACCGCTGTGCGTCTTCCATCCAGCCCAGCACCATCCAGCCGCTGATAAACACGGTGCACAGCACCCCGAGCAGGAAAATTATCCCTGCAAGACGCGTTCCATTACTCCGGCGTGAAGAAGTGTATTCTTCTTCGTCATCGCGGTTGCGCGTGTTCAATGCAGCCTGAGACATATCAGCCCGCCTGGTCCAGAATACGTACGACTAACTGCGAGAAGCTCATTCCCGCCTGACGCGCCGCCATCGGCACAAGGCTGTGGCTGGTCATTCCCGGTGAGGTATTGGCTTCCAGCAGATAAAACTGCCCGTCATTGTCCTGCATCACATCAATGCGTCCCCAGCCGCTGCAGCCCAAAACATTCCAGGCTTTAAGCACCAGGGACTGTAATTCGGCTTCGCGCTCTGCTTCAAGACCACAAGGGCAGAAATATTGCGTCTCATCAGAGAGATACTTCGCCTCATAATCATAGAAGACTCCGGCGGGTTGGATGCGAATTGACGGTAAAATTTCTTCGCCAAGCATCGCGACGGTAAATTCCGGCCCGCTGAGCCATTTTTCAATCAGAACTTCTTCATCGTGTTGAAATGCCAGCGCTAAAGCAGATGTTAAATCTTCAGCTTTATCGACCTTTGACATCCCGACGCTCGACCCTTCCCTGCTCGGCTTTACAATAACCGGTAAGCCCAGTGCCGCAATGCGTGTATTAACGCTGTCCGACAGGCCCAATTCAAATTCGCCGCGCGTCAGCGCCACCCACGGCGCAACGGGTAAACCCGCTCCCTGCCAGAGTAACTTACTGCGCAGTTTATCCATAGAGATGGCGGATGCCATCACGCCGCTGCCGGTGTAAGGCAGGCCGATCAGCTCCAGAAGCCCTTGCAGGGTTCCGTCTTCACCGCCACGACCATGTAACGCGATAAAGACCTTATCGAAGCCCATCGCTTTTAATTGCGTCACGTCGACCTCTTTTGGATCGACAATATGTGCGTTTACGCCGCCTTCACGCAGGCCCGCCAGCACGGCAGCGCCGGAATTCAGAGAAACCTCGCGCTCGGCGGAGTTGCCGCCAGAGAGGACTGCAATCTTATCAGCCATGATGCTCATCCTCCTGGGTTTGCGGCTTCAGTTTGATTTCAGCTAAGGTACGGGCGATCTTGCCGATATTTCCCGCACCCTGAATCAGGATGAGATCGTTACCGGTCAGGACCGGTGCCAGAATTTCCGCCACTTGTGCCGGGTCAGAAACCAGAATAGGGTCAACTTTACCGCGCCCGCGGATGGTACGACACAGGGAACGGCTGTCTGCGCCTGGAATTGGCGTTTCGCCGGCGGCGTAAACATCCAGCATCAGCAGGGTATCCACCTGTGACAGCACGCTGGCGAAATCGTCATACAGATCGCGGGTACGCGTGAAGCGGTGCGGCTGGAAGATCATCACCAGATTCTTCTCCGGCCAGCCCGCGCGTGCGGCTTTGATGGTCGCGTCGACTTCCGTCGGATGGTGACCGTAGTCGTCCACCAGCATCGCGGTACCTGGCTTACCATTCACCGCATCCAGCGGGAACTCGCCGAGGAAGTCGAAGCGACGCCCTGTCCCCTGGAAGCTTTCCAGCGCGCGCAGGATCGCCTCATCATCAATGCCTTCTTCCGTCGCAACAGCCACTGCCGCTGCGGCGTTAAGTGCGTTATGGCGCCCTGGCGCATTCAGCGTGACGTGCAGCAGCTCTTTGTCCTGACGCGCCAGAGTGAAATGCCCCTGCGCACCAATCTGTTTGTACTCTTCCACGCGGACGTCAGCGTCTTCGCTGAAGCCGTAGGTGGTGATTTGACGACCGACGCGCGGCAGCAGCTCGCGGATCACCGGGTCGTCCACGCACATCACCGCGCGACCATAAAACGGCAGGTTGTGCAGGAAGTTGATGAAGGTCTGCTTTAAGTTTTCGAAGTCGCCCTGGTAGGTATCCATATGGTCAGCTTCGATATTGGTGACAATCGCCACCATCGGCTGCAGGTGCAGGAACGACGCGTCGCTCTCATCCGCTTCCGCAATCAGATAACGGCTGTGGCCCAGACGCGCATGGACGCCTGCGGCTTTCACCAGACCGCCGTTGACAAACGTCGGATCGAGACCCGCTTCCGCATAAATGCTGGAAACCATCGCCGTGGTCGTGGTTTTACCGTGGGTACCGGCAATCGCAATACCATGACGGAACCGCATCAGTTCCGCCAGCATTTCTGCGCGGCGGATCACTGGAATGCGCGCTTCGTGCGCGGCAACGATTTCCGGATTGTCAGAGGAGATGGCGCTCGATACCACCACCACGCTTGCATCGCGCACGTTTTCCGGGCGATGGTTGAAATAGATAGTCGCCCCAAGCGACGCAAGCTGCTGCGTGACAGGGTTTGGCGCCAGGTCGGACCCGCTGATCTGATAACCTTCGTTAGCTAACACTTCGGCAATACCGCCCATGCCGGCACCACCGATGCCAACAAAGTGAATGTGCCGGACGCGACGCATCTCGGGCACGATTGAACGCAGTTTTGCCAGTTGTTGTGTATTCATTCTCTAAACGCCATCGACTACTTAAAATTCGTGCAGCGCAACACGCGCTGCGAGGGTTAAGCCTGGGCTGCCAGACTCACTTCTTTTGCCACCCGTTCTGTCGCATCCGGGATAGCGGCAGCGCGCGCGCGCTGTGCCATCTCCAGCAGTGCGTCTCTGTTCCAGCCCGCCAGGGTGGTGGCGACCGCATCGGCGGTAAAGTGTGGCTGCTCAAAAATTTTCGCCGCGCCGGCTTTCTCAAGCGGCAGCGCGTTCCAGTACTGCTGTCGGTCTTTGTGCTGGAACGGCACGAACAGCGCTGGCAAGCCGGCGGCGGCGATTTCGCTCACCGTCAGCGCGCCAGAGCGGCAGACCACGACATCGGCCCAGGCATAGGCTGCGGCCATATCGTCAATAAATTCCGTCACTTTATGCTGCGGCTGGCCTTCATCAGCGTACGCCTGCTCAACGGTCTGCTGAGCGCCTTTACCGCTTTGGTGCCAGATAGTCACGGCATCACCCAGCTTTGCCGCCACCTGCGGCATTGTTTGATTCAGAATGCGCGCACCCTGAGAACCACCAACGACCAAAATACGAACCGGGCCTTCACGTCCCGCCAGGCGGGCATCCGGTAGAGGCAGCGCCAGCACGTCGACACGCACCGGGTTACCCACCACGTCCGCTTTCGGAAACGCACCGGGAAACGCCTGCATCACTTTGGTGGCGATTTTCGCCAGCCACTTGTTGGTCAGACCGGCAATACCGTTCTGCTCGTGCAGAACAACGGGAATGCCTAACGACCACGCGGCCAGCCCGCCGGGACCAGAAACATAGCCGCCCATACCCAGCACCACATCGGGCTTAAAGCGCTTCATGATGGTGCGCGCCTGACGCCAGGCATTAAAAATACGCACCGGCGCCAGCAGCATGGCCTTGAGGCCTTTGCCTCGCAGGCCGGAAATACGAATAAAGTCGATCTCAATACCGTGCTTCGGTACCAGGTCGGCTTCCATGCGGTCTGCGGTTCCCAGCCAGCGTACCTGCCAGCCCTGCTCCATTAAATGGTGCGCAACCGCCAGCCCCGGGAACACGTGTCCACCGGTACCGCCTGCCATCACCATTAACCGCTTCGGTTGATTCATCGTGAACCTCGTGTAAACGCCTGGGCTTTCTCCAGACGCGTCTCATAATCTATGCGTAACAAAAACATAATGGCCGTCGACATGATCAACAGGCTCGAACCACCATAGCTGATCAGCGGCAACGTCAGACCTTTGGTCGGCAGCATACCCGCTGCGGCCCCGACGTTAACCAGTGCCTGGAAGCTAAACCAGATACCAATTGAGCAGGCTAAGAAGCCTGAGAAGCGGTGATCGATCTCCAGCGCTTTTCGGCCAATCGACATGGCGCGGAAAGCGACGAAGAATACCATTAAAAGCGCTAATACCACACCGATATAACCCAGTTCTTCCCCAATAATGGAGAAGATGAAGTCGGTGTGCGCCTCCGGTAAATACTCCAGTTTCTGCACCGAGTTGCCCAGACCTTGCCCCCAGACTTCACCGCGGCCAAACGCCATCAGCGACTGCGTCAGCTGGTAACCGCTACCGAACGGATCTTCCCATGGGTTCCAGAACGAGGTCACGCGGCGGATACGGTAAGGCTCGGCGAGGATCAGCAGCACCACTGCTGATATTCCCATTCCGATAATGGCGATGAACTGCCACAGCTTGGCCCCTGCCAGGAACAGCATCGCCAGCGTGGTGACAAACAGTACGACAACGGTCCCGAGGTCAGGCTGCGCCAGCAGCAGGATCGCCAGCACCAGAATGACGCCCATCGGCTTTAAGAAGCCGCGAAGGTTGTTACGCACCTCATCGACTTTTCGCACCAGGTAGTTTGCCAGGTAGCAGAATAACGAAAGCTTGGTGAACTCCGCAGGCTGAATACGCAGCGGGCCGAAGGCGATCCAGCGTGATGCCCCGTTAACGGAGCTCCCGACAACCAGCACGATCAGCAGCATGATAATGGAGGCGATCAGCATCGCGGTACTGTGGCGCTGCCAGAACGCCATCGGCAGACGAAGCGTTACCAGCGCCAGGCAGAACGCCAGAATGATGTACAGCCCGTCACGCTTGGCGAACAGGAAGGGATCGTTCGCCAGACGCTGTCCAACGGGCATAGAGGCTGAGGTCACCATGATAAAGCCGATCGCCGCCAGCCCCAGCGTCAGCCAGAACAGGGTGCGGTCGTACATAATCAGGCTATCGGAATCTTTATCCCGTGAAGCCATCACCCAGCCTTTCAGCGCCGCAAACAGCCACACCAGAATTCCAAATCCTGGCAGGCGCGGCATTTTCAGGCGAGGGAGAGATAAACGCATCAGCCTAACTCCTTCGCAAGGCGGGTAAAGACATCGCCACGCTGTTCGAAATTTTTAAATTGATCGAGGCTGGCGCACGCCGGGGAGAGCAGAACCATGTCGCCAGGCTGCACGCGCGGGGCAATCAGGCGCATCGCCTGTTCCATCGTTTCAGTTTGCTCAGCAACTTCCGGGCGTAGTTCAGCCAGCTCGCTGCCGTCACGGCCAAAGCAGTACAGGCGGATGTTATCGCCGGTGAGGTACTGTTTCAGGGAGGAGAAATCAGCAGATTTGCCGTCGCCACCCAACAGAAGATGCAGGGTGCCGTCAACGTGCAGACCGTTCAGCGCGGCCTCCGTGCTTCCCACGTTGGTCGCTTTGGAGTCGTTAATCCAGCGCACGCCGTTATGCTCCAGCGCCAGCTGGAAACGGTGTGCCAGGCCGGAAAACGTGGTCAACGCTTTCAGGCTGGAAGAGCGCGGCAGCCCTACGGCATCTGCCAGTGCCAGCGCCGCCAGGGCATTGGTATAGTTGTGCTGGCCGGAAAGCTTCATCTCCTTCACGTTCAGCACCTTTTCACCTTTCACGCGCAGCCAGGTTTCGCCCAGCTGGCGGTTCAGATGATAATCACCCATGGTGATACCAAAGCTGATGCAGCGCTCGTCCGCGCCGCGCACCGGCATGGTCAGCGCGTCGTCGGCGTTAACCACGCAAACTTTGGCATTTTCGTAAACACGCAGCTTGGCCGCGCGATACTGCTGCAGACCAAACGGATACCGATCCATATGATCTTCCGTCACGTTGAGGATCGTTGCCGCCGCCGCATGCAGGCTGGAGGTGGTTTCAAGCTGGAAGCTGGAAAGTTCCAGAACGTACAGCTCGCAGCCTTTGTCCAGCAGCATCAGCGCGGGCAGACCGATATTGCCGCCTACCCCTACGTTCATGCCTGCGGCTTTCGCCATTTCACCCACCAGGGTAGTGACGGTGCTTTTGCCGTTAGAACCGGTGATCGCGATAACCGGCGCCTGCGCTTCGCGGCAGAACAGCTCGATATCGCCGACAATCTCAACGCCCCCATCCGCAGCAGCGCTCAGTGAAGGGTGCGCCAGCGCCATACCCGGGCTGGCGACAATCAGATCGGCTGCCAGCAGCCAGTCATCATTCAGACCACCAAGGTGGCGTTCAACCTGTTCCGGCAGCTTGTCCAGACCCGGCGGAGAGACACGCGTATCCATCACGCGCGGCGTCACACCGCGCGCAAGGAAAAAGTCCACGCAGGAGAGGCCAGTGAGGCCTAACCCAATGATAACGACTTTTTTACCCTGGTAATCTGCCATGATTAACGTACCTTCAGCGTTGCCAGGCCAATCAGCACCAGCATCAGCGAAATAATCCAGAAGCGCACAATCACGCGCGGCTCCGGCCAGCCTTTCAGTTCATAGTGGTGGTGGATCGGCGCCATACGGAAGATGCGCTGACCGCGCAGCTTGAAGGAGCCGACCTGCAAAATCACCGACAGGGTTTCAACCACAAACACGCCGCCCATGATCACCAGCAGGAACTCCTGACGCAGCAGCACGGCGATAATGCCGAGCGCGCCGCCCAAAGCCAGAGAACCGACGTCACCCATAAAGACCTGCGCCGGATAGGTGTTGAACCAGAGGAAGCCCAGCCCCGCGCCGACTATCGCCGTACAGACGATCACCAGCTCACCCGCGTGACGCAGATAAGGAATGTGCAGGTAGTTCGCAAAGTTCATGTTACCGGTCGCCCACGCCACCAGCGCAAAACCAGCCGCCACGAAGACGGTTGGCATAATCGCCAGACCATCCAGGCCATCGGTCAGGTTAACGGCGTTACCGGTACCAACAATCACAAAGTAGGCCAGCAGGATGTAGAACAGCCCCAGCTGCGGCATCACGTCTTTAAAGAAGGGCACCACCAGCTCGGTGGCGGGCGTATCTTTTCCTGCCAGATACAGCGCGAAGGCGACGCCCAGCGCAATCACTGACATCCAGAAATACTTCCAGCGGGCAATCAGGCCCTTCGTGTCTTTGCGGACGACTTTACGGTAATCATCCACAAATCCGATAATGCCGTAGCCCACCAGTACGGTCAGCACGCACCAGACGTACGGGTTAGACGGATAAGCCCACAGCAGTACGGAAACGACGATCGCGGTCAGGATCATGATCCCGCCCATCGTCGGCGTACCGCGCTTGCTGAAGTGCGACTCCGGACCGTCGTTACGTACGACCTGACCGAAAGAGAGTTTTTGCAGACGGGCAATCATGCGCGGACCCATCCACAACGAGATGAACAGCGCAGTCAGCAGGCTGACGATGGCGCGAAACGTCAGATACGAAAAGACGTTAAAGCCTGAATAATATTTGACCAAATGTTCGGCCAGCCAAACTAACATGTCCCGTTCTCCTGTAATGCGTGCACAACCTCTTCCATGGCGGCACTACGTGAACCTTTCACTAACACTGTCACAATTTGTTTTTCTGTAATTAATGCCTTAAGGCGCTCAATCAACGCGGCTTTGTCGGCAAAATGTTCGCCAACGCCGCTGGCATGGCTAATCGCCTGGCTCAGTTTTCCTGCGCTCAGCACGCAGTCCAGTCCCGCCGCTTTCGCCGCTTCACCCACCTGGGTATGACAGGCTTCGCTTTCATCGCCCAGCTCCGCCATGTCGCCAACCACCATGACGCGGTAGCCCGGCATTTCAGATAGCACCTGCACCGCCGCCGTCATTGAGCCGACGTTCGCGTTGTAGGAGTCATCCAGCAGCAATTTGTTTTCTGCAAGCGGGATCGGGTACAGGCGTCCCGGCACGGCTTTCAAATTCGCCAGCCCGGTTTTAATCGCCTCGTGTGACGCTCCCACCGCCGTCGACAAGGCCGCTGCCGCCAGCGCATTGGCGATGTTATGGCGTCCCGGCAGCGGTAACAGCACGTCTACGTCACCCGTTGGGGTAGCAAGCGTGAATTCCGTACCGTGCGACGTCACATGGATATTGGTCGCGGTAAAGTCACTGTTGGCCGCGTTCGGCGAGAAGCGCCAGGTTTTACGCGAGCCAATGATGCTCTGCCAGTTCAGCCAGTCGTTGTTGTCGGCATTGAGAATGGCAATGCCGTCAGCAGGCAGACCGGTGTAGATTTCGCCTTTCGCTTTCGCCACGCCTTCCAGCGAGCCAAAGCCTTCCAGATGCGCTGCCGCAAGGTTATTCACCAGCGCCGCTTCCGGGCAAGTCAGGCTCACGGTCCAGGCGATTTCACCCTGGTGGTTTGCCCCTAACTCGATCACCGCATAGTCGTGCTCTTTGGTCAGGCGAAGCAATGTCATCGGCACGCCGATGTCATTATTGAGGTTGCCCGCGGTATAAAGCGTATTGCCGCACTGGCTGAGGATCGCCGCCGTCATCTCTTTCACTGACGTTTTGCCCGATGACCCGGTCAGCGCGACAACGCGAGCAGGCACCTGCTGACGAACCCAGGCGGCCAGTTCACCGAACGCGAGACGCGTATCGTTCACGACAATCTGCGGCAAATCGATATCCAGCCTGCGGCTGACCAGCAGCGCGCCAGCGCCGTTTTCTTTGGCCTGTCCGGCAAAATCATGCGCGTCAAAACGTTCGCCTTTCAGCGCCACAAACAGACAGCCCGCGGTCACTTTGCGGGTGTCGGTGGTGACCGCGTCAATGGTCAGATCCTGGCCCAGCAGCTCGCCGTGCAGTACCGCAGCGGCCTGGCTTAAGGTAATGCTAATCATGCGACGACTCCCAGCAGACGCGCTGCCGTTACGCGGTCGGAGTAGTCCAGACGACGATTGCCAACAATCTGATAGTCTTCATGGCCTTTACCGGCCAGCAGAACGACATCATTTTCTTTTGCCTGCATGATGGTGTTTGTCACGGCTTCCGCGCGGCCTTCCACCACACGGGCGCGACCGGCGTCCAGCATACCCGCCAGAATGTCGTTGATGATGGCGCGCGGCTCTTCGGTACGCGGATTGTCATCGGTGACCACAGGAATGTCCGCGAACTGCTCCGCAATGGCGCCCATCAGGGGACGTTTACCTTTGTCGCGATCGCCACCGCAGCCGAAGACGCACCAGAGTTTACCGGTGCAGTGCAGGCGTGCCGCTTCCAGCGCTTTTTCCAGCGCATCCGGCGTGTGGGCATAATCGACAACCACGGTCGGTTTGCCCGGCGCGCTAAACACTTCCATACGGCCGCAAACCGGCTGTAGACGCGCTGACGTTTTCAGCAGTTCCGCCATCGGATAACCCAGCGCCAGCAGCGTTGCCAGCGCCAGCAGCAGGTTGCTGACGTTGAACGCCCCCATCAGGCGGCTTTCAATTTCACCTTCACCCCAGGAAGAGGCAAAGCGGATCGTCGCGCCACTGTCGTGATAGTTAACGTCAACGGCCTTCAGCCAGCGGCCGTGGCAGTTCGGATTGATATGGTCTTCCATCGACACCGCTACCGCGTCTGGCAGCTTCGCAAGCCAGCGGCGGCCCACTTCGTCGTCGGCGTTGATGATGGCCTGGCCGTAATGGTGAGTAGAGAACAGCAGCCATTTGGCGGCTTCGTAGTGCTCCA
This sequence comes from Enterobacter sp. 04-C-12-SI-ECC, assembly GCF_047530715.1. Classification (NCBI taxonomy): domain Bacteria; kingdom Pseudomonadati; phylum Pseudomonadota; class Gammaproteobacteria; order Enterobacterales; family Enterobacteriaceae; genus Enterobacter; species Enterobacter sp. 04-C-12-SI-ECC. The sequence goes on from NZ_JBLKDI010000005.1 coordinate 131,234, forward strand.
TATCACCATGATAATCAAGGTGATCGCGGCTCAGGTTGGTGAACACTGAAGCAGCAAACTTCAGTGCCGCGACGCGGTGCTGGACCAGGCCGTGCGAAGAAACTTCCATCGCGGCAAAGGTTGCCCCCTGCCCTGCCAGACCGGCAAGCACGTGCTGTACGTCAACCGCCGAACCGGTGGTGTTTTCCGTCGGGCTCACTTTGCCCAGCAGGCCGTTACCCACGGTCCCCATCACCGCGCCGGTTTCACCCAGCAGCTGAGCCCACTGCGCCATCAGCTGCGTGGTGGTGGTTTTTCCGTTCGTGCCCGTCACGCCAACCAGACGCAGCTGGTCGGAAGGTTCGTGATAAAAACGTCCTGCCAGTGCAGAGAGACGCTCATTCAACTGGCTGAGATAGATAACCGGCACCCCGTGCATTTCACGGATCTCACCGTCGGTTGCCTCGTCTTTAGCCTCAGCAATAATGGCAGCCACACCTTGCGCAATCGCCTGCGGGATATAACGACGCCCGTCCGCCTGATGACCAACCACCGCCACAAAAAGATCGCCAGAAGCAGCCACGCGGCTGTCCAGTACCATCTCTCGCAGTGCTCGCTCCGGTGCATTTGGCACCCACGGAGCGAGAAGGTCGCGCAAATTACGATCTGCCACCTGTACCCTCGCCTTGATTAATTACAAATTCACTTTTTTCGCCCGTCGCCAGCGCATCTGGTTCAACGTTCATGGTGCGTAACACGCCGCCCATGATGGCGCCAAACACAGGCGCGGAAACGGCGCCGCCGTAGTATTTACCCGCCTGTGGATCGTTAATCACGACCACCAGCGCAAAACGCGGATTGCTTGCAGGCGCAACGCCTGCGGTATAGGCAATGTATTTGTTGATGTAGCGGCCGTCTGGCCCCACCTTTTTCGCCGTACCGGTTTTAATGGCGATGCGGTAGCCTTTGATGGCCGCCTTCACGCCGCCGCCGCCCGGCAGCGCCACGCTTTCCATCATGTGCACAACGGTACGAACGATGGATTCCGGGAAGATACGCTCGCCCGGAACCGGTGGATCAACTTTGGTGATGGACAGCGGGCGATAGACGCCGTAGCTGCCAATCGTTGCGTAGACTCGCGCTAACTGTAACGGGGTTACCATTAGCCCGTAGCCGAAAGAGAAGGTGGCCCTCTCTATGTCAGACCACCGTTGTTTTTGAGGATATAAGCCACTGCGTTCTCCGACCAACCCCAAATTGGTCGCCTTTCCCAGTCCAAAACGTGAGTAAGTCTCTACTAACGCTGAGGACGGCATCGCTAACGCCAGCTTTGAAACACCGACGTTACTCGACTTCTGTAACACCCCGGTCAGGGTCAATTCGCTGTAGCGCGCCACGTCTTTAATCTCGTGGCCGTTAATACGGTAAGGGATCGTGTTCAGGACCGTGTTTTCATTGACGATACCGCGCTGAAGCGCCGTCATCACCACCATCGGCTTCACCGTGGAGCCGGGTTCGAACACGTCTGTAATCGCCCGGTTACGCATCGCATCTTTTGCGGTGCCGGTAAAGTTGTTCGGGTTGTAGGAAGGACTGTTGGCCATGGCCAGCACTTCTCCGGTGCTGACATCCACCAGCACGGCGCTGCCGGATTCTGCCTTGTTAAACGCCACGGCGTTGTTCAGCTCGCGGTAGACGAGCGCCTGCAGGCGCTCGTCGATACTCAGAGCCAGGTTGTGCGCCGCCTGGCTGTCCGTAGAGGAGATATCTTCAATAACGCGCCCGTAGCGGTCCTTACGCACAATTCGCTCGCCAGGCTGGCCGGTGAGCCACTTATCGAAGCTTTTTTCAACGCCTTCAATCCCCTGGCTGTCGACGTTGGTGAAGCCGATGAGGTGAGCGGTTACTTCTCCGGACGGATAGTAACGACGGGATTCTTCGCGCAGATGAATGCCCGGCAGCTTCAGTTTCCGAATGTAGTCCGCCATGTCAGGGTTAACCTGGCGCGCCAGATAGATAAAACGCCCTTTCGGGTTCGCGTTGACGCGGGAGGCTAGCTGATCCAGCGGCATTTTGAGCGCATCTGAAAGCGCTTTCCAGCGGTTATCAAGCGTGATGCCACCGGCGTCGTGCAGCTCTTTCGGATCGGCCCAGATCGCCTTCACCGGCACGCTCACCGCCAGCGGGCGACCTGAACGGTCAGTGATCATTCCGCGAGAAGTCGACACTTCCTGAACGCGAAGGGAGCGCATATCGCCCTGGCGTACCAGCATGTCAGGGGCGATGATTTGCAACCACGCCACGCGTCCCAGCAGGAAACCCAGCGCCAGTAAAATGCAGCCGCAAAGCAACGCAAAACGCCAACTGATGAAGTTGGCCTGTTCTTCCTGACGTTTTGGTTTAAGCGTTTTTGCCGCTGCTTTCATGCGTCGCGTGTTCCCTTATTTTTGTACTACGATATTTTCCTGGGAAGGATCAACATGCTGCAGCTGCAGCTTTTCCGTTGCGATCCGTTCAACCCGGCTGTGATCGCCGAGCGCGTTTTCTTCAAGGATCAGATTTCGCCATTCAATATCCAGCGCATCGCGTTCCAGCACCAGTTGCTCGCGTTGCGCAGTCAATAAACGTGTATGGTGAGCTGTGGTCACCACCGTAACTGCCGTAACAATGATGCAAATGAACAGGCAGAGTGGCAGTTTCCCGAATCGCAAAAGATCGTCGCCGATCACGCCAGGCAAGGCATGGCGCTCGTTGCTTCCTAACGATCCCTTAACTTTGCTTAGGGTTTCTGTCACTCTGCCGATCATGCGTTCGTCCTCTCTGCAACTCGCAGCACTGAACTACGGGCACGTGGATTCTCTGCCACCTCTTCTTCGCCCGGCATCAACTTGCCTAATGCTCGCAACTGACGGCCCCCCAGCTTCCTGAGTTGTTCTTCCGTCATCGGCAGCCCCGCTGGAACCTGAGGACCGCGGCTCTGTTCACGCATGAAGCGTTTTACAATGCGGTCTTCCAGCGAATGGAAGCTGATGATGGATAACCGCCCACCCGGGGCCAGCACGTCGAGCGAGCTTTTTAGCGCCAGCTCTATTTCCTCCAGTTCACTGTTTACCCAGATGCGAACCGCCTGAAAGGTACGGGTCGCGGGATGTTTGTGCTTATCCTTCACCGGCGTTGCCGCCGCGATCACCTCGGCCAACTCTTTGGTGCGGGTCATCGGCTCAATGCGGTTGCGCTCAACGATGGCGCGCGCAATGCGCTTGCCAAAACGTTCTTCGCCGAAGGTTTTGATCACCCAGGCAATATCTGCTTCGTCAGCGGTCTGTAGCCATTCGGCGGCAGACTGGCCGCGCGTCGGGTCCATCCGCATATCCAGCGGACCATCGCGCATAAAGGAGAAGCCGCGTTCTGCATCATCAAGCTGGGGTGAAGAGACGCCAAGATCGAGAAGAATCCCGTCGATCTTGCCCGTAAGATCGCGCTCGGCCACGTAATCCGCGAGCGCAGAGAAAGGTCCATGCACGATGGAAAAGCGTGGGTCATTGATGGTCTGTGCAACGGCAATCGCCTGCGGATCGCGATCGATTGCCAGCAGGCGTCCTTCCTCTCCAAGCTGGGAGAGGATCAAACGCGAGTGACCACCGCGACCAAACGTGCCATCAATGTAGATGCCATCCGGACGAATATTCAGGCCGTTCACGGCCTCGTCCAGTAACACGGTTTTATGTTTATAATTTTCCATCATATTTATAGAGACAAGTCCTGCAGCCGTTCCGATAAAGTTGCGGAATCAGACTGCTCAGCGTCGATATCTTCCTTGACCTGTTGATACCAGGTCGTTTCGTCCCACAGTTCAAACTTGTTGAACTGCCCGACCAGCATCACTTCTTTGGTCAGACCGGCATGTTGCCGCAACACAGGAGCAATCAGTAATCGCCCGGCGTTATCCATCTGACATTCACTGGCATGTCCCAATAAGAGCCGCTGCACGCGGCGTTCCTGCGGGTTCATGCTCGACAGTCGCGACAGCTTTTGCTCAATGATTTCCCATTCAGGCAAGGGGTAAAGCAGCAGGCAGGGGGAGTTAATGTCAATGGTGCAAACCATTTGACCCGAAGCATTCTCAATCAGCTGGTCGCGGTATCGGGTTGGTACCGATAAACGCCCCTTGCTGTCGAGATTGACTAACGTTGCTCCACGGAACATGCCAGTCTCACCCCTCCTCACCACTTTAACCCACAAATTCCCACCTGAAGGAGTTTACGGAGCGAGGGAAAAGCTTGTCAAGCCAGGACTCTCCCTATACGAGGCTGTATGCCCACTATTTACAGAGATAAACAGTCCCGGTTAATAACTGCACAACTGGCGAGGCAAAATTAACGTTATGAATATTTGTAAGAAAAAAACCGAATATGCACACTAGCGTTAAGGCTCACTCAATATCATCGCAGATAAATATAAAGTGTCAGTTTGCGACGCGGGCAGCATTTTATGACAGATTGTCAGGGGATGACAGCGCCAGATTCGCTCAATCGGTCGGTAGAAGCGGCGGTTGCGTTGCTGGCCGGTCGGGGGGAAGGAAAAACGTCTGAATATTCATCGACCGAAGAGGGTTTGTAACAAAGTAATACAAAGAGAGGCTTTTAAAAATCGCTTCATGATTCTTTAAGGACCATTTTAAACGGCAAAATGAATTAAGAAAAATAGTAGATTAGGAACTCTCAAGAATTATCCTAATTTCATTGCGGGAATTAACTCGGCCAATTATTCCAGTAAAAAGGGGCGGTTTTTCGCCGCCCCGTCATTTCATTTATGACGGCTCAAAATTCCGCGATGATAGAGATTACGTTTGATACGCGTCAGACCCGGCTTCGGTTTGCGCGGCTCATCCAGGCTCGCCAGAACAATCTCCAGGACGCGTTCCGCTACATCTCGGTGACGCTGGGCCACCGCCAGCACCGGGCACTGAAGGAAATCGAGAAGCTCGTTATCCCCAAACGTGGCGATCGCCAGGTCAGAGGGAAGCTTGCCTTCACGACGCAAGGTGACATCCATTACCCCCTGCAGAAGGGCAAATGACGTGGTGAACAGCGCCTGGGGCATCGGGTGCGTCTCCAGCCATTTTTCGAACAGCTGCGCAGCGGCTTCGCGTTCATAGCTGTTGGCATAGAGATAGTGGACTTCACGCGGATCGTCTTTCCAGGCGGTTCTGAACCCTTGCTCACGCAGGAAGCTTACGGAAAGCTCGGGCAGCGCGCCAAGATACAGCACCGTTTCAGCGGGGAAGGTTCTCAGCTCAGCGGCCAGCATTTCCGCGTCATCCTGATCGGCACCCACTACGCTTGTGAAATGCTCACGATCGAGCGCGCGGTCCAGAGCCACGATGGGGAACGGATCGTTCGCCCAGCGCTGGTAAAACGGATGCTCCGGCGGTAAGGAGGTCGAGACGATGATGGCATCGACCTGACGCTGGAGCAGATGTTCAATGCAGCGCATCTCGTTATCGGGCTGGTCTTCAGAACAGGCTATCAGCAGCTGGTAACCGCGCTGGCGGGCCTGACGTTCGAGATAGTTGGCGATACGGGTATAGCTGGTGTTTTCCAGATCCGGGATCACCAGACCAATAGAGCGGGTGCGCCCGGCACGCAGGCCGGCAGCGACAGCATTCGGATGGTAGTTATGCTCACGAACCACCGCCATAACTTTTTCAACGGTCTTATCGCTGACGCGGTACTGCTTTGCTTTGCCGTTAATCACATAGCTGGCCGTTGTTCGTGACACGCCGGCTAGCCGGGCGATTTCATCCAGTTTCACAATTGCCCCTTAAAAAAAGAAAAGAGTCCATGGCCCTGTCAAGGTTATGGTTAAATCTTTTAACATCTAAACGCAGAAAAGCCTTCGCGGCAACCGCTTTTATCTGCGTTGTCGGCTGATTACGCAAAAAAAAGCCCGGCTTTGGTGACCGGGCTGAAAGAGGCGAACCTTTTTAACAACTACCGCATGATTTTCTCGCCGCGTGACAGACCAACGATCCCCGATCTCGCCACCTCAACAATTTTTGCTACATCCCGCACGGATGCCAGGAAAGCGTCCAGCTTGTCACTGGTTCCGACCAGTTGAACCGTATAAAGAGAAGGCGTGACGTCGATGATCTGTCCGCGGAAGATATCCGCATTGCGTTTGACCTCTTCGCGCCCGTAACCGCTGGCCTGTATTTTGACCAGCATGACCTCACGCTCAACGTAAGCGCCCTGCCCTAGCTCGCTTACGCGCAGCACATCGACCAGCTTATGCAGCTGTTTCTCGATCTGCTCAATTACCTTGGCATCGCCAACGGTCTGAATCGTCATACGCGACAGCGTCGGATCGTCCGTTGGCGCCACGGTCAGGCTTTCAATGTTATAGCCACGCTGCGCAAAAAGCCCAATGACGCGCGACAGTGCGCCAGACTCGTTTTCCAGTAATACCGATAATATCCGGCGCATATCAGGTTCTCTCCGTTTTGCTTAACCACATCTCGTCCATACCGCCGCCGCGAATATGCATCGGATAAACGTGCTCGGTTCCATCAACGATGACATCCATAAAGACGAGACGGTTGTTTTTAACGTGCTCAAGCGCTTCGGCGAGCTTCGTTTCCAGCTCAGCCGGATCGGTCACCCGCATCCCTATATGACCGTAAGCTTCAGCAAGACGAACAAAATCCGGCAGCGATTTCATATATGACTGAGAGTGGCGGCCCGAGTAGATCATATCCTGCCACTGCTTCACCATACCGAGATAGCCGTTATTAAGGTTGAGCACCAGTACCGGCAGCTCATATTGCATCGCGGTGGAAAGTTCCTGAATGTTCATCTGAATACTGCCGTCTCCGGTCACGCAGACGACGGTTTCATTGGGCAGCGCCAGCTTCACGCCCAGCGCGGCAGGCAGGCCAAAGCCCATCGTGCCTAAACCTCCCGAGTTGATCCAGTGACGCGGTTTATCAAACGGATAATAGAGGGCGGCAAACATTTGATGCTGGCCCACGTCAGAGGTCACATACGCGTCGCCTTTCGTCAGTCGCCATACCGTTTCGATGACCGCCTGCGGCTTAATATGCTCGCTTTGGGTGTCATATTTCAGACACTGCCGCGCGCGCCATTGCTCAATTTGCTGCCACCAGTCACGGATTTCATCCAGCGGCTGCGCTGTGTTTTCCAGCGCCAGCAGATCCAGCATTTGTTCAAGGACCTGTCGCGCGTCGCCGACGATAGGTACATCAGCAGACACCGTTTTTGAAATTGACGTCGGATCGATATCAATGTGCAGCACGGTGGCGTTCGGGCAATACTTCGCCAGGTTGTTGGTGGTACGATCGTCAAAACGCACGCCAACGGCAAAGATGACGTCAGAATGATGCATCGTCATGTTGGCTTCATAGGTACCGTGCATACCCAACATGCCGAGCGCCTGTCGGTGGGTAGCGGGAAACGCTCCGAGTCCCATCAGCGATGACGCAACAGGAAGATTGAGCTTTTCAACCAGTTCACGAAGCTGTGCCTCACACGCTGAATTGACGGCCCCGCCACCGACATAGACCACCGGTTTTTTAGCGGCCAGCAGCGTTTGCAGCGCGCGTTTGATCTGACCTTTGTGGCCCTGCGTTGTTGGGTTGTAAGAGCGCATGCTCACCGATTCCGGCCAGACATAAGGCAGCTTGTTTGCCGGGTTCAGGATATCTTTAGGGAGATCGACCACCACCGGCCCCGGGCGCCCGCTTGCCGCCAGCCAGAACGCCTTCTTCAGAATGCCAGGAATGTCTTCGGTTTGCTTGACAAGGAAGCTGTGCTTCACGACGGGACGCGAAATCCCGACCATGTCGCACTCCTGAAACGCATCATAGCCAATCAGTGATGTCGCGACCTGTCCGGAAAGGATCACCAGCGGAATAGAGTCCATGTACGCGGTCGCAATGCCGGTAATGGCGTTTGTCGCACCGGGCCCCGACGTGACCAGGACCACGCCCACTTCACCCGTCGCACGCGCCAGGCCATCGGCCATATGTACCGCCGCCTGCTCATGGCGTACCAGCACATGGTCAATACCCCCTACCGTATGCAGTGCGTCATAAATATCGAGGACCGCGCCGCCAGGATAGCCGAACACTTGCTTTACGCCCTGATCGATCAGCGACCGGACGACCATTTCCGCGCCAGACAACATCTCCATGCTTTGCCTCCAGGCATTTTGTTATAGACGGACCGCCGAATTCATTTCCGCACCGTCTTGCGATCGGGATGAACCCGTCTTCTATTTTGCAGAGTGATACTTACCTTAACCGCTCGTTATGAGGCAGGCAATTCGCAAACCAGGAGAGAGAAGAGGCCGTGAAAGCAGAAAAAACAGACATTGTCAGAGGATATGGTTAATTCATCTGAAATTAGGGGATGAGATGATAAATCATCGCTGAAAAGCGCGGCGATGTAGAAAATCATCTATTTTTACGGGCCTGGCAGGCGCCAGATAAAATACGTAACAGAACAAAATATTAATAAAAGAAACAAAACCAGGATAAATCACATGCAAAGATGCAATTTATCCTGACTCGATTACCGACGGCAGATGCTAATAAGTAGCTCTTCCATCCACTGGTGTCCTTTATCCCGTCCAGCAGCTTCATGCCAGGAGAGATAGCAGGTGCGGCTATTTAGCTTGAGCGGCAGAGGCAAAATTTGCAGATTTAACGCGCCAGAGAACTCTTCTGCCAGCCAGCGTGGGGCAATTGCCACCAGCTGCGTCTGGGAAACGACGTTTAACACGCTGACCATGGCCATCCCCTGATAAGCCACGCTCGCCTGTTTCTCCGCAGTGTCGTACCAGGGCAGGCTAAAGGAGGCATATCTGTCGAGCGCAACAACGGCATGCTGTTCGCTATAAACGTCACTTTCACGTAACGGCGCATTCAGTCGTGGATGTTTTTTGCTGGCAACCAGCACCATTTCATCTTTAAACAGCGGTACACAGGAAAATTCAGGACGGCGGAATTCTTCATAACCCAGGACGAATTCGATTTCCTGGTAACGTAACTGGTGTTCGGTGTTTTGATTTAAGGACGATTTAAAGACGAGATTAATATTAGGTGCGATCTCTTCAACTTTATTATAAATAATTGACGTCAGATAATTATCTAATGGACTGCAGACGCAGAGATGGAATACTCGCTCACTGCTTAAGGGTTCAAAGCCCGAGCCCGGCAGCTCATTTTGCACCAGCTGCAGCGCCTGGCGGATGGAGCCGAAAAGCTGGAAAGCCCGCGCTGTAGGCTGGATCCCTCTTCCATAACGAACAAACAATTCGTCGTTGAACATAACCTTAAGCCTGGCAACGGCATTACTTACGGCAGGCTGTGACATCCCCAGGGCTTGTGCCGCACGCGTGATATTCTGCTCCTGCATGACAGCATCAAACACCGTCAGTAGATTAAGATCCACCGTGCGTAACTGTGGTTTAATTCCATCAGTAATCTGTGGTTGTTTAATATTATTTTCTGGCACTTCTGACTCCACTGTCACGCTACACTCCCTTCGCCAACGCACTGTAATAATTTCGAAAAATATGATTTACCATGCAGATACGACCAGCGAAAGAAAATTGTTTAAAAATCGGAATATATAAAGATTATCTAATAATGCTATAATACAAAACGGCACAAAGGATATGCTTAACTTTAGTGTTTGAATGAAACCATAAACCAAATCAATATACAATAACCATCCAGTTAAGGATGACTTAAGTATAATTAAACTGTTATCGACATTGAGCAGAATTAAGTTAACAATCTGTTATCAATGATTCTATTTGAAGGGAGAAAAAGTTCTCTCAAAAAAGATAACTCGATGATAGTAAAACGGTTTAAAGAGAAAGCATTTGTGAGGACTGCGTCACCTGAAAAATACCAGTTATGTTTATTCGTTTCTGCAAATGTTTTTTAAGTCCAAAAATAGACAATTAGTTAAGTTAAAAATCGAAAACCCAGCACAATAAGCTAAACAACACACCCTCTCTGTTTAGCCTTCTGGGGCCGTTTTTACCATCAGGGGTTGACATGCCCAGCTGTATCCAGTACCACTAAAAGCATATTGAATTTAACGGAGCACGATTCATGACACGCACCATTCGTTTCATCGGTCTACTACTACTAAACGCATCCACTGTGCGCGGTAGACTGGCGGGCGAAATTCAGCGTTGAATCGTCACCAGTAAGACTAAAAACCCGCGCCACTGCGCGGGTTTTTTTATGCTCGTAGCAAGGCGCCCTAAGACTGACAAGGACCTAACCCATGAGCCAGCAAGTCATTATTTTCGATACTACTTTACGTGACGGTGAACAGGCATTACAGGCAAGCCTGAGTGTAAAAGAAAAACTGCAGATTGCGCTGGCTCTCGAGCGTATGGGCGTCGACGTGATGGAGGTCGGTTTCCCCGTCTCCTCTCCGGGTGATTTTGAATCCGTACAGACTATCGCCCGCACCATTAAAAACAGCCGCGTGTGCGGTCTGGCGCGCTGCGTAGAGAAAGACATTGACGTTGCGGCTGAGTCGCTGAAGGTGGCCGAAGCCTTCCGTATTCATACCTTTATTGCAACCTCACCAATGCACATCGCAACCAAGTTGCGCAGCACGCTGGATGAGGTCATTGAACGCGCGGTATACATGGTTAAGCGCGCACGCAACTACACCGATGACGTTGAATTCTCCTGTGAAGATGCGGGCCGTACGCCGATTGAAGACCTGGCGCGCGTAGTCGAAGCCGCCATCAACGCGGGCGCTAAAACCATCAACATCCCGGACACCGTCGGCTATACCATGCCGTTTGAGTTCTCCAACATCATTACCGGCCTGTATGAGCGCGTACCTAACATTGATAAAGCAATCATCTCAGTACATACCCATGATGATTTGGGCTTGGCCGTAGGCAATGCCATCGCTGCGGTGCACGCCGGTGCACGTCAGGTAGAAGGTGCAATGAACGGTATCGGTGAACGCGCGGGCAACTGTTCACTGGAAGAAGTGATCATGGCCATCAAGGTCCGCAAAGACATCATGAACGTGCACACCCGCATCAATCACAATGAAATCTGGCGCACCAGCCAGACCGTCAGCCAGATTTGCAACATGCCGATCCCGGCTAACAAGGCGATTGTTGGAACCGGCGCGTTCGCCCACTCCTCCGGTATTCACCAGGACGGCGTGCTGAAAAACCGTGAAAACTACGAAATCATGACTCCGGAATCCATCGGCCTGAACCAGGTTCAGCTGAACCTGACCTCCCGTTCCGGTCGTGCGGCAGTGAAACACCGGATGGAAGAGATGGGCTATCAGGACAGCGATTACAACATGGATCAGCTGTACGACGCGTTCCTGAAGCTGGCCGACAAGAAAGGCCAGGTATTCGATTACGACCTGGAAGCGCTGGCCTTCATCAACAAGCAGCAGGAAGAGCCAGAGCACTTCCGTCTGGACTACTTCAACGTGCAGTCCGGCTCCAGCGACATCGCTACCGCCTCGGTCAAGTTGGCCTGCGGTGATGAAATCAAAGCGGAAGCCGCCAACGGTAACGGCCCTGTGGATGCCATCTATCAGGCGATCAACCGCGTTACCGAGTACGACGTAGAGCTGGTGAAATACGACCTGACGGCGAAAGGGCACGGTAAAGACGCGCTGGGTCAGGTGGATATCGTCGTCAACTATAATGGCCGCCGTTTCCACGGTGTGGGCCTGGCGACGGATATTGTCGAATCCTCCGCGAAAGCGATGGTGCACGTCCTGAACAACATCTGGCGCGCCGCTGAAGTCGAAAAAGAGTTGCAACGCAAAGCTCAGAATAAAGAGAACAACAAGGAAACCGTGTAATGTCGAAGAACTACCATATTGCTGTGTTGCCGGGTGACGGTATTGGTCCGGAAGTGATGGCACAGGCGCTGAAAGTACTGGAAGCCGTTCGCTCGCGTTTTGCGATGAAAATTACCACCAGCCACTACGACGTGGGCGGTATTGCGATTGATAACCACGGAACGCCATTGCCGAAAACCACCGTTGAAGGCTGCGAAAATGCCGATGCCGTGCTGTTTGGCTCCGTCGGTGGCCCAAAATGGGAACACCTGCCGCCGGCAGAGCAGCCAGAGCGCGGCGCGCTCCTGCCGCTGCGTAAACATTTTAAGCTGTTCAGTAACCTGCGTCCGGCTAAGCTGTATCAGGGGCTGGAAGAGTTTTGTCCGCTGCGCGCGGATATCGCGGCCAACGGTTTCGACATACTGTGCGTGCGTGAGCTGACGGGCGGGATCTACTTCGGTCAGCCAAAAGGTCGCGAAGGCAGCGGGCAGCACGAGAAAGCGTTTGATACCGAGGTGTACCACCGTTTCGAAATTGAACGTATCGCCCATATCGCCTTTGAATCTGCACGCAAGCGCCGCCATAAGGTGACCTCCATTGATAAGGCGAACGTGCTGCAGTCGTCCATTTTGTGGCGCGAGATCGTCAGTGAAGTCGCTAAGCAGTACCCGGACGTTGAGCTGTCGCATATGTACATCGACAACGCGACCATGCAGCTGATTAAGGATCCGTCCCAGTTTGACGTGCTGCTCTGCTCCAACCTGTTCGGCGATATTTTGTCTGACGAGTGCGCGATGATCACCGGCTCTATGGGCATGCTGCCATCCGCCAGCCTGAATGAAGAAGGCTTTGGCCTGTACGAACCGGCGGGCGGTTCCGCGCCGGATATCGCAGGCAAGAACATTGCGAACCCGATTGCGCAGATCCTCTCCCTGGCCCTGCTGCTGCGCTACAGCCTCGATGCAGGCGACGCAGCAACCGCAATTGAAAACGCCATTAACCGGGCGTTAGAAGAAGGCGTCCGTACCGGTGACTTAGCGCGCGGCACGGCAGCAGTCAGTACTGATGAAATGGGCGACATCATTGCCCGCTATGTCGCTGAAGGGGTGTAATCATGGCCAAGACGTTATATGAAAAATTGTTTGATGCGCACGTTGTCTACGAGGCGCCAAACGAAACCCCGCTGCTGTACATTGACCGCCACCTGGTGCACGAAGTGACCTCTCCACAGGCCTTCGACGGCCTGCGCGCACACAAGCGTCCGGTGCGCCAGCCGGGTAAAACCTTTGCCACGATGGATCACAACGTCTCCACCCAGACCAAAGACATCAATGCTTCCGGGGAGATGGCGCGCATCCAGATGCAGGAGCTGATCAAGAACTGCAACGAATTTGGCGTGGAGCTGTACGATCTGAACCACCCGTATCAGGGCATCGTCCACGTGATGGGACCTGAGCAGGGTATTACGCTGCCGGGCATGACCATCGTCTGCGGCGACTCCCATACCGCGACCCACGGCGCGTTTGGCGCGCTGGCGTTCGGCATCGGCACATCGGAAGTTGAGCACGTTCTGGCGACGCAGACTCTGAAACAGGGCCGCGCCAAAACCATGAAGATTGAGGTGAAGGGCAAAGCCGCGCCGGGTATCACTGCGAAAGATATCGTGCTGGCGATTATCGGCAAAACCGGCAGCGCAGGCGGTACCGGTCACGTGGTGGAATTCTGCGGTGAAGCCATTCAGGCGCTGAGCATGGAAGGTCGCATGACCCTGTGCAATATGGCTATTGAGATGGGCGCTAAAGCAGGCCTGGTCGCACCGGACGAAACCACCTTCAACTATGTGAAAGGCCGTCTGCACGCGCCGAAAGGTCAGGATTTTGACGACGCGGTCGCGTACTGGAAAACCCTGAAAACTGACGACGGTGCCACCTTTGATACCGTTGTCACGCTGCAGGCGGAAGAGATTGCGCCGCAAGTCACATGGGGTACCAATCCTGGCCAGGTCATCTCCGTCAACGACAGCATTCCTGACCCGGCTTCCTTCGCCGATCCGGTCGAACGCGCCAGCGCGGAAAAAGCGCTGGCCTATATGGGGCTGACACCCGGCGTACCGCTGACCGACGTGAACATTGATAAGGTGTTCATCGGCTCCTGCACCAACTCCCGTATCGAGGATTTACGCGCGGCGGCAGAGATTGCCAAAGGCCGCAAAGTGGCGCCGGGCGTGCAGGCGCTGGTGGTTCCTGGATCCGGTCCGGTGAAAGCCCAGGCGGAAGCGGAAGGACTGGATAAGATCTTTATCGAAGCAGGCTTCGAATGGCGTCTGCCGGGCTGCTCCATGTGTCTGGCGATGAACAACGACCGCCTGAATCCGGGCGAACGCTGCGCCTCCACCAGCAACCGTAATTTTGAAGGCCGTCAGGGCCGGGGTGGACGCACCCACCTGGTCAGCCCGGCAATGGCCGCCGCTGCGGCAGTCACCGGCCATTTCGCCGATATTCGCAGCCTGAAATAAGGAGACAATCATGGCAGAGAAATTTACCCAACATACGGGCCGTGTTGTCCCGCTGGACGCCGCTAACGTCGATACGGACGCGATCATTCCGAAGCAGTTTTTGCAGAAAGTGACCCGCACCGGTTTTGGCGCACACTTGTTCAACGACTGGCGTTTTCTGGACGACAAAGGCGAAGTGCCAAACCCGGAGTTCGTCCTGAACTTCCCGGAATACAAAGGTGCATCCATTCTTCTGGCGCGGGAAAACTTCGGCTGCGGCTCCTCGCGTGAGCATGCGCCCTGGGCGCTGACCGACTACGGCTTTAAGGTGGTTATCGCCCCGAGCTTCGCGGATATCTTCTATGGCAACAGCTTCAACAACCAGTTGCTGCCTGTGACGCTGAGCGACGAGCAGGTCGATGAACTGTTCGCGCTGGTTAAGGCAAATCCGGGGATGGCGTTTGAGGTGGATCTGGAAGCGGAAGTGGTGAAAGCCGGGGATAAGACCTACAGCTTCAGCATTGATGCCTTCCGTCGCCACTGCATGTTGAACGGTCTGGACAGCATTGGCCTGACGCTCCAGCACGAGGACGCCATCTCAGCGTACGAGAAAAAACAGCCTGCGTTTATGGGCTAAAGGCAATGGCCCGCAGGGCGCGGGCCATTGATAAGGGTGCGTTGAGGCTCAACCACTCTGGAGAGGCGGGGACACTTCCCCCGCCAATACCGCTAACGTTTCGCTTCGTAAGCCAACACTGCCGCCAGCTCTGTTTTCTCCTGTCTGAAGTGCAACTCACACAGCGAATCACGCACCATCCAGGTGAAGATCAATAGCGTCGTACAGATCAGAAACAAACCTAACAGCAGAGTACGTTTTGGCATTCCAGCCTCCTTATTGCTTTTCGGCAATGAAGAGACTAACCTCGCAATGTTGGTTGTGAAGTTTGTCTCCCCATCAGTTTTTTGATGTGGGACTCTCCACTGTTTGCCTCTTGCGAAAGCCTGAGGCAAACAGCCTCAAGCACCCGTCACGCACTCTATGCGCCTTCTCTGTATCTGTCAGAAAATCGTTTCATTTCGTGAAGCCACCTTCCAGAATCAAACATCCTTGACCCGGCAGGTCAGCCCAAGCGTTACCACTGAAATCGCCGCAATCATCCAGTAAACCGAGGCATGACCATAACTTTGCGCCAGCGCGCCCTGAATCACCCCCGCCAGAATAACGCCCGTCGAAATGCTGTTGGTAAAAAGCGTAGTCGCAGAGCCGGCGCGGCCGGGCATGAGATCCTGGAACCAGAGCATGCCGATCCCGGCAACGATGCCAATAAACACGGCATTAAACAGCTGTAGCGCCAGCAACGCTTCACGCGAATGGAAAAGTAGCAGTCCCGCGTAGAACAGCACCCCGGCCGCCACGGCAACAATCATCATCCGACGCTTTCCGAAGCGCTTAACGTAATACCCCGCCAGAATCATCGCCGGAATTTCCAGCCCGGCGGCGGTCCCCATTAAGATCCCCGCAAGCTTGTCCGGTAGGCCTAGATCGCTGCTGATCCACAGCGGCATATCAATAATGTACATGGTGTTGCAGGTCCACATCAGCGTGGAGGCGATAAACAGCATCCGCACGTTTTTATCCTGCCAGCCGCTCACCTGAGTGATCGGCTTATCCGTCGTCTGCTCAACCCGGGCGACAGACGGCAGCGCAAAGGCAATCAGAGCCAGACTGATAATAAAAATGCCTGCCGCGATAGAAAACATGACCGTAAAGCCATAGTTCAGCGCCAGCATGAAGGCCAGCGGCGGACCGATGACCCACGCGAGCGAGAGCTGTGCGCGCATCACCGAGCTGAACATCACCACCTCTCGCGCCGAGCTGTCGGCATATTCACGGGCCAGCGCGAACAGCTGCGGCATGGCAGTGTTCGCCAGAGAGGCCAGCAGCACGCCGCAGGTGATGAGCGTCAGGTAATGACGGTTAAAGGCAAAAAGCAGCGCGTTGCCCACGGCCATGGCGCAGCAAAAGAGGATCAGCCTGCGGCGATCGCCCTGGCTGTCGGATCGTTTCGCCAGCCCCAGGCTAACGAGGATCCCGGCAATCGCGTTAACGGTATAAAACAGGCCCACCCAAAACGGCTGCGCCCCCACCTCGCGGCTGAGAAACAGGCTCAGCGTCGGTGCCTGTAGCGCACCGGCCACGCCCATCATGAAGGCCACCAGCATAAAAGCGGCGTACACGCCGTTCAGGCGGCGCCCCATCGTCATCAACCACAGCATGCGCAAGTCCTTGTGAAAGCGAATCGAAATTGGGTGAAAGAATAAACGAAAAAAGCCAGCAAAAACATTTTGCTGGCGGGTGATAAACACCAATACTCAGTCACACATGATCGAGGCGAGTTAGCGAGAAGAGGTCGGTTTCGTAACGTCCCACTGCATCAGATCTTCCAGGATTCTCAGCCGGTGCTCTGCACACTGGCGGGCCAGCCAGGACACTCCCTTTGTCGCTGAAAAGTACTGCTGATAAAACTGACGTGCGGTAGACCTCTTCATAATTTACCTCCTCACTTCATCGGGAAGCATTATTGGCTTAATATAGGGATTAATAAATTGCTGATTTTTTGTCAGGAGTTCCTCTTTTATGCCATCCGGTCGACTGCAACAACAATTTATCCGCCTGTGGCAGTGCTGCGAGGGTCAATCGCAGGAGACAACGCTTAACGAGCTGGCAGAACTCCTCAACTGCTCTCGCCGCCATATGCGCACGTTACTCAACACTATGCAGCAGCAGGGCTGGCTAAGCTGGGAGGCCGAGGCGGGACGCGGCAAGCGCTCACGCTTGACCTTCCTGTATACCGGCCTGGCGCTGCAGCAGCAGCGGGCGGAGGATCTGCTGGAGCAGGACCGCATCGATCAGCTGGTCCAGCTGGTGGGCGACAAAGCCGCCGTGCGCCAGATGCTGGTCTCGCACCTGGGACGCAGCTTTCGTCAGGGACGCCACATTCTGCGGGTGCTTTACTACCGCCCAATGAAAAATCTGCTGCCCGGTACGGCGCTGCGTCGCTCTGAAACCCACATGGCCCGACAGATATTCAGCGGCCTGACGAAAATAAATGAGGAAAACGGGGAACTGGAAGCGGATATCGCCCATCACTGGCAGCAGCTTTCCCCCCTGCACTGGCGTTTCTTTTTACGCCCGGGCATTCACTTCCACCATGGCCGCGAGCTGGAGATGCGTGACGTCATCGCTTCTTTAGAGCGCGCCCGCACGCTGCCGCTCTATTCGCATATCACGCGGATCCACTCCCCAACGGCCTGGACGCTGGACATTGAGCTGTCCCAGCCGGACAGATGGCTGCCGTGGCTGCTGGGCTATGTGCCCTCAATGATCCTGCCTGCCGAGTGGCGATCCCTGAACAATTTTTCCAGCCAGCCGATCGGTACAGGCCCCTACTCCGTTACGCGCAATAACAGCAATCAGCTGAAGATCCGCGCCTTCGATGACTATTTCGGCTATCGGGCGCTGATCGACGAAGTGAACGTCTGGGTGTTACCGGACCTCAACGAAGAGCTGAGCGCAGGCCTCACCCTGGAGGGGCCAACAACCAGCGAAAAGGCGTTCGAGAGTCGCCTGGAGGAGGGCTGCTACTATCTTCTTTTTGACAGCCGCAGCCACCGCGGGGCGAACCACGACGTCCGCAAGTGGATCAGCCATATTCTGGCCCCGGCGAACCTGATTTATCACGCTGAAGAGCAATACCAGACCTGGTGGTTTCCGGCCTATGGCCTGCTTCCGCGCTGGCACCATGCTCAGCCGGTGCGCAGTGAAAAACCCGCCGGGCTGGAGACCATCACCCTCAGCTACTATCGCGATCACATTGAGCACCGGTTTATCGCAAGGATCATGAGTAAGCTGCTGGCAGCCGAGGGCGTGACGCTGGCGATACAGGAAGTCGATTATGATGAATGGCACCGCGGGGATGTCGTCAGCGATATCTGGCTCAACAGCGCCAACTTCACGCTGCCGCTTGATTTCTCGCTCTTTTCACACCTGTATGAAGTGCCTCTCATTCAGTACTGCATCAGCCGGGACTGGCAGCAGGACGCCGCGAAGTGGCGGGCAGGAGAGATGGATCTGGCCGCGTGGTGCCAGGAGCTGCTGGCCGGGCAGACGATCGTACCGTTGATCCACCACTGGCTGCTGATCCAGGGACAGCGCAGCATGCGCGGCCTGCGGATGAATACCCTGGGCTGGTTTGATTTTAAATCCGCCTGGTTTGCGCCGCCGGAGCCATAACGCTTTCGTAATATTCACCAAATCATTACAATAGCGCCGTTCTCAACGGGGTGCTGCATCACAGATGTGCGCTGAGATAATACCCGTCGAACCTGATCCGGATAACGCCGGCGAAGGGATTTGAGGCTGTTTCTCAAAATCCTTTGCCACTCAACCCTGAGGTGCAAAGTGTTAAAAAACGTTCTTCCTCTGCTGGCGCTGGTTGCGCTGCCTGTTTTTGCTAAGCCTGTTCTGACGGTCTATACCTACGACTCCTTCTCCGCCGACTGGGGCCCCGGCCCGGTGGTTAAAAAAGCCTTTGAAGCCGACTGCAACTGCGAGCTGAAGTTCGTGGCGCTGGAAGATGGCGTGTCGCTGCTTAACCGCCTGCGCATGGAAGGGAAAAACAGCAAGGCCGACGTGGTGCTCGGGCTGGATAACAACCTGCTGGAAGCCGCCACGCAAACTAAACTGTTTGCCAAAAGCGGCGTGGCGGCAGATGCCGTAAACGTGCCGGGCGGCTGGAAAAACGACACCTTCGTTCCCTTCGATTACGGCTACTTTGCGTTCGTCTACGATAAAAACAAGCTGAAGAACCCGCCGAAGAGCCTGAAAGAGCTGGTCGAAAGCGACCAGAAATGGCGCGTGATATACGAAGATCCGCGCACCAGCACGCCGGGTCTGGGCCTGCTGCTGTGGATGCAGAAAGTCTACGGCGACAAAACGCCGGAGGCGTGGCAAAAGCTGGCTGCGAAAACCGTTACGGTCACTAAAGGCTGGAGCGAAGCCTACGGCCTGTTCCTGAAAGGCGAAAGCGATCTGGTGCTGAGCTACACCACCTCTCCGGCCTATCATATTATTGCCGAGAAGAAAGACAACTACGCCGCCGCGAACTTTGCCGAAGGGCATTATCTCCAGGTGGAAGTGGCGGCGCGGACCGCTGCCAGCAAGCAGCCGGAACTGGCCGAGAAGTTCCTGAAATTTATGGTCTCCCCGGCATTCCAGAACGCCATTCCGACGGGCAACTGGATGTACCCGGTTACCGACGCGGCGCTGCCGGCAGGCTTTGAGCAGCTGAACAAACCGCAGACCGCGCTGGAATTTACGCCGCAGCAGGTTGCCGCGCAGCGCGCCGCATGGATAAGCGAATGGCAACGCGCCGTCAGCCGCTGATCCCCGGCTGGTTAGTTCCCGGACTGATTGCCGCCATACTGATGGTGGTCGTCAGTCTGGGAGCGTTTCTGGCGCTGTGGTTTAACGCGCCAGAGAGCGATCTGCTCGCGCTCTGGCACGATAGCTATCTCTGGCACGTCATCCGTTTCTCCTTCTGGCAGGCGTTTCTTTCCGCGCTGCTGTCAGTCATCCCGGCCATTTTCCTTGCGCGCGCCCTCTATCGCAGACGTTTCCCCGGCAGGCTGGCACTGCTGCGCCTGTGCGCCATGACGCTGATCCTGCCCGTACTGGTGGCCGTCTTTGGCATCCTGAGCGTCTACGGTCGTCAGGGCTGGCTGGCCTCCCTCTTCAACCTGCTTGGTCTGGAATGGACCTTCTCCCCTTACGGCCTGAAGGGCATCCTGCTGGCACACATTTTCTTCAATATGCCGATGGCGACGCGCCTGTTTTTACAGGCGCTGGAGAACATTCCCGGCGAGCAGCGACAGATTGCCGCCCAGCTCGGCATGCGCGGATGGTCATTCTTCCGCTTTGTCGAATGGCCGTGGCTGCGACGCCAGATTGCCCCGGTGGCCGCGCTGATCTTTATGCTCTGTTTCGCCAGCTTTGCGACCGTGCTTTCTCTCGGCGGCGGCCCGCAGGCCACCACCATTGAGCTGGCGATCTATCAGGCATTAAGTTACGACTACGATCCGGGCCGCGCCGCGTTGCTGGCGATCGTACAGATGGTGTGCTGCCTGGCGCTGGTGTTACTCAGCCAGCGGCTGAGCAAAGCGATCCCCGCAGGAAGCAATAATCTTTCTGGCTGGCGCGATCCGCAGGACAGCCTGCACAGCCGCATCTCGGACGTGATGCTGATTGCGCTGGCGCTCCTGCTTCTGCTGCCGCCGCTGCTGGCCGTGATCGCCGATGGCCTCAACAGGAATGTGGTATCGGTACTTCAACAGCCGGTCCTGTGGCAAGCCACATGGACCTCATTGCGTATCGCGCTGGCAGCCGGGCTAATCTGCGTGGCGCTGACCATGATGCTGCTCTGGAGCAGCCGCGAGCTGTACGCGCGACATGCCCGTAAAGCCGGACACGCGCTGGAACTGACGGGCATGCTGATCCTGGCGATGCCGGGCATTGTGCTGGCGACCGGCTTCTTTTTAATGTTTAACAGCACCATCGGCCTGCCGGAAAGCGCCGACGGCATCGTCATTTTTACCAACGCCTTAATGGCCATACCGTACGCGCTGAAGGTGCTGGAAAACCCGATGCGGGATGTTAACAGCCGGTACAGCGCCCTGTGCCAGTCCCTTGGCATTATGGGCTGGCGGCGGCTGAAAGTGGTCGAACTACGCGCCCTGAAGCGGCCGCTCGCCCAGGCGATGGCCTTCGCCTGCGTGCTGTCGATTGGGGATTTTGGCGTGGTGGCCCTCTTTGGCAACGAGGATTTCCGCACGCTGCCGTTCTGGCTTTATCAGCAAATTGGCTCCTATCGCAGCCAGGACGGCGCGGTCACGGCACTTTTACTGCTGGTGCTGTGCTTTGCGTTATTTACCGTTATCGAAAAACTCCCGGGGCGTGATGTTAAAACTGACTGATGTAACCTGGCTTTACCAGCATCTGCCGATGCGTTTTACCCTCTCTGTTCGTCAGGGAGAGCGAATTGCGGTGCTTGGCCCAAGCGGGGCCGGTAAAAGTACCCTGCTCAATTTGATTGCCGGTTTTTTGCAGCCTGTCAGCGGGTCGATATTCATTGATAATGGCGAGTATACCTACGCTCCGCCGGCTAAGCGCCCGGTGTCGATGCTGTTTCAGGAAAACAATCTGTTTAATCACCTTACGGTGTGGCAGAACATCGCGCTGGGAATCGATCCGGGGTTAAAACTCAATGCTGCGCAGCGTCAGAAGCTGGAGGCGATTGCCGAACAAATGGGCCTGTCCGCGTTGATTTCAAGACTGCCCGGTGAGCTTTCCGGCGGCCAGCGTCAGCGCGTGGCGCTGGCACGTTGTCTGGTGCGCGAACAGCCGCTGCTGCTGCTCGACGAACCCTTCTCGGCACTCGACCCGGCCCTGCGCCAGGAGATGCTCTCGCTGGTGGAAGAGGTTTGCCAGCGCCAGCAGATCACGATGCTGATGGTTTCGCACAGCATTGAAGATGCCGCACGCATTGCGCCGCGATCGGTAGTGATCGCGGAGGGACGGATTTTGTGGGATGGAGAAACAGAAGAACTTCTGAGTGGTAACACGGGGGCGTCTTCATTGTTGGGCATTCGTGCGGTCTGACGCCCTCACCCTGGCCCTCTCCCACGGGGAGAGGGAAAACACCTTAACGGCTCACCACCTTCAGCAGGATCTCGCCGTACACCGGCATCAGCGGGTGACGAATCAGCGCGACCAGCGCCACCACCGCCACGCCCAGCGTCAGCGGGGCCAGCCAGAGCAGGCGCGCGCGCGGGAGATAGCGCGTCAGGCGATCGACGCTGGCTTTCGCGCTGCGCCATAGCCGCCAGCAGAGCCAGGCCGCCAGCCACAGCAGCACCGCCGTTCCCAGCAGCAGCCACTTGAACTCACCGCTTTGCATACCGTCAGGGATATCAATGGCCGCACCCGCGAGGATCCCCGGCAGGAAGTAAAACGGCGGCCAGAATACGCAGCCGATAATGTTCGGCACCACGAATTTTGCGACGGGCAGATCCAGCATCCCCGCCACCATCGGCACTAGCGGACGCGTTGGCCCGACAAAGCGGCCTACCAGAATGGTGAACATGCTGTGCTGGTGCAGCGCATGTTCGGTTTTATCCAGCAGCGCTTTGTTCTTTTTCATGAACGACCAGCGGTGCAGCGGCTTCTTAAAGCGCCAGCCCAGCCAGAAGGAGATCCAGTCCCCCAGCAGGCAGCCGATAATCCCGGCCAGCCACGCCTGCCAGAAATTGACCTCACCGCTGCCGATCAGCGCCCCAAGCCCCGCCATCATCACGGTGCCAGGCAGGATCAGCCCAACCAGCGCCAGCGATTCCAGAAACGCCACCAGCGCCACGGCGATGAGCGAGTACATAACGGACTGGGTAATAAAGTGTTCCAGCAATGCCTGCATAACTATTCCGGTCAGAAAACGAATCAGCGATTCTGCTTAGCGCCCCGCACCGCGTCAAGGCATCAATTGTCTGAATAGTTTACAGGATGCTCATGAAGTTCACCTGAATGTTTACCGTTTATTCACATCCCGCGCGGAATTCACTGGGACTGGCGCCGGTGCACTTCTTAAACACTCGAGAGAAATAGAGCTGATCTTCAAAGCCCACGTTGCGTCCGACGGTCGCGATAGGCATCCGGGTGGTGCTGAGCAACAGCTTTGCCTGGCTGATGCGCTGATCCTCACGCCAGCTCAGCACGCTCACGCCAAGCTGCTGGCGGAACAGGTGTGACAGGCGGGATGGCGAAAGACAGACGTGCTGGGCAACGCTGGCGATATCAAACTGGCTGTCGGCCAGATGGTCGCTGATGTACTGGCAGGCGTCGCGGACGCGGTTATCCAGCGGCGGGTTAAGCGACTCGTTGATCGCCTCCATGCGGCGCAGCAGCACCTGCTCAAGCAGGTTGATCGCCAGCAGTTCGGCATAGCGCCCGCCCGCCTGCCCCGCCTCAATAATTTGTGCAAACAGTTCACGAAACTGCGCCAGATGCGCCTCATCCGGACGATAAAAACCGGTTTGCGCGAAAATAGCCGGCCATGAGAGCCACTCCTGCCAGTAGGCACGCGGGCGGAAATAGACCCACTGGTGATACCACTCTTTGGCATCCGGGTGACGCCCGTAGTGGTGGATCTCCCCCGGCGGGAACAGCAGCATATCGCCCGGGCGGCAAACAAACTGCCGATCGCCGTTTTTTATCACCCCTTCCCCGCGTACGGTCAGGTTCAGAATATACCCTTTCATGCCGAGCGGCCGGTCGACGTAAAAATCGAGATACCCCTCGGCCTCAATTGGCGTCAGCCCCGCCACCAGATGGGCGTTAAATGAGTATCCCGGCAGCAGGGGATCGTTTTGCGGTTCGGCCATAGATTCAGTTCTCCCAAGGGTCCTGAAGGAAACCATTTGTCCATATCGTTAAAAGCAGTATAAAAATGGCCTGCGAAAAGATCCAAAAAGCATCACGCCTCTTTTACGTCCGCCATGTTTCAGCCTTTTCCCCTGATTTTTCTGCCGGCACGGGCAGAGAAGCAGTAACAAAAGTGTCTATAAGTGCGGCAGAAATGTCCACATTGAATATTTGCACGGCGTCACACTTTCCGTCGTAACAGCAATTTAGTCCATAAGATTAGCGGATCCTGCCTGACGATTTTTATCCCCAGTCTCTAATGTTCTTCCATACCTGTTTCGGATGGAGCAACACCATGGCAATTGCAATTGGCCTCGATTTTGGCAGCGACTCGGTTCGCGCGCTGGCAGTGGACTGTACGACTGGCCAGGAGATAGCAACCAGCGTTGAGTGGTATCCGCGCTGGCAAGAGGGGCGCTACTGCGATGCGCCAAACAACCAGTTCCGTCACCACCCGCGCGATTACATTGAATCGATGGAAGCGGCGATCAAAACCGTGCTGGCTGAACTGACTGACGCCCAGCGGGCCGACGTCGTGGGGATTGGCGTCGACAGCACCGGTTCAACGCCAGCCCCGGTGGACGCTGAAGGCCGCGTGCTGGCGCTGCGCCCGGAGTTTGCCGACAACCCGAACGCCATGTTCGTGCTGTGGAAAGACCATACCGCCGTGGAAGAGGCGGAAGCCATCACCCGCTTATGCCATCAGCCGGGCAAAACCGACTACTCGCGCTACATCGGCGGCATCTACTCCAGCGAATGGTTCTGGGCCAAAATCCTGCACGTTACCCGCGCGGACGCTTCGGTCGCCCAGGCCGCAGCATCATGGATTGAGCTGTGCGACTGGGTTCCCGCCCTGCTCTCCGGCACCACTCGCCCGCAGGATATCCGCCGCGGCCGCTGCAGCGCCGGGCATAAATCCCTGTGGCATGAAGGCTGGGGCGGTCTTCCTCCGGCAGCGTTCTTCGATGAACTTGACCCGATCATCAACAACAACCTGAAATACCCGCTCTTTACCGACACCTTCACCGCCGATATTCCGGTCGGCACGCTCTGCGAAGAGTGGGCGACGCGTCTCGGCCTGCCGCAAAACGTGACCATTTCCGGCGGCGCGTTCGACTGCCACATGGGCGCCGTGGGCGCGGGTGCGCAGCCTAACACGCTGGTGAAAGTGATCGGCACCTCCACCTGCGACATCCTGACGGCAGATAAAACCAGCGTCGGAGACCGCGCGGTGAAAGGGATCTGCGGCCAGGTTGACGGCAGCGTGGTGCCGGACTTTATCGGCCTCGAAGCCGGTCAGTCCGCATTTGGCGATATCTACGCCTGGTTTGGCCGGGTGCTCGGCTGGCCGCTGGATCAGCTGGCTGCCGCGCATCCTGAGCTGAAAACGCAGATTACCGCGAGCAAAAAACAGCTTCTGCCGCAGCTCACCGAAGCCTGGGCAAAAAATCCATCCCTCGACCACCTGCCGGTGGTGCTGGACTGGTTTAACGGTCGCCGCACGCCATTTGCCAACCAGCGCCTGAAGGGGGTGATTACCGATCTCAATCTGGCGACCGATGCCCCGGCGCTGTTCGGCGGTCTTATTGCCGCCACCGCGTTCGGCGCGCGCGCCATTATGGAGTGCTTCACCGAACAGGGCATCGACGTGAACAACGTGATGGCGCTGGGCGGTATCGCCCGTAAAAACCCGGTGATTATGCAGGCCTGCTGCGACGTGCTGAACCGTCCGCTGCAGATTGTGGCCTCCGATCAGTGCTGCGCGCTGGGCGCCGCGATTTTCGCTGCCGTGGCCGCAGGCGTTCATCCGGATATCCCGACCGCGCAGCAGCATATGGCAAGCGCCGTCGAAAACACGCTCCAGCCGCGTGTCCAGCAGGCACGACGCTTTGAACAGCTTTATCAGCGCTACCAGCAATGGGCAAAAAGCGCCGAGCTTCACTATCTCCCTGTCGCCGCCCCGGCCAAAAGCACCGCGGAAACTACGGCAACCCTGACCCATTAAGGACACGATGATGAACATTTTTAATAATTATGAAGTGTGGTTTGTGATTGGCAGCCAGCATCTGTACGGACCGGAAGCGCTGCAGCAGGTAACGAAACACGCGGAGCACGTGGTTAACGCGCTGAACGCGGAAGCCAAACTGCCGTGCAAACTGGTGCTGAAGCCGCTGGGTACGACGCCGGACGAAATCACCAATATCTGCCGTGACGCCAACTACGACGACAAATGCGCCGGACTGGTCGTGTGGCTGCACACCTTCTCACCGGCCAAAATGTGGATCAACGGCCTGGCAATCCTCAACAAACCGCTGCTGCAGTTCCACACTCAGTTCAATGCCTCCCTGCCGTGGGACAGCATCGACATGGACTTCATGAACCTGAACCAGACCGCGCACGGCGGCCGCGAGTTCGGCTTCATCGGCGCGCGCATGCGCCAGCAGCACGCTGTGGTCACCGGCCACTGGCAGGACGGCAAGGCGCAACAACGCATTGGCTCCTGGATGCGTCAGGCGGTCTCTAAGCAGGATACCCGCCACCTGAAAGTGGTGCGTTTCGGCGACAACATGCGTGAAGTGGCGGTGACCGACGGCGATAAAGTCGCGGCGCAGATCAAGTTCGGCTTCTCCGTCAATACCTGGGCGGTGGGCGACCTGGTGCAGGTGGTAAATGAAATCAGCGACGGCGACGTGAGCGCGCTGGTGGAAGAGTACGAAAGCAGCTACCGCCTTACGCCTGCGGCGCAAATTAACGGCGACAAGCGCCAGAACGTGCTGGATGCCGCACGCATTGAGCTGGGCATGAAGCGTTTTCTGGAACAGGGCGGCTTCCATGCTTTTACTACCACTTTTGAAGACCTCCACGGCCTGAAACAGCTGCCGGGTCTGGCAGTACAACGTCTGATGCAGCAGGGCTACGGCTTTGCCGGCGAAGGCGACTGGAAAACTGCCGCTCTGCTTCGCATCATGAAGGTGATGTCGACCGGTCTGCAGGGCGGCACCTCCTTTATGGAGGACTACACCTATCACTTCGAGAACGGCAACGATCTGGTGCTCGGCTCGCACATGCTGGAAGTGTGTCCTTCCATCGCGGTAGAGGAAAAGCCGATCCTTGACGTGCAGTACCTCGGCATCGGCGGTAAAGCCGATCCGGCGCGTCTGATCTTCAATACCCGTACCGGCCCGGCCATCAACGCCAGCCTGATCGATCTGGGCGACCGCTTCCGCCTGCTGGTGAACTGCGTCGATGCGGTTGAAACCCCGCACTCTCTGCCGAAGCTGCCGGTTGCCAATGCCTTGTGGAAAGCGCAGCCGGACCTGCCAACCGCGTCAGAGGCGTGGATCTTGGCGGGTGGCGCGCACCACACCGTCTTCAGCCACGCGCTGGACCTGAACGATATGCGCCAGTTTGCCGAGCTGCACGATATCGAGCTGACCGTGATTGATAACGACACCCGTCTGCCAGCCTTTAAAGATGTGCTGCGCTGGAACGAAGTCTATTACGGTTCAAAACGCTAAGTACGTAATGCCCGGTGGCGCTGCGCTCGCCGGGCAGGGAGACAACGATGTTAGAAGATCTCAAACGTCAGGTACTTGAAGCCAACCTGGCGCTGCCAAAACATAACCTGGTGACCCTGACCTGGGGCAACGTCAGCGCCGTTGACCGGGTAAAAGGGGTATTCGTGATCAAGCCTTCGGGCGTGGATTACACGGTGATGACCGCAGAGGATATGGTCGTGGTCAGCATCGAAACGGGTGAAGTGGTGGAAGGTAACAAAAAACCGTCGTCCGATACGCCCACCCACCGTCTGCTGTATCAGTCCTTCCCGACTATCGGCGGCATCGTGCATACCCATTCGCGTCACGCGACCATCTGGGCGCAGGCGGGCCAGTCCATTCCGGCCACCGGCACCACCCACGCGGACTACTTTTACGGCACCATTCCCTGCACGCGTCTGATGACCGATGCGGAGATTAACGGTGAGTACGAATGGGAAACGGGTAACGTGATCGTCGAAACCTTTGAAAAACAGGGGATCGACGCGGCGCAAATGCCCGGCGTACTGGTGCACTCCCACGGCCCGTTTGCCTGGGGTAAAAACGCGCAAGACGCGGTGCATAACGCGATAGTGCTGGAGGAAATCGCCTACATGGGGATCTTCTGCCGCCAGCTGGCACCGCAGTTGCCGGATATGCAGCAAACCCTGCTGGATAAACACTACCTGCGCAAGCACGGCGCGAAGGCCTATTACGGACAATAAACTGTATATATCCCCAGCATAAAACATTCAACCAGGCTATAATCAGGCCTGGTTTTGTTTTATGGGATGGCGGCGTGGCACAGGCGCAAGAAGGCTTTTTACTGACCCGACACTGGCGGGATACCCCTCAGGGCACCGAGGTTGCGTTCTGGCTGGCGACAGATAACGGCCCGCTGCACGTTACGCTTCCTCCTCAGGAATCCGTGGCGTTTATCCCTGAACATTACGTCGAGAAGGTAAAACAACTGCTGCGCGATGAGAACGGCTGGCGCCTCACTCCTCTTGAGCTAAAAGATTTCCATCGTCAGCCGGTGTATGGCCTATACTGCCGCGCCCATCGCCAGCTGATGCGCTACGAAAAATTACTACGCGAAGCGGGCGTGACGCTCTACGAAGCGGACATTCGTCCGCCGGAACGCTTTCTGATGGAGCGGTTTATTACCGCCCCCGTCTGGGTTGACGGCGCTGAGCAAAACGGCACCCTTATCAACGCTCGCCTGAAGCCTAATCCGCATTATCGCCCCCCGCTAAAGTGGGTTTCCCTGGATATCGAAACCACCCGTCACGGCGAGCTGTACTGCATCGGCCTGGAAGGCTGCGGGCAGCGGGTTGTCTATATGCTCGGACCGCCGAACGGCGATGCGTCCGCGCTCGATTTTCAGCTTGAGTACGTCAACAGCCGACCGCAGCTGCTGGAGAAGCTTAACCAGTGGTTTGCCGAGCACGACCCGGACGTGCTGATCGGCTGGAACGTGGTGCAGTTTGACCTGCGCGTGCTGCAAAAACACGCAGAGCGGTATCGCATCCCACTGATGCTCGGGCGCGGAAATACGGAGCTGGAGTGGCGCGAGCA
Organism: Enterobacter sp. 04-C-12-SI-ECC; assembly: GCF_047530715.1. Classification (NCBI taxonomy): domain Bacteria; kingdom Pseudomonadati; phylum Pseudomonadota; class Gammaproteobacteria; order Enterobacterales; family Enterobacteriaceae; genus Enterobacter; species Enterobacter sp. 04-C-12-SI-ECC. Next base: position 160,226 of record NZ_JBLKDI010000005.1, read on the forward strand.
CGGCTTTAAGAACGGTGTGTTCTTTGCGCAGGCCAACGGCCGCCTGATTATCGACGGCATCGAGGCGCTGAAATCCGCGTTCTGGAATTTCTCCTCCTTCTCTCTGGAAGCGGTAGCGCAGGAATTGCTCGGTGAAGGCAAATCCATCGACAATCCGTGGGACCGCATGGACGAGATTGACCGGCGCTTCAACGAAGACAAACCGGCGCTCGCCACTTATAACCTGAAAGACTGCGAGCTGGTGACGCTGATATTCCACAAAACCGAGATCATGCCGTTCCTGCTGGAGCGCGCGACGATAAATGGCCTCGCGGCTGACAGGCACGGCGGCTCGGTAGCCGCCTTTAGCCACCTCTATTTCCCACGAATGCACCGTGCGGGCTATGTTGCGCCCAACCTCGGGGACGTACCGCCGCAGGCCAGCCCCGGCGGCTACGTGATGGACTCCCGCCCAGGACTGTATGACTCGGTTCTGGTGCTGGACTACAAAAGCCTCTACCCGTCAATTATCCGCACTTTCCTTATTGACCCGGTGGGGCTGGTGGAGGGGATGGCGCAGCCAGACGACGCGCACAGCACCGAAGGTTTTCTCGGAGCACGCTTCTCGCGCGAAAAACACTGTCTGCCGGAGATTGTGGGGAACATCTGGCACGGCCGCGACGAGGCGAAACGTCATGGCAACAAGCCGCTCTCGCAGGCCCTGAAAATTATTATGAACGCTTTCTACGGCGTGCTGGGTACCAGCGCCTGCCGCTTCTTCGATCCGCGTCTGGCGTCGTCCATCACCATGCGCGGACACGACATCATGCGTCAGACCAAAGCGCTGATTGAATCCCGGGGCTATGACGTTATCTACGGCGACACGGATTCAACCTTTGTGTGGCTTAAGGGCGCACATTCAGAAGACGACGCCTCACGAATCGGCAAAGAGCTGGTGGCCTTCGTAAACGACTGGTGGCAGGAACATTTGCAAAAAGAGCGGTTAACCAGCGCATTAGAACTGGAATTTGAAACCCACTTTGCCCGCTTTTTAATGCCCACCATCCGCGGTACTGACCAGGGCAGCAAGAAGCGCTACGCCGGACTGATCCAGGAGGGTGAAAAGCAGAGAATGGTGTTTAAGGGGCTGGAGACGGTGCGCACTGACTGGACGCCGCTGGCCCAGCAGTTCCAGCAGACGCTCTATCTGCGGGTGTTTCGCAATGAGCCGTATCAGGACTACGTGCGCGAAACGATCGCCAGCCTGATGGCCGGCGAGCTGGATGACCAGCTGGTGTATCGCAAGCGCCTGCGCCGCCCGCTGGCGGAGTACCAGCGCAACGTTCCGCCCCACGTGCGCGCCGCGCGCCTGGCGGACGAAGAGAATGTACGCCGTGGCCGCGCGCCACAGTATCAGAACCGGGGGACGATAAAATACGTCTGGACAACGAACGGGCCGGAGCCCGTTGATTACCAGCAGTCGCCTCTCGATTACGATCACTACCTGACCCGCCAGCTTCAGCCGGTTGCGGAGGGAATTTTACCGTTCATCGACGACGATTTTGCTACACTTGTGACAGGGCAACTTGGCCTATTTTGACGCGTGACGAAATGGCTGCCATCCAGTACCATAGCGCCCTTTCCATTCCCGGACCCATTTTTCGATGACCGTCTTTTTTGACGGGGGTCGAACTATTGCCTGCAATTAAAGATTAGAGCCGAACAACTATGCCTTTTACACTTGGTCAACGCTGGATCAGCGATACAGAAAGCGAACTTGGATTAGGAACCGTCGTTGCCGTTGATGCGCGCATGGTTACCCTCCTCTTCCCTGCTACCGGTGAAAACCGCCTGTACGCTCGCAATGACTCCCCTGTGACCCGCGTAATGTTCAATCCGGGCGACACCGTGACCAGCCACGAAGGCTGGCAGCTAAAGGTTGAAGACGTAAAAGAAGAGAATGGACTGCTCGCCTACATCGGAACGCGTCTTGATACCGACGAGACGAACGTCATCCTGCGTGAAGTACTGCTCGACAGCAAACTGGTGTTCAGCAAGCCGCAGGACCGCCTGTTTGCCGGGCAAATCGACCGTATGGATCGCTTCTCCCTGCGCTACCGCGCGCGTAAGTTCCAGAGCGAACAGTACCGCATGCCGTGGAGTGGCCTGCGCGGTCAGCGCACCAGCCTGATCCCCCACCAGCTGAATATCGCCCATGACGTGGGCCGTCGCCATGCGCCCCGCGTGCTGCTTGCCGACGAAGTGGGCCTGGGCAAAACCATCGAAGCAGGCATGATCCTGCACCAGCAATTGCTCTCTGGCGCTGCCGAGCGCGTGCTGATTGTCGTGCCTGAAACCCTCCAGCACCAGTGGCTGGTGGAGATGCTGCGCCGCTTTAACCTGCGCTTCTCCCTGTTCGACGACGAGCGCTATGCCGAAGCGCAGCACGACGCGGACAACCCGTTTGAAACCGAACAGCTGGTGATCTGCTCGCTGGATTTCGTGCGCCGCAGCAAGCAGCGCCTTGAGCATCTGTGCGATGCCGAATGGGACCTGATGGTCGTCGACGAAGCGCACCACCTGGTGTGGAGCGAAGATGCCCCAAGCCGCGAATATATGGCGATTGAACAGCTTGCCGAGCGCGTGCCCGGCGTCCTGCTGCTGACCGCAACGCCGGAGCAGCTCGGTCTGGAAAGTCACTTCGCCCGTCTGCGCCTGCTCGATCCAAACCGTTTCCACGACTTCGCTCAGTTCGTGGAAGAGCAGAACAACTACCGTCCGGTTGCGGATGCCGTCGCGCTGCTGCTGGCGGGTAAACGTCTCTCAAACGATGAACTCAACACCCTGAGCGATCTGATTGGCGAGCAGGATATCGAACCGCTTCTGCAGGCTGCGAACAGCGACAGCGAGAATGCGGGATCCGCGCGTAAAGAGCTGATCGACATGCTGATGGACCGTCACGGCACCAGCCGCGTGCTGTTCCGCAACACCCGTAACGGCGTGAAAGGGTTCCCAAAACGCGAACTGCACACCATCAAGCTTCCGCTGCCGACGCAGTATCAGACGGCGATTAAAGTCTCCGGCATTATGGGCGCGCGCAAAACTCAGGAAGAGCGCGCGCGTGACATGCTCTACCCGGAACAGATTTATCAGGAATTTGAAGGCGATACCGGCACCTGGTGGAACTTCGACCCGCGCGTGGAGTGGCTGATGGGTTACCTGACCGCGCACCGCTCCCAGAAAGTGCTGGTGATCTGCGCCAAAGCCGCCACCGCGCTGCAGCTGGAACAAGTTCTGCGCGAGCGCGAAGGCATTCGTGCCGCCGTGTTCCACGAAGGCATGTCCATCGTCGAGCGCGACCGCGCGGCGGCGTGGTTCAGTGAAGAGGACAGCGGCGCGCAGGTGATGCTGTGCTCCGAAATCGGTTCTGAAGGGCGTAACTTCCAGTTCGCCAGCAATCTGGTGATGTTCGATCTGCCGTTCAACCCGGATCTGCTGGAGCAGCGTATCGGACGTCTGGATCGCATCGGCCAGGCGCATGATATTCAGATCCACGTTCCGTATCTGGAGAAAACCGCCCAGTCCGTTCTGGTTCGCTGGTATCACGAAGGTCTGGATGCGTTTGAGCATACCTGCCCAACGGGTCGCACCATTTATGACCAGGTGCATGGCGATCTGATCGGTTACCTGGCCGCGCCGGAAAATACCGACGGTTTTGACGATTTGATTAAATCCTGCCGCGAGAAACATGAAGCGCTGAAGGCGCAGCTTGAACAGGGCCGCGACCGCCTGCTGGAGATCCACTCCAACGGTGGCGAAAAAGCGCAGGCGCTTGCCGAGAGCATTGAAGAACAAGATGACGACACCAGCCTGATCGGCTTCTCGATGAACCTGTTCGATATCGTCGGCATCAACCAGGACGATCGTGGTGAGAACCTGATCGTGTTAACCCCATCAGACCACATGCTGGTGCCCGATTTCCCGGGTCTGCCGGAAGATGGCTGTACCATCACCTTCGAGCGTGACGTGGCGCTGTCCCGCGAAGATGCTCAGTTCATCACCTGGGAACACCCGCTGATCCGCAACGGGCTGGATCTGATCCTCTCCGGTGATACCGGCAGCAGCACCATCTCCCTGTTGAAAAACAAGGCGCTGCCCGTAGGCACGCTGCTGCTGGAGCTGATCTATGTTGTGGAAGCGCAGGCGCCGAAACAGCTGCAGCTCAACCGCTTCCTTCCGCCAACGCCGGTGCGTTTGCTGCTGGATAAAAACGGTACGAACCTGGCAGGACAGGTGGAGTTCGAAAGCTTCAACCGCCAGCTGAGCGCGGTGAACCGCCATACCGGCAGCAAGCTGGTGAACGCGGTGCAGCAGGACGTGCACGCCATTCTCCAGCAGGGCGAAATCCAGATCGAAAAAGCGGCCCGAGACCTGATTGACGCCGCGCGCAATGAAGCCGACGAGAAACTGTCTGCCGAGCTGTCCCGTCTGGAAGCGTTAAAAGCGGTCAACCCGAACATCCGCGACGACGAACTGGCAGCAATTGAAAGCAACCGTCAGCAGGTGCTGGAAAGCCTGAATCAGGCGGGATGGCGTCTCGACGCCCTGCGTCTTATCGTTGTGACGCATCAGTAAACGGAGCGCAAGATGGTGATGGAGCCGTATAATCCGCCGCAGGATCCCTGGCTGGTCATTCTGTATCAGGATGAACACATTATGGTGGTCAACAAGCCGAGCGGCCTATTGTCCGTGCCGGGCCGTCTGGATGATCACAAGGACAGCGTGATGACGCGCATTCAGCGCGATTATCCGCAGGCCGAGTCCGTCCATCGCCTGGACATGGCCACCAGCGGCGTGATTGTGGTGGCGCTGAATAAAGCGGCGGAGCGCGAGCTGAAGCGTCAGTTCCGCGAGCGCGAGCCGAAGAAGCAGTATGTTGCCCGCGTCTGGGGCCACCCGGCGCAGGCGGAAGGGCTGGTGGATTTACCGCTGATTTGCGACTGGCCGAACAGGCCAAAGCAGAAGGTGTGTTATGAAACCGGCAAGGCCGCGCAAACCGAATATGAAGTGCTGGAGTACGCGCCGGATAACACCGCGCGCGTCATGCTTAAGCCGATTACCGGACGTTCACACCAGCTGCGCGTGCATATGCTTGCGCTGGGTCACCCGATTCTGGGTGACCGCTTCTACGCCCCGCCAGAGGCCCTGGCGTTAGCGCCACGCCTGCAGCTCCATGCGCAGACGCTCACCATCACCCACCCTACTTTCGGTAACGCGATGACGTTTAAAGCCCCGGTGGACTTCTGAAAAAAAAGCCCGACATTGTCGGGCTTTTTCTTATTTGAAACCTTTCTTCTCTTTAATGAGCTCGTACGCCTTCTGGATTTCCTGCGCTTTTTGCTTCGCCATCTCCATCATTTCCGGCGGTAAACCTTTCGCCACCAGCTTGTCAGGATGATGCTCGCTCATCAGCTTACGGTAGGCACGTTTAATCGTGGTTTGATCGTCCGTGGGCTTCACGCCAAGCACGTTGCAGGCATCTTCCAGCGTCGGGCCACGCTGCGCCTGCTGCCATGCACCGCCGGAAGACTGCTGGTGATAGCCGCCGCCAAACTGGGCGCCGCCCTGCATCATGCGCAGGAACTGGTCAAACTGCATACGGGAGATACCCAGTTCTTCCGCAATAACGTACAGGACATCGCGTTCATTGGGGTGAAGCGAGCCGTCGGCAAACGCCGCCTGGATTTGGATTTCCAGAAACATCCGAATTAAATCAAAACGTCCGAAGCAAATGCTACGGAACTGGCGCATCTTTTCACGCAGCGGATAGTTATCAGATTTACCGATGCGAAACGCATTCTGCGCCGCCAGGCGGGACTCACCATGCAGGTTCATGCGATCCATAAAAACGCTGGCAATCTGAATATCCGCTTCGGTCACGCGGCCTTTGGATTTGGTTAAGTGCCCCATGACCTCAAAGGTGGTGGAGAAAAAGAGCGACTGGCGCTCGCGCTGATTGGCAAACCAGGCCATTTTGCGGCTGCGTGCCTTATCAAACATATGGCCAATGATAAGCCCAAGCACAATTCCCCAGAACCCGGCACCCATGATGATGGCGAACGCAACGCCGATTATTTTACCCCAATACTGCATATACTCCCCGGATAGTCATATTCCCTGCCGACGCAACGTCATCATCACAGTGTTCAAGCCACGGTCAATTGAAGGACATCGCCTATAATTTGCTTTATCATACTCGTCATTCGATAGCGAGCCTAACACTCTGGCGCGCAAACGGGCAGGATTAACGCTGGTACTGCGCTGATGAGTAAGATAGTCTCTGAGCGTTTGTAAGCCGTAGCCACTGATGACGGAACAATAAAATATAACGTATGAAAAAACGTATCCCCACCCTCCTGGCCACAATGATTGGCTCCGCCCTGTACAGTCAACAGGGGCTGGCGGCCGATCTCGCCTCGCAGTGTATGCTTGGCGTCCCAAGTTATAATCGCCCACTGGTGGAGGGCGATACAAATAGCTTGCCGGTAACCATTACTGCCGATAGCTCCAAAGGTACTTATCCTGACAATGCCACGTTTACGGGCAATGTGGATATTAACCAGGGCAATAGCCGCCTGCAGGCTGATGAAGTGCAGTTGCACCAGAAGCAGCCGGAAGGCGCGGTCGAGCCGGTACGAACGGTGGATGCGCTGGGTAATGTGCACTATGACGACAATCAGGTCATCCTGAAAGGTCCGAAAGCCTGGTCAAACCTGAATACCAAAGATACTAACGTCTGGGAAGGTGATTACCAGATGGTGGGTCGCCAGGGACGCGGTAAAGCAGACCTGATGAAACAGCGCGGTGAAAACCGCTATACGATTCTGGAGAATGGCTCCTTTACATCATGTCTGCCAGGTTCAAATACCTGGAGCGTGGTCGGGAGCGAAGTTATCCATGACCGTGAAGAGCAGGTCGCAGAGATCTGGAACGCACGCTTTAAGCTGGGTCCGGTGCCGGTATTCTACAGCCCTTATCTCCAGCTTCCCGTGGGTGACAAGCGTCGCTCGGGCTTCCTGATCCCGAATGCCAAATACAGCACCACGAACTACTTTGAGTTCTACCTGCCGTATTACTGGAACATCGCGCCCAACATGGACGCCACGATCACGCCGCACTATATCCACAAGCGCGGCAACATCATGTGGGAAAACGAGTTCCGCTATCTGACTCAGGCCGGTGCTGGCCTGATGGAGCTGGATTATCTGCCGTCGGATAAGGTCTTCCAGGATGAGCACCCTACAGAAGGCGATAAACACCGCTGGCTATTCTACTGGCAGCATGCCGGAGTGATGGATCAGGTGTGGCGCTTTAACGTTGACTATACCAAAGTTAGCGACTCATCTTATTTTAACGACTTCTCGTCTAAATACGGTTCGAGCACGGATGGCTATGCCACGCAGAAGTTCAGCGTAGGCTATGCGGTGCAGAACTTTGATGCAACCGTCTCAACCAAACAGTTCCAGGTATTCTCTGACCAGTCCACGCCTACCTATGGTGCAGAGCCGCAGCTGGACGTTAACTGGTATCAGAATAATGTAGGTCCATTCGACACCCGGGTTTACGCTCAGGCGGTACATTTCGTGAACACGGATTCGGACATGCCGGAAGCTACGCGTGTTCACCTGGAGCCGACGATCAATCTGCCGTGGTCTAACGACTGGGCAAGCCTGAATACCGAAGCCAAGCTGATGGCGACCCACTATCAGCAAAAAAATGTTGATAATTACAACACCACGAACAATGCGCATCTGGAAGAGTCGGTTAACCGAACGCTCCCGCAGTTCAAAATGGACGGGAAGCTGATCTTCGAGCGTGATATGGGCCTGCTGGCGGATGGTTATACCCAGACGCTTGAGCCGCGTATGCAGTATTTGTACGTGCCGTATCGCGATCAGAGCAATATTCAAAACTACGACTCGTCTTTGCTGCAGTCTGACTACAGCGGCCTGTTCCGCGATCGTACTTACGGCGGTCTGGACCGTATCGCCTCCGCTAACCAGTTAACGACTGGCGTCACAACGCGCGTTTATGATGATGCCGCCGTTGAACGTTTTAACGTTTCTGTTGGTCAAATCTACTATTTCACCGAGTCTCGCACCGGCGATGACAACATTCAGTGGGAGAAAGACAACAAAACGGGATCGCTGGTATGGGCGGGAGATACGTACTGGCGCATGACTGACCGTTGGGGCCTGCGCGGTGGTGTGCAATATGACACTCGCCTCGATAATATCGCCACAAGCAGTGCCGCTATTGAGTACCGTCGCGATGAAGACCGCATGGTACAGTTGACGTATCGTTATGCCAGCCCGGAATATATTCAGGCAACATTGCCTTCTTATGCAGGCGCAGAACAGTATAAAGACGGCATCTCGCAGGTTGGTGGTGCAGCAAGCTGGCCTATCGCCGACCGCTGGTCAATCGTAGGCGCTTACTACTTTGACACTAATGCGAATAAGCCAGCGGACCAGATGGTAGGTCTGCAATATAACTCCTGCTGTTACGCGCTGCGCGTCGGTTACGAGCGTAAGCTGAACGGCTGGAACACTGTAAACAATCAGAGCAAATACGATAACGTGATTGGCTTTAATGTCGAACTGCGCGGCCTGAGCTCCAACTACGGCCTGGGTACGCATCAGATGCTGCGTTCGAACATTCTGCCGTACAGTAGTTCTTTGTAATGTGCTTGATTTACAACGTAATCCGCTTTGCGGTTAATTGAAATGGAAAAAGTATGAAGAACTGGAAAACGCTGCTGCTTGGTGTCGCTATGGTTGCGAATACCAGCTTCGCGGCCCCCCAGGTTGTTGATAAGGTCGCCGCTGTCGTTAACAACGGCGTCGTGCTCGAAAGTGACGTTGATGGTCTGATGAAATCCGTGAAGCTCAATTCGGGCGAAGCGGGTCAGCAACTTCCGGATGACGCCACGCTGCGCCACCAGATTCTGGAGCGTCTGATCATGGATCAGATTATCCTGCAGATGGGTCAGAAAATGGGCGTGAAGGTGACTGACGAGCAGCTCGATCAGGCTATCGCTAACATTGCAAAGCAGAACAACATGTCGCCGGACCAGATGCGCAGCCGTCTGGCCTATGACGGCATCAGCTACGCTACCTACCGTAACCAGATCCGTAAAGAGATGCTGATTTCAGAAGTGCGTAACAACGAAGTGCGTCGTCGCGTCACGATCCTGCCGCAGGAAGTGGATGCGCTGGCAAAACAGGTGGGCAACCAGAACGATGCGAGCACAGAGTTGAACCTGAGCCACATTCTGATCCCACTGCCAGAGAACCCAACGTCCGATCAGGCTGCGGAAGCAGAAAGTCAGGCACGTTCAATTGTCGACCAGGCGCGTAACGGCGGCGACTTTGGCAAGCTGGCTATCACCTACTCTGCTGACCAACAGGCCCTGAAAGGCGGCCAGATGGGCTGGGGACGTATCCAGGAGTTGCCATCTATCTTTGCTCAGGCGCTGAGCACGGCGAAGAAAGGCGATATCGTCGGTCCAATCCGTTCAGGGGTGGGCTTCCACATTCTGAAAGTGAACGATCTGCGCGGTCAGAGCCAGAATATCTCCGTGACTGAAGTTCACGCTCGCCACATTCTGCTGAAGCCGTCACCGATCATGACTGACGATCAGGCGCGTGCGAAGCTGGAGCAAATTGCCGTAGATATTAAGAGCGGTAAAACGTCGTTTGCCAATGCAGCGAAAGAGTTCTCTCAGGATCCTGGCTCTGCGAACCAGGGCGGCGATCTGGGCTGGGCGGCTGCGGACATTTACGATCCTGCCTTCCGCGATGCGCTGATGAAGCTGAATAAAGGCCAGATCAGTGCCCCGGTTCACTCTTCATTTGGCTGGCATCTCCTCGAGCTGATGGACACCCGCAACGTGGACAAAACGGATGCGGCGCAGAAAGACAGAGCCTACCGTATGCTGTTTAACCGTAAGTTCTCCGAAGAAGCGGCAACCTGGATGCAGGAACAGCGCGCCAGTGCTTACGTGAAAGTCCTGAGCAACTAATGAAACAGCATCGTGTTGTTATCACTCCCGGCGAACCAGCCGGGATTGGGCCTGACCTCGTTGTCCAGCTCGCCCAGCGCAGCTGGCCAGTAGAACTGGTTGTTTGCGCGGATGCAACACTGTTACAAGACCGGGCGAATCTGCTCGGTCTGCCCTTAACGCTCATCCCTTACGTTGAAGGCCAACAGCCCGCACCACAGCAGGCCGGTACGCTCACTCTTCTTTCTGTTCCCCTTCGTACTCCCGTTGTTCCAGGCCAGCTCAGCACGGAAAATGGCCACTACGTCGTGGAAACCCTTGCCCGCGCCTGCGACGGTTGCCTGAAGGGGGAATTTGCCGCTCTGATCACCGGCCCCGTGCATAAGGGCGTCATCAACGAAGCGGGCATACCGTTTACCGGGCATACCGAGTTTTTCGAAGAGCGCTCGCACAGCCCGAAAGTGGTGATGATGCTGGCGACGGAAGCGATGCGCGTTGCTCTCGTGACCACCCATCTACCGATCAAGGCCATTCCTGATGCCATCACCCCGGAACTGCTGCGGGAGATCATCGGGATCCTGCATCACGATCTGCAGACAAAATTCGGGATCCCGCAGCCGCATGTGCTGGTCTGCGGCCTGAATCCGCACGCGGGTGAAGGGGGTCACATGGGCACCGAAGAGATCGACACCATTATTCCGGTGCTTGAAGAAATGCGCGCCAAAGGGATGAATCTCAGCGGGCCGCTGCCTGCGGACACCCTATTCCAGCCAAAATACCTGGATAATGCCGACGCCGTCCTCGCGATGTACCACGATCAGGGTCTGCCCGTGCTAAAATACCAGGGCTTTGGCCGCGGGGTGAATATCACCCTCGGTTTACCCTTTATTCGAACGTCCGTTGACCACGGCACTGCGCTGGATCTGGCAGGCCACGGGAAAGCGGATGTCGGCAGTTTTATTACGGCGCTTAATCTCGCCATCAAAATGATTGTTAATACTCAATGACTAATCGAGTCCATCAGGGCCACTTAGCCCGTAAACGCTTCGGGCAAAACTTTCTCAACGATCAGTTCGTGATCGACAGCATCGTCTCTGCTATTAATCCGCAGAAGGGTCAGGCTATGGTCGAAATCGGCCCGGGCCTTGCCGCACTGACCGAGCCAGTAGGCGAACGCCTCGACGAACTGACCGTTATCGAACTGGACCGTGACCTGGCCGCACGCCTGCAAACGCACCCGTTCCTCGGACCAAAGCTGACCATCTATCAGCAGGATGCCATGACCATGAACTTTGGCGAACTGTCGGAAAAAATGGGCCAGCCGCTGCGCGTGTTCGGCAACCTGCCGTATAACATCTCCACGCCGCTAATGTTCCACCTCTTTAGCTATACTGATGCCATTGCCGACATGCACTTCATGTTGCAAAAAGAGGTTGTTAACCGTCTGGTTGCAGGGCCGAACAGTAAAGCGTATGGTCGTTTAAGCGTGATGGCACAATATTACTGCAACGTGATCCCGGTACTCGAAGTACCGCCATCAGCGTTCACGCCGCCACCGAAAGTAGATTCTGCGGTTGTGCGCCTTGTGCCGCACAAAACGAAACCGTATCCGGTTAAAGATCTGCGTGTACTGAGCCGCATCACCACGGAAGCCTTTAACCAGCGCCGTAAAACGATCCGTAACAGCCTCAGCAATTCGTTTACCGTTGAGGTGTTAGCAGAGCTGGGGATCGACCCGGCAATGCGTGCGGAAAACATTTCCGTAGAGCAGTACTGCAAGCTGGCTAATTACATCAGCGAAAATGCGCCGCCGAAGGAGAGTTAAGCCATGATTGATTCGCCCCGCGTATGTGTCCATGTACAAAGCGTCTATGTTGAATCGCAATCCTCGCCGGATGAAGAGCGTTTTGTCTTTGCTTACACCGTGACCATTCGCAATCTGGGGCGGATGCCTGTGCAGCTGCGCGGGCGCTACTGGCTTATCACCAACGGCAATGGCCGCGAAATTGAAGTTCAGGGTGAAGGTGTGGTCGGTGAACAGCCCCACATCGCCCCTGGCGAAGAGTATCAGTACACCAGCGGCGCGGTAATTGAAACGCCGCTGGGTACCATGCAAGGCCATTATGAAATGGTCGACGTCGATGGCAATGTGTTCCACGTTGCTATTCCTGTGTTCCGTCTCGCCGTAACCACACTCATTCATTAATCTAATGTCTACATATCTGATTGGCGACGTTCACGGTTGCTACGATGAACTGATCGCATTGTTAAAACAGGTCGACTTTACGCCAGGACAGGACACGCTCTGGCTGACGGGCGATTTAGTCGCGCGTGGCCCGGGCTCGCTTGAGGTTTTACGTTTCGTCAAATCTCTGGGCGACAGCGTGCGCATGGTGCTGGGCAATCACGATCTTCACCTGTTGGCCGTCTTTGCCGGGATCAGCCGCAACAAACCTAAAGATCGTCTCTCTCCCCTGCTGGATGCGCCAGACGCGGACGAACTGATTAACTGGCTGCGCCGCCAGCCTTTACTGCAGGTCGATGAGGAGAAAAAGCTGGTCATGGCTCATGCCGGGATCACCCCGCAATGGGATCTTGAGACGGCTAAAACCTGCGCGCGTGACGTTGAGGCGGTGCTGGCGAGCGACTCGTACCCCTTCTTCCTTGATGCCATGTACGGCGATATGCCGAATCACTGGAGCGAGGATCTCAGCGGTCTGGCCCGCCTGCGCTTTATTACCAACGCTTTTACGCGCATGCGTTTCTGCTTCCCGAACGGGCAGCTGGACATGTATTCCAAAGAGACGCCGGAAAGCGCGCCTGCCCCGCTCAAACCGTGGTTTGCCATTCCTGGACCCGTGACAAGCGAGTACAACGTCGTCTTTGGCCACTGGGCTGCGCTGGAAGGAAAAGGCACGCCGGACGGGATCTACGGTCTGGATACCGGATGCTGCTGGGGCGGAGAGTTGACCTGCTTACGCTGGGAAGATAAAACTTACTTTGTTCAGCCGTCCAACCGACAGCTGGACTTAGGGGAAAGTGAGGCCGTTGCCTCCTGAATCATTCCCTCTCCCGGGCGGGAGAGGGACATCACTTAACGACGTTCCAGAATCTCGAAGCAGTAGCTGTGGGAGTTCTGTGCATCCGCGTCGTGGAACTCGCTGAATACCGATTCCCACTCGTCCGGATCGTAATCCGGGAAATGGGTGTCCCCTTCCACTTCCGCATCAATGTGGGTCAGATACAGCTTCTGCGCTTTTGGCAGGAACTGCTCATACACACGGCCGCCGCCGATCACCATGATCTCTTCGGCGTCACCGCAGGCGGCAATCGCTTCATCAACGGACTTAACCCATTCGACGCGATCGTCAGTGCCCGGCTGGCTACTAATAACGATATTCTTACGGCCCGGCAATGGACGACCAATCGACTCCCAGGTCAGGCGGCCCATCACTACCGGCTTGTTTAACGTAGTACGTTTAAACCATGCGAGATCGGCAGGCAGGTTCCACGGCATGGCATTTTCCATACCGATAACGCGGTCCACTGCCAGCGCTGCAATCAGACTGATCATTGAAAATTTCCCGGATGCAAAAAATTGCCGCCACTATACGGAAAGCTTAATCTTTCGTCGACTGGCGGCAGAGTAAAGATACAGAAATTTTTTATTATTGCTGGCAACTCCACTTCACGCGGAAGGTTTACTCTCGGGCTCGTCAGCCGGATCGCCGGTATGCTTGCCCTCTTCCGTGCCCTGCCAGCCATGACGTTGGATCAGCGACAGGTGATTGCGATCCTCGTTAATGATTTCTGTCAGCATGGCGCTGGTGCGTTTAAACACCGCCGCACGCTCCGTGGCCGTACTGCCGGCCATCGCCGCCATCTCTTCCACCATCCCGGTGTTAAAGCGGCGGAACAGGTCCGCACGTTCGCGCGCTTCATACGCGCCGAGCCCCAGATTCTCCAGCGCCAGGCGGCCAGACTTCAGCGCGCCTTCGAACGTTTCACGCTCCGGCGCCTCTACGCCCGCCTGACGCAGCCGGATGTAATGATCCACATCGCGCGCGCGGGAGATAATGGTCAGCCCCGGAAAATGCTCTTTTACCAGCTCCACCATCTGCATGCTGGTCTCAGGATCGTCAATGGCGTTAATCAATACCTCGGCTTTTGCCGCCCCGGCGGATTCCAGCAGATCGACGCGAGTCGCATCGCCGTAAAACACCTTCATATCAAATTTACGCAGGGTATCGACATGGTCAGGATCGTGATCGAGAATCACCATTTTCACCCCGCTTGACAGCAGTAAACGCCCGACGATCTGCCCGTAGCGACCAAATCCGGCGATGATGACGCGCGGCTGCTCCTCATCGATCTCGTCGGCTTCGCGCTCCTGCTCGCTGCCTGATTTTTCCAGACGCGTCAGCACCACCAGTAGAACAGGCGTTGCCGCCATCGACAGCGCGACTGCCAGCGTCAGCGCTTTCGCCCACTCGGGATCGAGCACGTTTGCCATCTGCGCGGCACCAAAGACCACGAATGCAAATTCGCTCCCCTGACCCAGCAGTACGGCAAACCAGCGGCGCTGCTTGTTCGGCACCTTCAATGGACGCGCAATCAGCCACAGCATCGCCATTTTAATGATCAGGAAACCGACGAGCAGGATGACGATCCGCAGCGGGTGCGTGACCAGCGTGCCGAAGTCTACGGACATCCCCACGCCGATGAAAAACAGCCCCAGCAGCAGCCCTTTGAACGGCTCAATATCGCTTTCCAGCGCGTGACGATATTCAGAGCTCGCCAGCAGAACGCCTGCGAGGAACGCCCCCATCGCCATCGACAGCCCGGCTTCCTCCAGCAGCAAACCAAAGCCAAACACCAGGAACAGCGCCACGGCGCTGAACACTTCGCGCAGGCCTGAACGGGCAACAAACCGCAGTAACGGGCGGGTCACGTAGCGGCCAAGCAGGACCACCAGCGCCAGCGCCCCCACGACTTTTAATGCCGACAGCGCAAACGCCCCCAGCGTCGTGGACGAGCCGCTTGCCGCCAGCAGCGGGATCATCGCCACCAGCGGAATAGCGGCGATATCCTGGAACAGCAGCACCGAGAACGCGCTGCGTCCCATCTGCGAGACCGTCAGATTTCGCTCGTTCATCGCCTGCATGGCGATGGCCGTCGAGGAGAGCGCCAGCGTCATGCCGATAAGCTCCGCCACTTTCCAGTCCATGCCCAACAGGATGCAGAACCCACCGAGCAGCAGGCCGCAGGCCACCATCTGCAGCGCGCCTCCGCCAAATACCGAGGCGCGAAGTTTCCATAACCTCTGCGGATCCAGCTCCAGACCAATCACAAACAGCATCAGCACGACGCCAATTTCAGCGAAATGGAGGATCGCCTCCGCATCCGTTACCAGTCGAAAGCCCCAGGGCCCAATGACGCAGCCCGCAATCAGGTAGCCGAGAACCGACCCCAGCCCCAGACGTACCGCCACCGGCACAATCAGCGCCGCCGCGCCGAGATAAATCAGCGCCTGTATCAGCGTATGGCTATCCATGATGCGTCTCCTGCCACTCAAGCAAGCGTTGTTTATAATGGCGAGCCTGCGCCTGCAGCGTTTCATCGTCGCAAACAAAGGTGCAATGCATCGCAAAAGGCGGGAGCCAGTTCAGCCCGCAGTAAAGCGCCGTAGCCTGCAGCGGCTGCGCCAGGACGTCAAACCCCGGGAAGGCACCAATATCAAAGTGGCTTTCCCCACCGCCGGTGGTAACCGCCCACATCAAGCTTTTGCCTTTTAGCGCATGGCCGTTGTGGCCGTAAGCCCAGCCGTGGGAGAAGACTTTATCGATCCACAGCTTCAGGAGCGGCGGCGTACTGTACCACTGCATAGGATGTTGCCAGATAATCAGATCGGCACGGGTGAGCGCCTCCTGTTCGGCGGCGATATCGATATTAAAATCGGGATAGAGTTGATAGAGGGAACGTATCTCTACGTTTTCGAGCGTCCTTGCCTGCTCAAGCATCCGCTTATTCGCATGCGAGTGCTGCGGATAAGGGTGCGCATAAATTATCAGAATCATTGAATAGCCTGTTGTTTTACTGCCTTCTTTTACCAGAAGAGTGTAGACAGTAATTCAACAGGCTAATAGTGAATATTATTGACGGGCTACGTCAGAAAACTGAATTAGTTATCCAGCTCGCCCATGGATTTCACCTGGTCGCGATTAATCTGTTCAGTTTGACCGGTTTCGGCGTTTTTGTACGACACCAGGCCGGTATCGTCATCCACCTGCGGTTTCCCGTCAGTCACGATGGTTTTACCATCTGTGGTTTTTACGGCCTGATTGGACGAACAGCCCGCGACGGTAAACATTGCGGTGGCAGCCAGAACGGAAGCGATCAGTAATTTATTTTGCATGGTGTTTTCCCCTGCTCTCAGTTGAATTTTCGTTATCGACCTAACTATTTTAGGCTAACTGACTGAAAGCGGATGAAAAACCAGAAGGTTCTTAAGATGGGAAAATTGCCCGGTAACCGAACGGTACCGGGCAATGGGGGTTACTTGCTAATCTGCGCGTGCATTTCCTGCACCGAAATCACCTTTTCGGTGGCATCCGCATTCAGCGCCATCGCTGTTGCGAAACCGCCGTTCAGGGTGGTGTCGTAGTGCACTTTGTATTGCAGCGCGCTGCGGCGAATCAGCTTGGAGTCTTCAATCGCCTGGCGTCCTGCGGTGGTGTTGATGATGTAGGTATATTCGCCATTCTTGATACGATCCTGAATGTGCGGACGACCTTCATGCACTTTGTTCACCAGACGCGGGTTAATACCGGCTTCACCCAGCACAATCGCCGTACCGTGGGTTGCGTCCAGCTCGAAGCCCTGTTTCAGCAGCTTGGCGGCCAGGTCAACCACGCGCTCTTTATCGCCTTCGCGAACGGAGAGCAGCGCACGGCCCGATTTTCTCATGGTGGAGCTACTGCCCAGCTGCGCCTTGGCAAACGCTTCTGCGAAGGTGCGGCCCACGCCCATCACTTCCCCGGTTGAGCGCATTTCAGGCCCTAACAGCGGGTCAACGCCCGGGAATTTGTTGAATGGCAGCACCACTTCTTTCACCGAGTAATACGGCGGGATGATCT
Source organism: Enterobacter sp. 04-C-12-SI-ECC (assembly GCF_047530715.1). Lineage (NCBI taxonomy): Bacteria > Pseudomonadati > Pseudomonadota > Gammaproteobacteria > Enterobacterales > Enterobacteriaceae > Enterobacter > Enterobacter sp. 04-C-12-SI-ECC. The sequence goes on from NZ_JBLKDI010000005.1 coordinate 177,404, forward strand.
CTTTTGTCACGCCCTGCTGCGCCAGCGTCTGGCCGGCCATCACGCGCGCCGCCACTTTCGCCAGCGGAATACCGGTGGCTTTAGAGACGAACGGTACGGTACGCGCCGCACGCGGGTTGACTTCAATCAGATAAACTTCGTTGTCTTTCACCGCAAACTGGACGTTCATCAGGCCGCGAACCTGCAGTTCGAAGGCCAGCTTCTGCACCTGCTGGCGCATCACGTCCTGAATTTCCTGGCTCAGGGTGTACGCTGGCAGAGAACAGGCGGAGTCGCCGGAGTGCACGCCCGCCTGCTCGATGTGCTCCATGATGCCGCCAATCAGCACCATTTCGCCGTCGCAGATGGCATCCACGTCCACCTCAACCGCGTCGTCGAGGAAGCGGTCAAGCAGCACTGGCGCATCGTTGGAAACGCTCACCGCCGTCTGGAAGTAGCGGCGCAGGTCGGCTTCGTCGTAGACGATTTCCATCGCGCGGCCGCCCAGCACGTAGGACGGACGCACCACCAGCGGGTAGCCAATCTCTTTCGCCTTCTCAACGGCCTGTTCGATGGCCGTCACCGTGGCGTTCGCCGGCTGCTTCAGCTTCAGACGGTCAACCGCCTGCTGGAAACGCTCGCGGTCTTCGGCACGGTCAATCGCGTCCGGGCTGGTACCGATAACCGGCACGCCCGCCGCTTCCAGCGCGCGCGCCAGCTTCAGCGGGGTCTGACCGCCGTACTGCACGATAACGCCTTTTGGCTTCTCGATGCGCACGATTTCCAGCACGTCTTCCAGGGTAACCGGCTCGAAGTAGAGGCGATCGGAGGTGTCGTAGTCGGTAGAAACAGTTTCCGGGTTACAGTTGACCATGATGGTCTCGTAACCGTCTTCGCGCAGCGCCAGCGAGGCGTGTACGCAGCAGTAGTCGAACTCAATGCCCTGGCCGATACGGTTTGGACCGCCGCCCAGCACCATAATCTTGTCGCGGTCGACGGACGGATTCGCTTCGCACTCGTCTTCATAGGTGGAGTACATGTACGCGGTATCGGTCGAGAACTCTGCCGCACAGGTATCCACGCGCTTGTAAACCGGGTGCAGGTCATACTGGTCGCGCAGCTTGCGGATTTCCGCTTCGCGCACGCCCGCCAGCTTAGCCAGACGCGCATCGGCGAAGCCTTTACGCTTCAGCATGCGCAGGAAGTCTGCGTCCAGGCCGTTGATGCCCAGCTCGGCCACCTTCTCTTCCAGACGCACCAGCTCTTCAATCTGCACCAGGAACCAGCGGTCGATGTTGGTCAGGTTAAATACGCCGTCGACGGACAGGCCCGCGCGGAAGGCATCGGCGATGTACCAGATGCGCTCTGCGCCCGCGTCTTTCAGCTCGCGGCGGATTTTGGTCAGCGCTTCCGGGTCGTCCAGGCTCACTTTCGGGTCAAAACCGGTGGCGCCCACTTCCAGACCGCGCAGCGCTTTCTGCAGGGATTCCTGCTGCGTGCGGCCAATCGCCATCACTTCACCCACAGATTTCATCTGGGTCGTCAGACGGTCGTTCGCGCCCGCAAATTTCTCGAAGTTAAAGCGAGGAATTTTAGTCACAACGTAGTCGATGGACGGCTCGAAGGACGCAGGCGTGCGGCCACCGGTGATGTCGTTCATCAGCTCGTCGAGGGTGTAACCCACCGCCAGCTTCGCCGCCACTTTCGCAATCGGGAAGCCGGTGGCTTTGGAGGCCAGCGCGGAGGAACGGGAGACGCGCGGGTTCATTTCGATAACAATCAGGCGGCCGGTTTTCGGGTTAACGGAGAACTGCACGTTAGAGCCGCCGGTTTCCACGCCGATTTCACGCAGTACCGCCATCGAGGCGTTACGCATGATTTGATACTCTTTGTCGGTCAGCGTCTGGGCTGGCGCAACGGTGATGGAGTCGCCGGTGTGGATACCCATCGCATCGAAGTTTTCGATGGAGCAGACGATGATGCAGTTGTCGTTTTTATCACGCACCACTTCCATCTCGTACTCTTTCCAGCCAATCAGCGATTCATCAATCAGCAGCTCTTTGGTTGGGGAGAGATCCAGACCGCGCTCGCAAATCTCTTCGAACTCTTCGCGGTTGTAGGCGATACCGCCACCGGTGCCGCCCATGGTGAACGATGGACGGATGATGCACGGATAGCCCACTTCAGCCGCAACGGCCAGCGCCTCTTCCATGTTATGCGCAATACCGGAACGCGCGGTGTCGAGGCCGATTTTCTTCATCGCCACGTCAAAGCGGCGACGGTCTTCGGCTTTATCAATCGCGTCGGCGGTCGCACCAATCATGGTGACGCCAAATTCAGCCAGCACGCCCTGACGCTCCAGCTCCAGCGCACAGTTCAGCGCCGTCTGGCCGCCCATGGTTGGCAGCACCGCGTCCGGGCGCTCTTTTTCGATGATTTTACGTACCACTTCCCAGTGAATCGGCTCGATGTAGGTGGCATCCGCCATTTCCGGGTCGGTCATGATGGTCGCCGGGTTAGAGTTCACCAGGATAACGCGGTAACCCTCTTCGCGCAGCGCTTTACACGCCTGCGCGCCGGAGTAGTCGAATTCGCAGGCCTGGCCGATGACGATCGGGCCAGCGCCAAGGATCAGGATGCTTTTTATGTCTGTACGTTTTGGCATGGTCTTCTCGGCTCCTGATTATTTAGCGGTCTTACGGTATTGCTCGATAAGTTCGATGAAGTGATCGAACAGCGGCGCGGCGTCGTGCGGGCCCGGGCTGGCTTCCGGGTGGCCCTGGAAGCTGAACGCTGGCTTATCGGTACGGTGGATACCCTGCAGGGTGCCATCGAACAGTGATTTGTGCGTCACGCGCAGGTTAGCTGGCATAGAGGCTTCATCGACGGCGAAACCGTGGTTCTGCGCGGTAATCATCACCGTATTGTTATCAATGTCTTTCACCGGGTGGTTACCACCGTGGTGGCCGAACTTCATCTTGACGGTGTTCGCACCGCTCGCCAGCGCCAGCAGCTGATGGCCGAGGCAGATGCCGAATACCGGGATGTCGGTTTCCAGGAAGGACTTGATGGCGTCGATAGCGTAATCGCACGGTGCCGGGTCGCCTGGGCCGTTAGAGAGGAAGATGCCGTCCGGGTTCATCTTAAGCACCTCTTCAGCGGATGTTTTCGCCGGAACCACCGTCAGGCGGCAGCCGCGGTCAACCAGCATGCGCAGGATGTTGCGCTTGGCACCAAAATCATAGGCCACCACGTGGAACGGCAGTTCGTTCTCTTTTTTCGCTTCCGGCAGGTCGCCTTCCAGCGTCCAGCTCCCCTGCGTCCAGCTGTAGGCTTCGGCGGTAGTCACTTCTTTCGCCAGGTCCATACCGTTCAGGCCCGGGAAGGCTTTCGCTTTTTCCAGCGCCAGCGTCGCATCGAGGTTATCCCCTGCGATGATGCAGCCGTTCTGTGCCCCCTTCTCGCGCAGCAGACGCGTCAGCTTACGGGTATCGATATCGGCAATCGCCACGATGTTATGGCGCTTCAGGTAAGAAGAGAGGTCTTCAGTGTTGCGGAAGTTGCTGGCAATCAGCGGCAGGTCGCGAATGACCAGGCCTTGCGCATGTACCTGAGAGGATTCTTCGTCAGCCGCATTGGTGCCGACATTGCCGATATGAGGATAAGTAAGAGTAACGATTTGGCGAGAATAGGAAGGATCAGTGAGGATTTCTTGATAACCGGTCATTGAAGTATTGAAAACGACTTCCCCAACCGCCGAACCCGTTGCCCCTATGGCCCGACCGATAAACTGGGTTCCGTCTTCCAGAACCAATAGCGCTGACTTAATCAAAACACCCTCCAGAGAATATTCACTCACTTTATTTGCATATTAATTCATGACTATGTCATAGATCAATGCAAATGTGTTGCCAGCGGATTTTTGGCAAACGGCGGCATTCTGGAGATTTGGTGGGTAAAAGTCAACTTAAAACGGATATTTTGTTTATTCTTTTGCAGGACTGGCAGCTTGAATAGGATTTAACGGGCAAAAAGATCAGCTAAATCATCCTGGAAAACGCTTGCGCGGTAGGTTTTATGGAAATTAAGAGACGAGAGCGACAAAAAGTGGACCAAATGGTCAAAATTTACATTCACTTCACATAATAATGGCATAAAAGTCAGATTTATGGCCATTAATAACCAAAATCCATCTAAAACAAATAAAATAAGAGGGCAATAAATTATTGCCCTATGCAATCAATATATTACAACTGCAATAACCACATCACGATGGGTAATAAAGCTTACAAATTGTTGAGATCCAGCACATCTCGCATATCAAAAAGACCCTTTTCTTTCGATTTCAGCCACAACGCGGAGCGTACTGCGCCATTGGCGAACGTCATGCGGCTTGACGCTTTGTGCGTAATCTCAACACGTTCGCCAATATCGGCGAACATCGCCGTGTGTTCGCCGACGATATCGCCCGCCCGGACGGTTGCGAAACCAATGGTGCCCGGCACGCGTTCTCCGGTATGCCCTTCACGGGAATAGACCGCGATGTCTTTTAAATCTTTATCCATTGCATAAGCAATCGCTTCGCCCATCGCCAGCGCCGTGCCTGATGGAGCATCAACTTTATGGCGGTGGTGCGCTTCAATAATCTCAATGTCGGTGTAGTCGCCCATCACCTTCGCCGCTTTTTCCAGCAGCTTCAGCATGACGTTAACGCCTACGCTAAAGTTCGCGGCAAAGACAATCGCAATGTCGGTGGCTGCATCCTGAATGGCCTGTTTACCCGCATCATCGAAGCCGGTAGTGCCAATCACCATCCCTTTACCGTGCTGGCGGCAAAACGCCAGGTGAGACAGGGTGCCTTCGGGACGGGTAAAGTCGATGAACACGTCAAAGTCATCTTTCACCGCATCAAGGCTGCTCTGAACGGTAACGCCTGTCTTGCCCGCGCCGGCCAGTTCACCCGCATCGGATCCCAGCAGGGATGAACCTTCACGCTCCAGCGCCGCGCCGAGTGCCACGCCTTCCATTTGTATTGCCGCCTGAATCAGCTGGCGACCCATACGTCCACCCGCGCCCGCAATGGCGACACGGATCTGTGCATCATGCATAGTTATTCTCTTACGTTAAAATGATGTAAACCGTTTTCAGATTAACCAGCCTTCGTAAAGGCTGCCAACTGAAAACACCAATAATTAGAATTTAACGTGAAACCGACTCAGATATCAGTAAAAGACATGATTTTGTCGTCACGATAAAGTCCGGGGCAAAAAAAAGGCCAGCACAGGAGGTGCTGGCCTTTCATCAGAAAAGAAATTATTCCACTTCGCGGGCGTCGATACGCAGCTCTTTCGGCACTTCGAAGACGATATTCTCTTCGCGTCCTTCCAGCGGAACCGCTTCGCCCCCGCCCAGCTCCTGCAGACGAGCAATCACGTTCTGCACCAGGATATCCGGCGCGGAAGCGCCTGCGGTAACGCCAACGCAGGCCGCATTTTTCACCCACGCTTCCTGGATGTCCGTCGCGTCGTCGATTAAAAACGCCGCTTTCCCCATACGCTGCGCCAGTTCGGCCAGACGGTTGGAGTTAGAGGAGTTTTTAGAGCCGACAACCAGCACCACGTCCGCCTGTTCAGCCAGCGCGCGCACCGCTTCCTGACGGTTAGTGGTGGCGTAGCAGATATCATCCTTACGCGGCCCGACGATTTTCGGGAAGCGCTGGCGCAGGGCGTCAATCACGTCTGAGGTGTCGTCTACGGAGAGCGTGGTCTGGGTCATAAACGACAGACGCGCTTCGTTTTTCACGTTCAGCGTCAGGACATCTTCCGGCGACTCCACCAGGTACATTCCCCCTTCCGGGTTGCTGTACTGGCCCATGGTGCCTTCAACTTCCGGGTGACCGGCGTGGCCAATCAGAATCGACTCTTCACCGCGACGGCTGGCGCGCGCCACTTCCATATGCACTTTTGTCACTAATGGACAGGTGGCATCGAATACGGTCAGATCGCGGCTTTTCGCTTCGTTACGGACCGCCTGAGAGACGCCGTGCGCAGAGAAGATCAGGATCGCACCGTCCGGCACTTCGCTGATCTGCTCGATGAAAATAGCACCGCGCTCGCGCAGGCTGTCGACCACGTAGCGGTTATGCACCACTTCGTGACGCACGTAAATCGGCGCGCCGTAAATCTCCAGCGCGTTTTCAACAATGCTGATAGCGCGGTCTACACCGGCGCAGAAGCCGCGCGGGTTAGCCAACAGGATCTGCATTTCAGGCCTCCAGTGCCGGATCGATCTCCAGCACTTCAACATCAAAATGAACGGTACGCCCGGCAAGCGGATGGTTGAAGTCAACGGTGATAGAGTCGCCGTTAATCTCGCGGATCACGCCAGGCATTTCGCTGCCGTCCATAGCGGTAAAGAGCATAATCGCCCCGATTTCCGGTTCGCCCGCGTCCATAAACTCGCGGCGCGAGAAATACTGAATCAGGTCCGGGCTTGGCACGCCAAACGCGGCATCCGGCTCCAGCGAGAACGCTTTTTTCTCACCCTCTTTCAGGCCCAGGAGCTGCTGCTCAAGACCTTCAGACAGGGAGGTATCGCCGAGACGAAACAGGGCAGGTTTGCCGTTATTGCGGGTGGATTCAGCCGTGGAGCCGTCATCCAGCTTCAGCGTGAAGTGAACCAGAACCGCGCTGTTGCTCTGTACGGATTTAGACATACACATTGCTCTTTAATGTTGTGCCGGGTGGCGCAGCGCATCACCCGGCATTGACAATTACGCCTGCTCTTTCGCTGCGGGTTTAGGCAAGAAGCCTTCCAGCACGATTAACGCCGCACCGATGCAAATGGCGGTGTCGGCCAGATTAAAGGTCGCGAAGTGCCAGTCGCCGACGTAGAAGTCGATCATATCGACCACAAAGCCGTGCCACAGGCGGTCAAACAGGTTGCCCAGCGCGCCGCCAATGATCAGCGCGTAGGCGATGTTATTCAGCTTTTGCGTGGCCTTCGAGCGGTACATCAGCACAGCCAGCACCACGCAGATACCGAGAGCGATACCCGCGAAGAACCAGCGCTGCCAGCCACCGCTGTCGGCAAGGAAGCTAAACGCCGCGCCGTAGTTGCGCGCATAGTGCAGGTTAAGCGACGGGAACAGCGAAACCGTCTCCCCCAGAGCGAAATTCTGGAGGATCAGGAACTTGCTGCCCAGATCGATAATCAGCACTACCACAACCAGCCACAGCCAGCGCAGTCCTGTTGAACAGAGAGTTTTACTCATCAGGCAAACTTACGTTTTTCGCCGTCACCGGCGACGTTGCTTACACAGCGTCCGCAGATGTCTGCGTGTTCCGCCACCTGGCCGATATCGGTAGTGTAATGCCAGCAGCGCGGGCACTTCTCTCCTTCGGCTTTGCTCAGTGCGACTTTCAGGCCTTTGAGCAACTCGCTCTGCTGAGCATCAGCAGAAGCCTCGGCATAATCCGCAACTTTTGCACCGGAGGTCAACAGGACAAATCGTAATTCATCGCCCAGCGCGGTCAGCTTCGCCGCCAGCTCCGGTTCGGCGTACAGGGTCACTGCCGCTTCCAGAGAGCCACCGACTTTCTTATCCGCACGCGCCTGCTCGATAACCTTGTTCACTTCGCCACGCACTTTCAGCAGCTCGTCCCAGAAGGCATCGTTCATTGCTTCGGAGCTGGAGAGATCGAACAGACCTTCATACCACTCGCCGGTGAAGACATACTTCTCACGGTCGCCCGGCAGATAGCCCCAGATTTCATCCGCGGTGAAGGACATGATCGGCGCCATCCAGCGCACCAGCGCTTCTGCGATGTGGAACAGCGCGGACTGGCAGCTACGGCGCGCCACGCTGTCCGCTTTCGCGGTGTACTGGCGATCTTTGATGATGTCGAGGTAGAACGAGCCCATCTCGATGGAGCAGAAGCGCATCAGGCGCTGCACCACTTCGTGGAAGTCGTAAGACTCATAGGCTTTCAGGATATCTTCCTGCGCCGCTTTCGCGCAGCCTACCGCCCAGCGGTCCAGCACGACCATCTCTTCCGGTTTCACCATGTCTTTCACTGGATCGAACCCGTTCAGGTTCGCCAGCAGGAAGCGCGCGGTGTTACGGATACGACGATAGCTGTCGGCAGCACGCTTCAGGATCTCGTCAGACACCGCCATTTCGCCAGTGTAGTCGGTTGAGGCTACCCACAGACGCAGGATGTCCGCGCCCAGCTTGTTCATCACGTCCTGCGGCGAAACGGTGTTGCCGATAGATTTAGACATCTTACGGCCCTGACCATCCACGGTGAAGCCGTGGGTCAGTACCTGACGGTAAGGCGCTTTACCTTTCATCGCGGTGGAGATCATCAGGGATGACATGAACCAGCCGCGGTGTTGGTCGGAACCTTCCAGATACATGTCGGCAGCGTGACCGGCAAACTCCGGACGCACGTCAACTACGGAGGCGTGAGTCGACCCGGAGTCGAACCACACGTCCAGGGTGTCTGGCACTTTCTCATAGTTGTCCGCGTCCGCGCCCAGGATGTCGCGGGCGTCGAGATCCCACCACGCCTGAATGCCGTCAACTTCGACGCGCTTCGCCACTTCTTCCATCAGTTCCAGGGTGTTCGGGTGCAGCTCATGCGTCTCTTTATGCACGAACAGCGACATCGGCACGCCCCAGGTACGCTGACGGGAGATACACCAGTCAGGACGGTTAGCCACCATGGATTCGATACGCGCCTGGCCCCAGTCCGGGATCCACTGCACGCCTTTGATCTCTTTCAGAGACTGCTCGCGCAGGCCTTTTTGATCCATGCTGACGAACCACTGCGGGGTCGCACGGAAGATGATCGGCGTCTTGTGTCGCCAGCAGCACGGATAGCTGTGCTGCATTTTCTCAACGTGCAGCAGCGCGCCGCTGGTGCGCAGCATGTCAACGATGATGTCGTTGGCTTTGAAGACATTGATACCATCCAGCGCCGGGTAGGTGCCAGGCAGGTAAGAACCGTCCGGGCCTACCGGGTTGGCAATTTCCAGGCCGTATTTCAGGCTGATGTTGTAGTCGTCAGGACCGTGGCCACCGGCGGTATGTACCGCTCCGGTACCCGCGTCCAGCGTGACGTGGTCGCCCAGGATCGCCGGAACGTCGAAGTCCAGGAACGGGTGTTTGAAGCGCATCAGCTCCAGCGCGTCGCCTTTTACGGTGCCCAGCACGGTGTAGTCGGTGATATTCGCGCGTTTCAGCACGCTTTCAACCAGATCTTTCGCCAGGATAACCGCGCGGCCATCAATCTGCACCAGCGCATATTCGAACTCGCCGGAGAGAGAGATTGCACGGTTGGCTGGCAGCGTCCACGGGGTAGTGGTCCAGATCACCAGAGAGATCGGGCCGCTAACGCCAGGCAGACCGAATTTACCTTTAATGGCATCCTGATCGACCGCTTCGAAGGCCACGTCGATAGAAGGTGAAGTTTTGTCGTAATATTCCACTTCCGCTTCTGCCAGCGCAGAACGGCAGTCCACGCACCAGTGCACAGGCTTGGCGCCTTTATGCAGGTGACCGTTACCGATGATTTTGCCCAGCGCACGGATGATGTTGGCTTCGGTTTTGAAGTCCATGGTCAGGTACGGGTGCGACCAGTCGCCCAGCACGCCCAGACGGATAAAGTCAGCGCGCTGGCCTTCAACCTGGGTGGCCGCGTATTCGCGGCACTTCGCGCGGAACTCTGCAGCGGTGAACTTCTCACCTGGCTTGCCAAACTCTTGCTCCACTTTCAGCTCGATCGGCAGACCGTGGCAGTCCCAGCCCGGCACGTAAGGCGAGTCAAATCCCGCGAGTCCTTTGGACTTCACGATAATATCTTTCAGAATCTTGTTTACTGAGTGACCAATATGAATGCTGCCATTCGCATATGGAGGGCCATCATGCAGAATGAAGGTTTTTTTGCCTTTTTTGGCTGCACGAATGATGCCGTACAGGTCATCATCGGTCCAACGCGCCAGCATTCCCGGTTCACGCTTGGCGAGATCGCCGCGCATCGGGAACCCTGTTTCCGGCAAATTCAGGGTTGATTTATAGTCACTCATCAGATTCTCGGTTCCGTATTTATCACGTAGGCAGTTAAGCCGGTTCTAAAGCCCAAAAAACTCGCGGGCCGTTAATTCATCTCGCGCGATTTGCGCCTTAAGTTCATCCAGCGAAGCAAATCGCTGCTCGTTGCGTATTTTTTTACGCAGTATTACATCTATATGGCGACCATAAAGGTCCATTACAACGTCCAGCAGGTGCACTTCAAGCTGTTGACGCACACCGGCAACGGTAGGACGCGTGCCAATGTTGGCAACGCCGTAAAACGACTTATCGCCCAGCCCTGCCACTTCCACCGCATAGACCCCTTTAACCGGGGAAACCTGACGACGCAGCGGTATATTCGCCGTCGGGAAACCAATCGTGCGGCCCAGCGCATCGCCATGAACCACGCGGCCAGAAATGGTGAACGGATGGCCCAGCAAAGTTTCTGCCGTCTCCAGTTCATCATTAGCCAGCGCCTGCCGCACCGCCGTGCTGCTGACGCGCACGCCGCCTTCACAGAAGGTCATCGCGCTGGTGACGTCAAAACCGTACTCCAGACCAGCCTTCTGTAATAGCAAGAAATCGCCCTGACGACCAGCGCCAAAGCGGAAATCATCCCCCACGGCGAGAAACTGAACGCCAAGACGCTTAACCAGCAGGTCGCTGACAAAATTTTGTGCTGTCAGTGCGGCAAAGCGGCGATCGAAACGCACACACAATACGTAGTCCACGCCGGACTCCGCCAGGTAGCGCAACTTTTCGCGCAGGCGAGTTAGCCGAGCGGGAGATTTATCGCCCGCGAACAGCTCCAGCGGCTGTGGCTCGAAAATCATCACCACAACGGGCAGGCCACGGGCCTCCCCTTCTTTACGCAATCCCTGCAACAGCGCCTGATGACCACGATGCACGCCGTCGAAATTACCAATGGTCAGCACGCACCCGTGTGGCGCTCTGCTGAGATTATGTATGCCGCGTATCAGCTTCATGTCTGGCTCAAAACAGTGAAAATCGCCAAAGTATACCTTGTACAGCGGTTAAGGTTAACCGGCGATTGTTCGCGCAAAACAGAAAGCCGTAATGATTTCATCAGGCTGACCTTTCACAGCGAAAAAATCTGCCCGTGAACTGCGATTTTTACGCCGAAAGGCTGTATTCACGAAAGACAAGCTGGTAGAATCCTGCGCCATCACTACGTAACGTAGCGTCGCTAATTAACGGCGCTTATTTGCACAAATCCATTGACAAAAGAAGGCAAAGAGGGCATATTCCTCGGCCTTTGAATTGTCCACATAGAACATATTTGGGAGTTGGACTTGGCTAATATCAAATCAGCTAAGAAACGTGCCGTTCAGTCTGAAAAGGCTCGTAAGCACAACGCAAGCCGTCGCTCTATGATGCGTACTTTCATCAAGAAAGTATACGCAGCAATCGAAGCTGGCGACAAAGCTGCAGCGCAGAACGCATTTAACGAAATGCAACCAATCGTGGATCGTCAGGCTGCTAAAGGTCTGATCCACAAAAACAAAGCAGCGCGTCATAAAGCAAACCTGACCGCGCAGATCAACAAACTGGCTTAATCGCTACTTGTTGTTGCTTGTTTAAAGAACCCGCTTAACGCGGGTTTTTTTATGTCTTCAGAATGCCGGTGGCGTAAACAGCGCCGAGTAGTCACGGTTGCAGATTCGCTGCACCGCCGGGTGTTGAATCATCCTTTCGGCGAATATGGCGTGGTACTCCTCCATCACGTTATCTACTCTGCCAATCTCCGTAATCTTATCGTCTGAATAGAGATCGTGCGCGTAGAGCGTTGGCGCCACGAAGATCGCATTATGCGCTTCGCCAAAGGCTTTCATCAGCGCCGCATCGTCGAACTCACCGAGGATCTCCACGTTCAGCCCCTGCGAATTAAACCAGTTCAGCAGCTTGCGTCCGAGCATGGAACGCCTTCCCGGCACCAGCAGGCGACGCTCTTCCAGACAGGCCGGGAAAGGTTTCTCCGGCGGTGGATTGATGCACCAGAAGCTCACGCCGCATTCGCCAATTTTCACCGAGAACAGCCCCTCCTGCTGCGTGGAGTCGATGGGGCAATCCGAGATAATCATGTCCAGCTTGTGCTGGCTCAGCTGCTCCAGCAGCATCTCGTGTGTGGATTCAAAGCAGCGCAGATGGATTTGTTCATCCTCTACCACGGCGGCATCCAGCACGCCGCTTACCAGCCGTTTGGACAGTGCATCCGCCACCCCCACGTCAAAGAGCAGGTTCGACTCTTTGCGGTAGTTGACGATATCCAGCATCTCCTGGCTCAGGGTGAACATTTTGTCCGCATAGCGGAAAACCAGTTCCCCCAGCTCGCTCGGCTCAATCCCACGGCCCTTGCGCTTGAAGAGCTTACCCTGCAGCCGTTCTTCAAGGGCTTTGATTTGCCCGGTGATGGTTTGCGGCGTCAGGTAAAGCGCCTCTGCAGCCCCCACGACCGAGCCCTGTTTGTAAACGTGCCAGAAGTAGTAAAGATGGTTGTAATTCAAATGAGGCATCGCGTCTTCGCTCCCTGAGTGTGTATCGGGAGAAGAGTGACCTTCTCCCGGTGTTCCATTATGCCTGGACGGCCTGTCCGGACAACTTCACCTTCAACAAGGTATACCCAATCACTGCCGCCAGTAATGACCCGATGAGAATGCCGAGCTTCGCCCAGACGATGAGCTCTGGCGCGTTTGCACCAAACGCCAGCGTCGAGATAAAGATCGACATGGTGAATCCAATACCGCACAGTATGCCGACGGCCATGATCTGACTAAAGGTTGTACCGTTCGGCAACGATGCCAGCTTCATCTTCAGCGCCAGCCAGCAGAAAAGGCTGATCCCCAGCGGCTTACCGATAAACAGCCCGGCAATAATGCCCAGCGGCAGGACAGACGTCAGCCCGTCCAGCGTAACGCCCTGCAGGGAAACGCCCGCGTTGGCAAACGCAAACAGCGGCAGGATCATAAAGGCGACCCACGGGTGCAGCACGTGTTCCAGCTGTTTAGCGGGTGACTTACCGTCCTGCGCCTTAAGCGGCACGAAGAAGCCCACAATCACGCCGGCCAGCGTGGCGTGCACGCCGGATTTCAGCACCGCCGTCCACAGCACCATCCCCACCAGGATATAGATACCGATGCGGCGAACGTTGAAGATGTTCAGCACCGCCAGCACCGCAATCGCCCCGGCGGCTACGCTCAGGGACAGGATCGACAGATCGCTGGTATAGAAGAGCGCGATAATCACAATGGCGCCCAGGTCATCAATGATCGCCAGCGCCATCAGGAAGATTTTCAGCGCAACCGGCACGCGGCTGCCGAGCAGAGCTAAGACACCGAGCGCAAAGGCGATATCCGTTGCGGCCGGGATAGCCCAGCCGTCACGCGCGACAGGATCCTGCCAGGTAAATGCGAGGAAGAGCAGCGCTGGAACGACCATCCCACCGAGCGCGGCAATAACCGGGAACGCCGCACGCTGGCGGCTGGCTAGCGAACCTAGCACCAGCTCGCGCTTAACCTCAAGACCAACGAGCAGGAAGAACACCGCCATTAGCGCATCGTTGATCCACAGCAGCATGTTCTTGTTAATTTCCAGCGCCCCGACCTTCAGCTCGACGGGCGTTTCCAGAAATGCGTGATAGAGATCGCGGGTCATGCCCAGGTTAGCCAGCACCATCGCGGCGGCCGCGGCAATAATCAGGATCACACCACCGGACGCCTCACTGCTAAAGAAACGGTGTAGTAATTTCATTTATGTTCTCTCTTTTACAACGATACCTCGATAAAACCATAATACCAAGCCAAATACCTCGGCAAAAACAGATTAATATTGGGTATAGACTCAGTTTTACCGATCTATAACTGTAAAAAAAAGCCCGGAATCGCTTCCGGGCTTTTTGAAGTTAGACACAGCTAACGAATTAGCGGGTCAAATCATCGAAGAATTTTTTGACGCCATCAAAGAAGCTTTTGGAGCGCGGGCTGTTTTTCTCACCCGTTGGGCCGCCAAAGCTCTCCTGAAGCTCTTTCAACAGCTGTTTCTGCTTGTCGTTCAGGCCAACCGGCGTTTCCACGACGACGCGGCACAGCAGGTCGCCCTGCGCACCACCGCGAACGGATTTTACGCCTTTGCCGCGCATGCGGAACAGCTTGCCGGTCTGGGTTTCACCAGGGATTTTCAGATTGACGCGACCGTCCAGCGTCGGCACTTCGATTTCACCGCCGAGAGCCGCCATCGCGAAGTTGATCGGCACTTCACAGTACAGGTTATTGCCTTCACGCTCGAAGATGGCGTGCTGCTTCACCTGAACCTGAACGTACAGATCGCCTGCCGGCGCGCCGTGCTCGCCTGCTTCGCCCTCACCCGCCAGACGGATGCGGTCGCCCGTATCAACGCCAGCCGGGATCTTAACGGACAGGGTTTTGGTTTTCTCAACGCGACCGTGGCCATGACACTTGGTGCACGGATCTTTAATCAGCGTACCGCGACCGTGACAGTGCGGACAGGCCTGCTGTACCGCGAAGAAGCCCTGGCGCATCTGTACCTGGCCGGAGCCATGACAGGTTGGACAGGTCTGTGGCTGGGTACCCGCTTTCGCGCCGCTGCCGTGGCAAACGTCACACTCTTCCAGCGTCGGGATACGGATCTCTTTCGTGACGCCACGAACGGCCTCTTCAAGAGTGAGATCCATGTTGTAGCGCAGGTCTGCGCCGCGCGCTGCGCGCTGACGACCACGACCGCCGCCGAAGATATCGCCGAACACGTCACCAAAGATGTCGCTGAAATCCGCACCGCCGCCAAAGCCGCCGCCACCGAATCCACCGCCGCCCATGCCGCCCTGTTCAAAGGCCGCGTGGCCGTACTGGTCATAGGCCGCACGTTTTTGTGCATCGGTCAGGACTTCGTAGGCTTCTTTGATCTCTTTAAATTTTGCTTCAGCCTCTTTGTCACCCTGATTACGGTCCGGGTGGAATTTCATGGCCAGGCGCTTATACGCCTTTTTGATTTCACGCTCTTCCGCAGTTTTCGGAACGCCTAAAATCTCGTAATAGTCTTGCTTTGCCATTGGTTTTTTTAAGCCCCTTAACATGCGAGCACGGGCGTGGAGAGTTCTCCTACGCCCGTGCCGATTAATTACCCTGCATCAGGGCGATTATTTTTTGTCTTTAACTTCTTCGAACTCAGCGTCGACAACGTCGTCGTCTTTCGCGTTGTTCGCAGAAGCGTCAGCGCCTGCCTGCTGCTGTGCGTGCTGCTGCTGAGCGATTTCCATCAGCTTCTGGGAAGCCTGTGCCAGCTCCTGCATCTTAGCTTCGATATCCGCTTTGTCTTCGCCTTTCAGAGACGTTTCCAGCGCGGTCAGTGCAGCTTCGATAGCAGTTTTGTCTTCCGCTGGCAGTTTATCGCCCGCTTCTTCAACCTGCTTACGGGTGCTGTGCAGCAGATGGTCACCCTGGTTACGGGTCTGAACCAGCTCTTCGAACTTACGGTCGGATTCCGCGTTAGCTTCGGCATCGCGAACCATTTTTTCGATTTCCGCTTCATTCAGGCCAGAAGATGCCTTGATGGTGATCTTCTGCTCTTTACCGCTGTTTTTGTCTTTCGCAGACACGTGCAGGATACCGTCAGCATCGATGTCGAAGGTAACTTCGATTTGCGGCATGCCGCGCGGTGCCGGGTTGATGCCGTCCAGGTTAAACTGACCCAGAGACTTGTTATCAGACGCACGCTTACGCTCACCCTGCAGCACATGGATGGTTACCGCAGACTGGTTGTCTTCAGCGGTAGAGAACACCTGGCTGTGCTTGGTTGGGATGGTGGTGTTTTTGTTGATGAGCGCAGTCATCACACCGCCCATGGTTTCGATACCCAGAGACAGCGGGGTAACGTCCAGCAGCAGTACGTCTTTCACTTCACCGGTCAATACACCACCCTGAACCGCCGCACCGATAGCTACCGCTTCGTCCGGGTTCACGTCTTTACGTGGCTCTTTACCAAAGAATTCAGCCACTTTCTTCTGAACCATTGGCATACGGGTCTGACCACCCACCAGGATAACGTCCTGGATGTCAGATACGGACAGGCCAGCATCCTGCAGTGCAACTTTCAGCGGCTCGATAGAACGGTTCACCAGGTCTTCTACCAGGCTTTCCAGTTTCGCACGGGTCACTTTGATGTTCATGTGTTTAGGACCGGTCGCGTCTGCGGTGATGTACGGCAGGTTCACGTCGGTCTGCTGAGCAGAAGACAGTTCGATCTTCGCTTTCTCAGCGGCTTCTTTCAGGCGCTGCATCGCCAGCGGGTCGTTACGCAGGTCAATGCCCTGATCTTTCTTGAACTCGTCAACAAGGTAGTTGATCAGACGGGTATCGAAGTCTTCACCACCCAGGTGGGTATCACCGTTGGTTGCCAGAACTTCGAAGGTTTTTTCGCCGTCAACTTCGTCGATTTCGATAATAGAGATATCGAAGGTACCACCACCCAGGTCGTAAACCGCGATAGTACGGTTGCCGACTTCTTTATCCAGACCGTAAGCCAGTGCAGCCGCGGTTGGTTCGTTGATGATACGTTTTACTTCCAGACCTGCGATACGGCCAGCATCTTTGGTTGCCTGACGCTGAGCATCGTTGAAGTAAGCAGGAACGGTGATAACAGCTTCAGTTACCGGCTCACCCAGGTAATCTTCAGCGGTTTTCTTCATTTTTTTCAGCACTTCAGCAGAGATCTGCGGTGGTGCCGTTTTGGTGCCTTTCACATCAAGCCACGCATCGCCGTTATCTGCTGCGATGATTTTGTAAGGCATGATAGAAACGTCACGCTGAACTTCTTCGTCCTGGAAGCGGCGGCCAATCAGGCGTTTGATCGCAAACAGGGTGTTTTGCGGGTTTGTCACTGCCTGACGTTTAGCCGGCTGACCAACCAGAGTTTCACCATCCTGGGTATAAGCAATGATAGAAGGCGTGGTGCGATCGCCCTCGGCGTTCTCCAGCACGCGTGCAGTAGTGCCGTCCATAATCGCTACACAAGAGTTGGTAGTACCCAGGTCGATACCAATAATTTTACCCATCTAAACGTCTCCACTAAAAATTCAGTCAACATGTGGTTGTGTACCTGTAATAAGGGCAGAACGTGCTTTTTCAACTGCCCAGATTTGATTTTTTTCAGGTCCACACACTGCGGTTGACTACAAGATGGGGTCGCGACGGCATCCATCAAGGGGCAAGCATAAAAAAAATTTTAATTTCACCCTGATGAGATCATAGACGGCGTCGATGCCGCCCATTATGATGCCGCGCCCCGTCAGGGAGTATTGACGCGGGTTTAACCATTTCACCATTTTAATGATGATTTTTTTGAGGACTTATGGGCAACACTAAGTTGGCTAATCCGGCTCCGCTGGGCCTGATGGGTTTTGGCATGACCACCATTCTGCTGAACCTGCACAACATCGGGATGTTCCCGATGGACGGCGTAATCCTGGCGATGGGCATTTTTTACGGCGGTATCGCGCAAATCTTCGCGGGCCTGCTGGAATATAAGAAAGGCAATACCTTCGGCTTAACCGCCTTCACCTCTTACGGTTCTTTCTGGCTGACCCTGGTCGCCATCCTGCTGATGCCTAAAATGGGCCTGGCAGACGCGGCAAATGCCCACTTCCTGGGCGTCTATCTGGGCCTGTGGGGCGTCTTTACCCTGTTCATGTTCTTCGGCACCCTGAAAGGCAACCGCGCGCTGCAGTTCGTCTTCCTGAGCCTGACCGTGCTGTTCGCCCTGCTGGCGATTGGCCACCTGGCGGATAACGAAGGCATCGTTCACGTAGCAGGCTGGATTGGCCTGGTGTGCGGCGCAAGCGCTATCTACCTGGCAATGGGTGAAGTGCTGAACGAACAGTTTGACCGCACCATTTTACCTATTGGTGAAAAACACTGATCCCTCTGTCGTGCCCGCCTCGCGGGTACGATATTCCCCCGCCTGACGAAGCCAAACGCCTAATCCCAGCCCCATCAGCGAGAGCGCGAGTACATACCAGGCAGGCGCCATCGGCGACACCCCCATCATCACCGTGACCACTATCGGCGTCAGCCCGCCGAAAATGGCATACGCGACGTTATAAGAGAACGATATCCCGGTGAAACGCACCTCCGGCGGAAAAGCGCGTACCATGACGTAAGGCACAGCCCCCACGACGCCCACGCACAGCCCCACGATGCCGTACAGCAGGAACAGCTGTTCAGGATGACTGCCCGCAAGATGGTAAAACGCCCAGCTCGACGCGGCCAGCAGTAGGCTGCCGACAATAAAGGTCAGGCTGGCACCGAAACGATCCGCCGCCAGCCCGGCGGCCAGACAGCCAAAGCAGAGCATGATTGTCGCAATACTGTTTGCCTGTAAGGTCACGGCAGGGGCGAAACCGTACTGTTTCTGCAGCCACACCGGCGACATCAAAATCACCACCACGATGCCCGCCGACAGCAGCCAGGTGAGCAGCATCGACACCACCACCGCTTTTTTATGACGCACCACAACGGCTTTGACTGGCAACTCCTGCGCCAGCGCTTTACGCTGCTGCATTTCGAGGAAAATCGGCGTCTCCTGCAGCCAGCGGCGCAGGTACATTGCCACCAGGCCAAACGCCCCGCCCAGCAGGAACGGAATACGCCAGCCCCAGTCGTGCACGGCCTGCTGCGTCATGCTGGTGTTGACTATCGTCGCCACCACCGACCCCAACAGGATCCCTACTGTCAGCCCCGCCGTTAACGTTCCGCAGGCAATCCCGATGCGGCGGGCAGGAACGTGCTCCGCCACAAACACCCAGGCCCCCGGCACTTCCCCGCCGATGGCCGCGCCCTGAAGAATGCGCATCAGCAGCAGCAATAGCGGGGCGAGAATGCCCATGGAGGCATAGGTGGGCAGCAGGCCGATGGCCAGCGTCGGCACCGCCATCAGCAGGATGCTCAGGGTAAACATCTTCTTACGCCCGACAAGATCGCCAAAGTGGGCCATGACGATGCCGCCCAGCGGACGTGCCAGATACCCGGCAGCAAAGATGCCGAAGGTTTGCACCTGACGCAGCCATTCTGGAATATCCGCCGGGAAGAAGAGCGCCCCCACCACGGCGGCGAAGAAGACAAAGATGATGAAGTCGTAAAACTCCAGCGCGCCACCTAAGGCGGCGAGCGTAAGCGTTTTGTAGTCCTGTCGATTCAGAGGTCGGGTGTTATGTGACATAGCGAACCATTGTGCATGTGTTGTGGATTATTTTTTACAGCAACCGTAAAGAAAAAATTACTATATCGTAAATCCATTTACACGCTACTGCGGCTGGCGCTAATGTCACATTTTAGTAAATTTCAGGAGATTGTCTCGCGGCGTGCGGTTTTAGGACGAAATGCTGCTACCACTTTGTCGTCAGTTTCCACGTACGGCCCGTCAAGAAGCTGTATACAATACGGTACACTTGCAAATATGCCGTGCACGATGACGCTACCGTCCTCGGCTTTTAATCCTTCCAGCGTCTCTTTGATCGACTTTGGCTGCCCCGGCAGGTTCAGTATCAGCGCCTGTTTGCGGATCACCCCCACCTGGCGGGAAAGGATTGCCGTCGGGACAAAGTGTAGACTGATCTGGCGCATCTGTTCGCCGAAGCCCGGCATTTCTCGGTCGGCGATAGCCAGCGTCGCGTCCGGCGTCACATCACGACGCGCGGGGCCAGTTCCACCCGTGGTGAGCACAAGGTGACAGCTCATCTCATCCACCAGCTCGCACAGGGTCTGCTCAATGATCGGCTGTTCGTCGGGGATAAGGCGAGTCTGGATCTCAAACGGGGTGGTCAGCGCGCTTGCCAGCCACTCTTCCAGAGCGGGGATGCCTTTATCCTGGTAAACGCCGCTGGAGGCGCGGTCAGAAATCGACACTAAGCCGATGCGTAAGGTATTCATATCCATTCCATTCAAAAAGAACTGATTAAAGGGAATGATACACGCAGAGGGAAAATTCAGACAGAGGACAGAAGAAGACGCGTGACCGGGAGCCCGGTCACGCAGAATGATTACAGCAGGTCGCCGATCATTTTTTCCAGTTTTTCCTGGTCGATAGCAAACTTGCGGATACCGTCCGCCAGTTTGTCTACCGCCATTGGATCCTGGTTGTGCTGCCACAGGAACTCGGATTCGGTGATGCGCTCCGGGCGCGCCTTCACTTCGCCGGTATAAGACAGCTTACGCTCGATAGCACCTTCGCTTTCTGCCAGCTCTTTCAGCAGCGCAGGGGCGATGGTCAGACGGTCACAGCCAGCCAGCTCAATGATTTCGCCCACGTTACGGAAGCTTGCACCCATAACCACGGTCTCATAGCCATGCTGTTTGTAGTATTCGTAGATTTCAGTCACGGAAATCACGCCTGGATCTTCAGACGCTGCGTACTCTTTCTTGTCGGTGTTGGCTTTGTACCAGTCCAGAATACGGCCCACGAACGGAGAAATCAGGTACACGCCTGCTTCCGCACATGCACGCGCCTGCGCGAAGGAGAACAACAGGGTCAGGTTACAGTTGATGCCTTCTTTTTCCAGCTGCTCGGCAGCGCGAATGCCCTGCCAGGTCGACGCCAGTTTGATCAGGATACGGTCGTTGCTGATGCCCGCGTCGTTGTACAGTTTGATCAGGCGTTTTGCTTTCGCGATTGACGCTTCGGTGTCGTAGGAGAGACGTGCATCCACTTCGGTAGAGATACGGCCCGGAACCAGCTTCAGGATTTCCAGACCGATGTTCACTGCCAGTTTATCGGTAGCATCCACAACCTGCTGCGCACGGTCATTGCTCTGTGCTTTCGCCCAGGTCACAGCCTCGTCAATCAGTTTGCGATACTCAGGGATCTGTGCGGCGTTAAGGATCAGAGAAGGGTTAGTTGTGGCATCCTGCGGCTGGTACAGCTTCATTGCCGCGATATCTCCGGTGTCAGCTACGACAGTGGTGAACTGACGAAGGGAGGTCAATTTATCCGTCATGATAGTGTTTCTCTTTTAACGTGCCCTGGATAATTCACGCTACCGACAGCATGCCTGCAGCGGAAAAATGACAGGTTTACTTGTTAGGGGGATGTAACCGGTCTGCCCTGATGATAACACGACGGAGGGGTAGCGCAACCGCAGACAGTGCGCTTAGGCAGAGTATGATAAACTCAAAATATTAACAGGCTGCTAAGCAACAGCATGCCCAATCAGTGGTAGCGCTTACATATTCACGTTGGCATCAACAAGAGGGACGTTAATGCCTGATTTCCTTTTCTTTATTAACGAAGTCCTCTGGGGTTCGATAATGATCTACCTGCTTCTGGGAGCAGGTATCTGGTTTACGCTACGCAGTGGGTTTATCCAGTTTCGCTATATTCGCAAGTTTGGCAGAAGTCTGAAAAACAGCGTCACGCCCCAGCCGGGCGGATTAACATCGTTTCAGGCGCTGTGTACCAGCCTGGCTGCCCGCCTCGGTAGCGGAAACCTGGCGGGCGTTGCGCTGGCCATCAGCGCCGGTGGGCCAGGCGCGGTGTTCTGGATGTGGGTCACGGCGCTTCTCGGAATGGCTACCTCTTTTGCCGAAAGTTCGCTGGCGCAACTCTACAAAGAGAAAGACAGAAACGGGCAGTTTCGCGGCGGTCCGGCCTGGTATATGGCGCGTGGCTTAGGAATGCGCTGGATGGGCGTTCTGTTCTCGCTTTTTTTACTGCTCGCGTACGGTCTTATTTTTAATACCGTGCAGTCAAACTCCGTCGCCCATGCCCTGCGCTACACCTTCTCCTGCCCGGAGTGGATCACCGGCATCGGTTTAGCCCTCTTTGTTTTGCTCACCATTTCTGCCGGCCTGAAAGGCGTTGCCCGCATGATGCAGTGGCTGGTTCCCATCATGGCGCTGCTCTGGGTTGCCGCGAGCCTGGTCGTCGCTGCGCTACATGCCGACCAGGTTCCGGACGTGATTGCGACCATCTTTAAAAGCGCCTTTGGCTGGCGTGAGGTGGCGTCAGGCGCGCTGGGCTACACCCTGAGCCAGGCGCTGATGGCAGGTTTTCAGCGAGGCATGTTCTCCAATGAAGCCGGGATGGGCTCTACTCCCAACGCCGCCGCGGCCGCCTCTTCCTGGCCGCCGCACCCGGCAGCGCAGGGTATCGTGCAGATGATAGGCGTGTTTATGGATACCGTTATTATCTGTTCCGCCAGCGCCATGATCCTCCTGCTGGCCGGTCCTGTGGCGCATGACTCGGATATCGACGGAATACAGCTTCTTCAGCAGGCGCTGGTGAACCTGACCGGCGGCTGGGGTTCGGGATTTGTCTCGCTCATTTTGATGCTGTTCGCCTTCAGTTCGATTGTGGTGAATTACCTGTACGCCGAAAATAACCTTATCTTCCTGAAATACGACTCTCGTCCGGCCATTCTCCTGCTTCGCCTGGGCGTAGTACTGATGGTGATCGCGGGCTCCCTTCTGAATATGCCGCTGGTCTGGCAGCTGGCGGATGTCATTATGGCGCTAATGGCAATCACTAACCTGACGGCGATCCTGCTGCTCTCGCCCGTTGTGAACCTTATTGCCAGGGATTATCTTCGCCAGCGCAAGCTGGGTGTTCCCCCGGTATTTGATGCCGCACGCTATCCCGAAATTCAGTCACAGCTTGCCCCCGGCACCTGGGATGATTTGCCCCGGCGATAACAGCTATCGATCAATTCAGGGCGATTTTTTGTTAAAGTCGCTCTAAATTTCCTGCAAGGACTGGATATGCTGATTCTGATTTCACCTGCAAAAACGCTCGACTACCAGAGCCCGCTCGCCACCGAGCGTTATACCCAGCCAGAACTGCTGGACTATTCGCAACAGCTGATCCGCGAAGCGCGCAAGCTCTCTGCGCCGCAAATCGCCTCGCTGATGAGCATCAGCGACAAGCTGGCAGACCTGAACGCGACCCGGTTCCACGAGTGGCACCCAGATTTCACCCCCGCCAACGCGCGCCAGGCGATCCTGGCGTTTAAGGGCGATGTTTACACCGGCCTGCAGGCGGAAGATTTTAGCGAAGCCGACTTTGATTTTGCCCAGCAGCATCTGCGCATGCTGTCGGGCCTGTATGGCGTACTGCGCCCGCTGGATCTGATGCAGCCATATCGTCTGGAGATGGGGATTCGCCTGGAAAACGCCAAAGGCAAAGACCTTTACCATTTCTGGGGCGACATCATCACCGACAAGCTGAACGCGGCGCTGCATGCTCAGGGTGATAACGTGGTGGTTAACCTGGCATCTGATGAGTACTACAAGTCGGTGAAGCCGAAAAAGCTGAACGCGGAGATCGTTAAGCCGGTCTTCCTTGATGAGAAGAACGGCAAGTTCAAGGTCATCAGCTTCTATGCGAAAAAAGCGCGTGGCCTGATGAGCCGCTACATCATTCAGAACCGCCTGACGAAGCCGGAGCAGTTAATGGGATTCAACACCGACGGCTATTTCTTTGACGAGGCGTCGTCAGGGAAAGGTGAGCTGGTATTTAAGCGCCACGAGCAGTAAAACTAAACCCCGCCATCTGGCGGGGTTTTGCGTTAATGGTGCTTCCAGTCCGGGCCCGGACGGTGCTCGTCGTGATGATGGTCGTGTCGGTCATCACGATCGCGATGCTCGTCATGCGGACGCCAATGGTTATCGCGCCAGTCATAATGCGCCTTCCACCAGTCGTGGTCGCGCCAGCGGCCGCCATCCCAGTAATGCCCGCTATTGTCCCGATCGCCAATCTGCAGTTTTACCGCAGGTACGAGAGTAATTTCAGATGCCTGTACCGCCATGGGGGCGACCAGCACCAGAGAAAGCGCAATGAGTGCAGGTTTTAGTGTAGACACAGGTGACTCCTTATTCTTCTTGCCCAACGTGGGCCGATGTAAGGAGAGTACGCGAGGGGAACGGTGGATGTTATTCTCTGCAATCCTAAACGCTAAGTGACCGCATTTATTGGGAATTTCTGCTTTTTTCCTGCAATTTTTCTCCTTAATTTCTTCATAAAAAAGCCGGGTGGCGCTGCGCTTACCCGGCCTACGGTCATCTCGTCGTTGTAGGCCCGGTAAGGCGTAGCGCCACCGGGCAACAAAATCACGCGCGCGTCATCATCAGATTCCGCAGTGCCGCAAAATCCGCCGGCAGCTCATGAGACAGCAGCGGCAGGTCGGCGCGCTCGGCCAGCTCTTTTGGCAGCGGCAGCGTTTCGCCCAGAATATCTTCCACGCTCTCTTTGAACTTCGCCGGATGCGCGGTGCCCAGGAACAGGCCATATTCACCCGGGTTAAGCTGGTCGCGCAGCGCGCGGTAAGCAATTGCCGCGTGCGGCTCAGAGGTGTAGCCCACCGCTTTCAGCTCGCGCATGGTGGCTTTGGTGGTTTCGTCCGTCACCGCAGCGTAGCCCAGGTCACCCAGACGCCACACCTTGCGGCGGAACAGCTCTTCCACGCGCGGCCAGTTGTTCGGCTGCGACACGTCCATGGCATTGGAGAGCGTCGCCTGCGTAGCGTTAGGCGCCCATTTGCCGTCTTTCAGGAAGCGTGGCACGGTATCGTTGGCGTTGGTGGCAGCGATAAAGCGTTTCACCGGCAGACCGAGAGATTTCGCCAGCAGCCCCGCCGTCAGGTCGCCGAAGTTGCCGCTTGGTACGGAAACTACCAGCTGATTGCGCGCTTCCTGCGGCAGCTGAGCCACCGCTTCGAAGTAGTAGCAGATCTGCGCCAGCAGGCGGCTGATGTTGATGGAGTTCGCCGAGTTCAGCCCCAGCGCGGCCTTCAGCTCTTCATCATCGAACGCTTGCTTGACCAGCGCCTGGCAGGCATCGAAATCGCCGTCGATCGCCACGGTTTCAATGTTGCCGCCGAGGGTGCAGAACAGTTTTTCCTGCAACGGGCTGATCTTGCCTTTCGGATAGAGGATCACCACGCGGACGTTTTTCAGGCCGTAGAACGCGTGTGCCACCGCCGCACCGGTATCACCGGAGGTCGCGGTCAGGATGGTCACCGGCTTGTCGCCGCTGATGTGGGTCAGCATCTGCGCCATAAAGCGGCCGCCGAAGTCTTTAAACGCCAGGGTCGGACCGTGGAACAGCTCCAGACAACCGACGTCAGGCTCCACCTGCTTAACCGGAGCCGGGAAAGCAAACGCCGCACGCACGCGCTCTTCCAGCAGCTCCTGCGGGATTTCATCGCCAATAAACGCAGACAGAATTTTGGTGCTGCGGGTGACAAAGTCCAGCTTCAGCAGCTCATCGATTTCGGTCAGCTGAAATTCCGGCAGGTCGTGCGGGAAAAACAGCCCCTGATTTTTGCCCAGCCCCTGAGTCACCGCCTGCGCGAAGCTGACCTGCTCGTTATGATCTTTAAGGTTGTAGAGTTTCATTCGTTATCCCAGTACTCGTGCGCCAGCCGTGTCCAGACGGCAAATATGAACAAAGCCTTCCTGATTTTGCAGGTAGTGTTTAGAGAGCCAGTCCGCCACGCGCTGCGCGGTGTCTGGCTTATCGCACAGGGCGAACAGCGTCGGGCCGGAGCCGGAGATGCCGCACGCCTGCGCGCCGATATCCATTGAAGCCTGTCGCGCCTCGTTAAAGCCGGGTAGCAGCTTCGTACGGTACGGCTCGGCAATGACGTCTTTCATCAGTTTCGCCGCCAGCTGCGGCTGGCGGGTGTAGCAGGCGTGAATAAAGCCCGCCAGGTGACGCCCGTGGGCGATACAGTCCTGGCGACGATACTGCGCAGGCAGGATCGCACGTGCTTCCGCGGTAGAGACCTTGATGCCCGGATAGGCCAGCACCCACAGCCACTCATCAAACCCTGGCACCTGCTGGCTGATGATGCCATTTTCTTCAATCATCAGCTGCATGCCGCCGAGGAAGCATGGCGCCACGTTATCGTAATGAATACTGCCGGAGATGCGCCCTTCCAGCTCGCCCATCAGCGCCAGCAGACGGCTATTGTTCAGCGGCTTGCCGCAGTGCTCGTTCATCGCCACCAGCGCGGCGACAACCGAGCAGGCGCTGGAGCCCAGGCCCGAACCAATCGGCATGCTTTTTTCCAGCGTCATGGCGACCGGCACGTTTTTGCCGATCTCCTGACAGAAGCGCTCCCAGCACTGATAAACGATATTCTCGCGCGGTTCATGCGGCAGCTTGCTGGCGAAACGGCCGACGTTATTCAGGCTGAAGCTTTCTGCCGCCTCAACCGTTACCGTATCGCCCAGCAGCGAACCATCCACCGGCGTCACCGCCGCACCCAGCACGTCAAATCCGACGCTCATATTGGCGCTGGAAGCCGGGGCATATACTTTAACCATCTTAAACTCCTAACTTCCATGACAGGGTACGCAGCAGGTCGGCAAAAACGCCCGCCGCCGTCACATCATTCCCTGCGCCATAGCCGCGAAGCACCAGCGGCAATGGCTGATAATAATGGCTGTAAAACGCGAGGGCGTTTTCGCCGTTTTTGACTTTGTACAGCGGGTCGTTACCATCCACTTCGGCAATCTTCACCCGGCATACGCCGTCCTCTTCAATGTTGCCAACATAGCGCAATACCTTACCTTCATCACGGGCTTTCGCAACGCGTGCGGCAAAGGCATCGTCAAGCTGAGGTAAATTCGCCATAAAGGTGCTGACATCGCCGCTGGTGTCAAACTCAGCTGGCAGCACCGGTTCAATCACGATATCCGAAAGCTCCAGCTCGCGGCCCGTTTCGCGCACCAGGATCAGCAGCTTGCGCGCCACGTCCATCCCGGAGAGATCGTCGCGCGGATCTGGCTCGGTGTAGCCCAGCTCGCGCGCGGCACGGGTGGCTTCCGACAGCCTCATCCCTTCATCCAGCTTGCCGAAGATAAACGACAGGGAGCCGGAGAGGATGCCGGAGAAACGCTGCAGTTCGTCGCCCGCGTTCAGCAGGTTTTGCAGGTTCTCGATGACCGGCAGGCCGGCACCGACATTGGTGTCGTACAGGAACTTGCGGCGCGACTTGCTCGCCGCCAGGCGCAGCTGGTGATAGTAATCCATCGACGAGGTGTTGGCCTTTTTGTTCGGCGTCACCACGTGGAAGCCTTCGCGCAGGAAGTCGGCGTACTGGTCGGCCACCGCCTGATTCGAGGTACAGTCAACGATAACCGGGTTAAGCAGGTGATACTCTTTCACCAGACGGATCAGGCGCCCCAGGTTGAACGGCTCTTTCGCCTCTTCCAGCTCCGCCTGCCAGTTCTCCAGGTTCAGCCCGTGAACGTTAGTAAGCAGCGCTTTCGAGTTCGCAATTCCGCAGACGCGCAGATCGATGTGCTTTTTCTTAAGCCACTCCTGCTGGCGCTTCACCTGCTCCAGCAGCGCACCGCCGACGCCGCCCACGCCAATCAGGAATAGCTCAATGACCTGATCGGTGTTGAACAGCATCTGGTGAACCACGCGCACGCCGGTGGTGGCGTCATCGTTATCCACCACCACGGAGATTGAACGCTCGGACGAGCCCTGGGCAATCGCCACGATGTTGATATTGGCCCGCGCCAGCGCGGCAAAGAATTTGGCGGAGATACCGCGCAGCGTGCGCATACCGTCGCCAACCACGGAAATCACCGCCAGGCGTTCCTGAATGGAGAGCGGCTCCAGCAGTTCCTCTTTCAACTCCAGATAGAACTCTTCTTCCAGCGCGCGGCGGGCGCGCAGACAGTCGACCTGAGGCACGCAGAAGCTGATGCTGTATTCGGAAGAGGACTGGGTGATCAGCACCACCGAGATACCGTTGCGTGACATGGCCGCAAAAACGCGCGCCGCCATGCCGACCATCCCCTTCATCCCCGGACCGGAGACGCTGAACATTGCCATATTATTCAGGTTGGAAATGCCTTTCACCGGCAGACCATCTTCATCGCTGCTGGCACCAATCAACGTGCCTGGCGCCTGCGGGTTACCGGTGTTTTTAATCAGGCATGGGATCTGGAACTGGGCAATGGGGGAGATGGTACGCGGGTGAAGCACTTTGGCGCCGAAGTAGGAAAGCTCCATCGCTTCCTGGTACGACATCGACTTCAGCAGCCTGGCGTCCGGCACCTGGCGCGGATCGCAGGTATAGACGCCGTCGACGTCAGTCCAGATCTCACAGCAGTCTACGCGTAAACAGGCGGCCAGCACGGCGGCAGAGTAGTCGGAGCCGTTACGGCCCAGCACTACCAGCTCGCCCTTCTCGTTCCCGGCGGTAAAGCCCGCCATCAGGATCATGTGGTCAGAGGGGATTTTGCTCGCGGCAATACGGCGGGTTGATTCGGCAATATCAACGGTAGATTCGAGGTAGTGGCCCGCTGCCAGCAATTTCTCAACCGGATTGATCACGGTAACGTTGTGGCCGCGCGCTTCCAGCACGCCCGCCATGATGGCGATGGAGAGTTTTTCGCCCCGGCAGATCAGCGCCGCGTTGACGCTGTCCGGGCACTGGCCCAGCAGGCTGATGCCGTGCAGCACATGCTTGATCTGAGCAAACTCCTGCTCAACGAAAGACTTCAGCTGCGCGAGCGGGAAACCAGGCTGCGCCTCTGCCAGCCCCTGCAACAGCTCGGCGAAGATACGCTCGGCATCGCTGATGTTCGGGAGTGCATCCTGGCCACCGATGGTCTTTTCAATCATCGCCACCAGATGGTTTGTGATTTTTGCCGGGGCAGAGAGCACGGTCGCAACCTGCCCCTGCCTGGCGTTGCTCTCCAGGATATCGGCAACACGCAGAAAACGTTCTGCATTTGCCACTGATGTACCGCCGAACTTCAACACTCGCATGGTTCTACCTCGTTTCCTTTAGCCGAAAAAAAAGCCCGCACTGTTCAGGTGCGGGCTTTTTTCTGTTTTTCCTGTACGCGTCAGCCCGCATCGTTACCTGTGGTAATGATGATGGTTGTGGTAATGGTGGTGATGCTGATGCGTTTCATGGATGTTGTGTACTCTGTCATTATTATCTGTCTGTGCTGTATTCTTTTAGGGTTAAAGGATCGGGCACCTTAAGTCAATGAATTTTTAATTTGATCACAATTCCGCGGACGTTCACGTCACGCTGCGTGACGTTTTATTTTCATCCGAATCCCCCAGCCGCAACCCTCCACGACAGACCATTTCGCCATAGTAAAAACTTATGACAGCATTTTACTCGGCCAATTTTTTTTCAATATCGTGCAGCAAACGGTGCAACATGGCGGTGTCCCGCTGCTCAAGACGTCCAAGGCGCTGCTGTAGCCAGTCGGCCATTTTTTGATCGTCCGCAACGCCAAGGCTCGATAAAAGACGCTCTACGCGAGCACGAAGCGCGGCCAGCTGATTTTCATTGGCGGCTTCTGTCTGGGGTTGAGGGATTTGCATTAGGGAAGCTAATTGATAGCAATAGACCATTACCGCCTGGCCTAAATTCAGGGAAGGATAATCGGCTACCATCGGCGCACCGGTGAGAACGTCCGCCAGCTCAAGCTCTTCGTTGGTGAGCCCGGAATCTTCACGACCAAATACCAGCGCGGCTTTCTCAAGCCACTGGCTTTTCTCTTCCAGCATGGGCACCAGTTCAGCAGGCGTGGCGTAGTAGTGGAACTTCGCCCGGCTGCGTGCTGTGGTGGCAACGGTAAATGAAATGTCATGCAGCGCGTCGGCAAGCGTAGCGTAAGTCGTTATATTATCGAGAATATCCCCCGAACCGTGCGCCACCCAGCGGGCGGCAGGCTCCAGGTGCGCAGTGCTGTCCACAATACGTAAATCGGTAAAACCCATGGTCTTCATGGCACGCGCCGCAGCGCCTATATTTTCGGCTCTGGCTGGAGCGACCAGTACAATCGACAGATGCATTTATGCTCTCTTTTTAATCAGTTAGCGGAGAAAAGTGTGATGCACTTCAACATATTACGCAGCACGAATTTACA
Source organism: Enterobacter sp. 04-C-12-SI-ECC (assembly GCF_047530715.1). Lineage (NCBI taxonomy): Bacteria > Pseudomonadati > Pseudomonadota > Gammaproteobacteria > Enterobacterales > Enterobacteriaceae > Enterobacter > Enterobacter sp. 04-C-12-SI-ECC. The sequence continues at coordinate 207,389 of NZ_JBLKDI010000005.1, forward strand.
AATTTGCAACACAAATCACCGAAATAGCGTTTCATAACAAATTAAAGACGCTAAACTATTTTGTGTCTGAACAATCAGTTAGAATGTTAACAGAAGCCTATTATCCCTATGTTTTATAATGATAATGGCAACGTGAATACCCTGTTCTGATTGGATTCGCTTTGTTTATAAATCAATCTCCGCAACTAGTTGGTTTATTGAAAAATTGTGACAAAGGCTAGCATTCGGCTACGATGATTTCATCAAACTGTTAACGTGCTACAATTGAACTTGATATATGTCAACGAAGCGTAGTTTTATTGGGTGTCTGGTGTCACTTAGCCTGTTATGTTGCTGTTAAAATGGTTAGGATGACAGCCGTTTTTGACACTGTCGGGTCCAAAGGGAAAGTACCCAAGACCAAGCTAATGATGTTGTTGACGTTGATGGAAAGTGCATCAAGAACGCAATTACGTACTTTAGTCACGTTAAGCCGATCATGTTAATTTGCGACATGTATCAGGCAGGTCAGGGACTTTTGTACTTCCTGTTTCGATTTAGTTGGCAATTTAGGTAGCAAACATGCAGACCCCGCACATTCTTATCGTTGAAGACGAGTTGGTAACACGCAACACGTTAAAGAGCATTTTCGAAGCAGAAGGCTACGATGTCTTTGAAGCGACCGATGGCGCAGAGATGCATCAGATCCTTTCTGAAAATGATATCAACCTGGTGATCATGGATATCAACCTGCCGGGCAAAAACGGTCTTCTGCTGGCGCGCGAACTGCGTGAACAGGCGAACGTCGCGTTAATGTTCCTGACGGGCCGTGATAACGAAGTTGATAAAATTCTTGGCCTGGAGATCGGTGCGGATGACTACATCACCAAACCGTTCAACCCTCGCGAGTTAACCATTCGTGCACGCAACCTGCTGTCCCGCACCATGAATCTGGGCACGGTCAGCGAAGAGCGTCGTAGCGTCGACAGCTACAAATTCAACGGCTGGGAACTTGATATCAATAGCCGTTCACTGATTAGCCCGAACGGTGAGCAGTATAAGCTGCCGCGCAGCGAATTCCGCGCGATGCTGCACTTCTGCGAAAATCCGGGAAAAATTCAGTCCCGTGCAGAACTGCTGAAGAAAATGACCGGTCGTGAGCTGAAGCCTCATGACCGTACCGTAGACGTGACCATCCGTCGTATTCGTAAGCATTTCGAATCGACGCCTGATACGCCGGAAATCATCGCCACCATCCACGGCGAAGGGTACCGTTTCTGCGGTGATCTGCAGGAGTAATCCCGCAGTTAACGCATGAAAAAACGGCGCATTTGCGCCGTTTTTTTTATTTCCAGATCCGCATTGTGTCGTTATCAGGTTCTGCGGGCGGCGCAGGTCGCTTCGGCTGTGAAAGCGAATACCAGTCGAAATGACGAGTCAGGTACATGACGGCGAACAACGCCAGCGCGAGAACCGCAGACCCCAACAGCAGTGCGCTATCCTCCGAGCGCAGCAGGAACCACATCACCACGTCCAGCCCCAGCAAAGCCAGCACAAACAACCCGCTGCGCTTCCAGCTTTTCAGCACGGCCTGCAGGTACATTCCGTTCATCGCCGCACCAACCAAACTTGCAACTACCCAGGCTGGCGTAAACCCGACATGTTCTGATAGCGCCAACAGCACCAGATAGAACAGCACCAGCGACAGCCCCACCAACAGATATTGCATCGGGTGCAGGCGCAGCCCGGTTAAGGTCTCGAAAACAAAGAAGGCCATAAACGTCAGCGCAATCAGCAAAATGGCGTACTTGATCGCCCGGTCAGTCAGCTGATACTGATCGGCGGGCGTGGCTACCGTAACGCTGAAGGCGGGGATCGACTCCCATGACGGCGACTCGCTTCCGTTGAACCAGCTCTCAAGATTGTTCGCAAACCAGCTGCTCTGCCAGTTCGCCTGAAAACCGGCGTCACCAATTTTATGCTTCACCGGCAGATAATTACCCATAAAGCCAGGATGCGGCCAGTTGCTGTTCAGCGCCATTTCACTGCTACGTCCTACAGGTACCACGGCAAAACTTCCTGTCCCCGTCAGATTCAGCGAAATATCCATAGCAAACGTTTTTAATTCCAGCGCTTTGTCAGTCAGCGGGATATGGATACCGGAAAGCGCGCCATACACGCCTGTACCCGGCTCCACACTTAGCGTCTCGCCGTTGATACTGGAGACTTTCACCGTGCCAATGCCTCGAGCATCGCCCACGCCAACAACGATAAACGGCTGCCCCAGGGTCATCGACTCCCCTTTCAGCTGCGTCATTTTTTCCGTGTTGAATCGGGCTTTTATGTTGAGGTCGGTATTCCAGATCTGTCCGTCATAGATGCCGATATTTCGCGACTCAACGCGCTGGTTACCCTCAACGCGCAGAGACTCCGGCAGGATAAAATGCATATAGCTTTTCTTGTACTCGACTTTTTTCTCATCCTCTAACTTGTAAAAAACCTCGGTTACCGGGATCGCAATCAGCGGGCCGACCAATTTTTGCGGCCCGCTGGTGCTCTGGCGAAGCGTATTTTCGACATCGTTGCGGTAGCTTTCACGCTCTGAAATGAGGTTACTCACCATAAACAGTGGGACTAACAACAGCAGGATGCACCCCAGCAGGGTGCTTACTTTCCAGAACAGGGGGGATTTCATCATTACGTCTCCTTTGTGATGTGGAGAGCGTAACCAGGCTGTGTGGGGCCAGTTTGAAGTTATGTGAAGGGACGGTGAAGTGTCAGCGTGGCTATCACGCCACCTTCATCACGATTACGCAATGTAATCTCTCCGTGGTGCAGACGCGCCACCTCCTGAACAAACGCCAGCCCGAGTCCGCTACTTTTCAACCCGTTCTCGCGCGGCAGGGAATAAAAGCGCTCAAAAATACGCTCCAGCGCATAATCCGGGATCCCGCTTCCGCTGTCGGTGACGATCAGCCGTATCTGCCCCTGCTCTTCCTGGGCCGCCAGTTCAATGGCACCGCCCTGTGGGGTAAAATCGATAGCATTATCCAGTAAATTACCGAGCGCCTGTTCGAGCAGGTCGGGATCGCCTTCAACAAGAAGCGAAGCGGGCTGGAGGGTCAGCGCAATCTTTTTTGCCGCCAATAGCGCCGAACGCGCGTCGGCAAGCCGTGTAAACAGCAGGTCGACGCGGACGGCCTGGGGCGTAATCTCGACCCGATTTTCAAGCCGCGCCTGAGTCAGCAGTTTTTCAACCAGCGACTGCATACGCGCGTTTTGCACCAGAATATTATCGATAAACCGCGCGGCCACCTGCGGCGGCGGCTGCTCGGTGAGAATTTCTGCCGCGCCGCGTATGGCGGCTATTGGGCTTTTCAGCTCGTGGGTCAGCGCATGGACATAATGTTCAATGTAGTTTTTCCCCTCAAGGCGAATACGCATATTTTCCAGCGCCTGAGCCAGCTTGTGCAGTTCGCTACTGCCTGGATTAGGCAGCGGGAGAGGCGTATCAGTGGTCACCGAGTCGGCATAGCGCGATAACGTACTGATGGAACGATTGATCCACCAGGCGACGAGAAAACCGATCAGTAAAGCAATGCCAAGCAGTGCCCCGCCAGCCCACAATATCCGTCGCTCGCTGCGGTGAATCACCGGTGCCATCGCGCTGTTCGGTTTCCCCACCGACAGCACGCCGATTATCTTGCCCTGCTCCACAACCGGTGCGGCAACATACATCACCGTGCTCTCCGGATCGTCGGGATGGCTCTGGGTACTGCGCGCGCCGTATTGGCCGCGAAGCGTCAGCCAGACATCGTTCCAGCGAGAGTAATCTTGCCCCACGGCCAGGCCGGCAGAATCAAACACGACGCGGCCCTGCGCATCGGTCATGTAGACGTGATACTCGTTGCGCACCTTATGAATGCCGCCGATATTGGCGCGGAAAGGCCGCTGATGGAGCTGTAAAAAGGCCTGCGCCAGTCTGCCCTGCTGCGCATTGCCCGAAAGAAGATCCTCACGCCCAACTTCGGCGAGCAAGGTCGCGGTATCGATCAACGTGCCCTCGGTTGCCCTGCGCACGCCGGGCTTCACTTCCTGAACAAAGATCGACAGCACAAACCATGCGGCGATGGCGACGATCAGGAAGTACCCCAGCAGCAAACGCATTCCGATGCGCATTAATAAAGCCCCAGGCTATAGCCCATACCGCGATGGGTGCTGATGGGTGACAGTTCCTCATTCACTGCCCGCAGCTTGGCGCGCAGGGTCTTGATGTGAGTGTCCACGGTACGATCGTAACTGTCGCCGTCTTCACCCCACACCTTGTCCATTAACTGTTGCCGAGAGAAAACCCGTCCCGGAGCCTGTAGTAACGTTTTAAGCAGCAAAAACTCATAGCGCGTGAGCGGTAATGCTTCACCGCACCAGCTAATTCGGGCGGCAGCTTCGTTCAGCTCAAACTGTCCGATACGCACCGTCTCCGCTGGCGCGACGCATTTTTGCATCCGCCGTAAAATGGTCCTTACCCGGGCGCACACCTCACGCGGGGAGAAAGGCTTGGCGACGTAGTCGTCTGCGCCCATTTCCAGGCCGAGGAGTTTATCCACTTCGTCACTGCGTGCCGTCAGAAACAGCACGGGCAGTGACGGATGCTGCGCCAGAAGCTGGCGGCAGAGCTCAAAGCCGCTGATGTCCGGCAGCCCGACGTCAAGAATGGCGAGCGCCGGAGCCTGCTGACGCGCCGCCTCCAGCACCGGTAAACCGCGCTCAAACGCTTTTACTGCAAATCCTTCCTGCTGAAGCATGTAGATAAGCGTATCGGCGATACTGGTTTCGTCTTCAACCAGCCAGACTACAGGTTGTTGCATGGTTCATCCCTGAATTAATGCCACGGCATAATCGGCACCGCACTAATGGCGTTTTTCGGGGACCCTTCCACCACTTTATCGGAATACGCCAGGTAGGCCAGGGTATTGCGTTTTGCATCATAGAAACGCACCACCTGCAGCTTTTTAAACACCAGCGAGGTCCGTTTCTGGAACACCACATCGCCCTGCGCTTTGCCGTTTTTGATTTTATCACTCAGCTCAACCGGTCCCACCTGCTGACAGGAGATCGCCGCATCGGAAGTGTCTTCCGCCAGCCCCAGGCCGCCTTTAATACCGCCCGTCTTCGCGCGGCTGACGTAGCAGGTGACGTTTTTCACGTCCGGATCGTCAAACGCCTCCACCACAATTTTGTGGTCCGGACCGAACATTTTGAACACGGTATCGACAGAACCAATCTGTTCCGCCTGCGCCGCACGGCCCGCTACCAGCAACAGGGCAGTAAGAAGCAAAGTCTTGTATTTCATATTGTTACCATTCTTTAAAATTGCATTGAGCGATTATTCAACACGTTAGTCAAAAATGTAGCAAGATCACAGGATTAGAATATATTCACCCAAAATGAGAGAGAAAAGGCATTAATGCGCAAAAAAAACACTGAATGCTAAAACATCAAAAAATGCTATTATCCGCTAACCTGTTATCAGGCACCTGCTGTTTTAAGGATGAGGATAGTATATGGATCAGGCTGGAATTATTCGCGACCTGCTCACCTGGCTGGAAGGTCATCTCGACCAGCCTTTGTCACTGGATAATGTGGCGGCTAAAGCGGGCTATTCCAAGTGGCATCTGCAAAGGATGTTCAAGGATGTCACCGGTCATGCTATCGGTGCCTATATTCGCGCACGTCGTTTATCGAAATCTGCGGTGGCTTTGCGCCTGACCGCGCGGCCAATTCTGGATATTGCCCTGCAGTACCGTTTTGATTCGCAGCAGACCTTCACCCGTGCCTTTAAAAAACAGTTCTCGTTGACGCCAGCGCTCTATCGCCGCTCGCCTGACTGGAGCTCGTTTGGCATGCGTCCGCCGCTGCGTCTGGGCGAGTTCGCGATGCCGAAATACGAAATGGTCACTCTGCCGGAAACCCATCTGATCGGTACAACCCAGAGCTACTCGTGCTCTCTGGAGCAGATTTCTGAGTTCCGCCATCAGATGCGCGTCCAGTTCTGGCGCGATTTCCTGAGCCATGCGCCGGCCATTCCGCCGATCCTGTATGGCCTCAACGAAACGCACCCAAGCCAGGAAAAAGACGACGAGCAGGAGGTGTTTTACACCACCGCGCTGACGCCGGAGCTGGCGAATGGCTACATTCAGGGTTCGAAGCCGGTCGTGCTGGAAGGCGGCGAGTACGTGATGTTCTCGTATGAAGGACTGGGTACGGGCGTCCAGGAGTTTATCCTGACCGTTTACGGGACCTGCATGCCAATGCTGAATCTGAATCGCCGTAAAGGTCAGGATATCGAGCGCTACTACCCGGCGCAGGATGCCAAACCGGAAGAAGGCCCAATCAATCTGCGTATGGAATTCTTGATTCCTGTCCGTCGTTAACGCTGCAGTTCATCAAGCGCAGGGGCATCGAGATGCGAAATGTCCCCTGCCATCTCCACGACCCAGCCCGACGCCAGCCACGCGCTTTCCTGATAATCAATCCGGGAAATGGAGCAGTTACGCAGGCGTAACCGACGCTCAGCGTAAGCCGGTAACCCCAGAATGGTGCTCACCAGGCAGCCGAGCGCGATACCGTGACTCACCAGCAGCGGACGGCTGCCTGCCGGAAGCTTGAGGCATTCCGCCAGCGCGGCATGCATACGCACGCTCAGCTCCTGCATGGATTCCCCTTCAGGAATACGACCATCTTCGGTACCGTTCACCAGCGTGCGGCGCCAGCCTTCCTCCGTTTCCGTCAGCGTATCAATATGGCGCTTTTCAAGCACGCCCATATCCAGCTCGCGCAGGCGCGGCTCAAGCATCACATCGCAGCCGCAGGCGTCGGCAATGATGCGCGCCGTCTGCTGTGTGCGACCTAAATCGCTGGTAATAACGTGGGTAATGCCCAGCGTTCTGGCGCGTTCCGCCACCTGCCACGCTTGCTGCACACCCTTCTCGGTGAGAGGACTGTCTGACTGGCCTTGAATACGTCGCTCGGCGTTCCACTGCGTTTCACCGTGGCGAACAAGGTATACCTGTAACATGCTTTTTTTCCGTTATACTGCGATGAGTTTTTTTTGAATCGAGCTTAATTATGCACCATGTTGTCTCTGCTACCACCAATCCTGCCAAAATTCAGGCAATTCTAAAGGCTTTTGAAGAGATTTTCGGCGAAGGATCCTGCCATATTGAGGCCATCGGCGTCGAGAGTGGCGTACCTGAACAGCCGTTTGGCAGCGAGGAAACGCGCGCTGGCGCACGAAATCGCGTGGCAAATGCAAAAGCCGCGGCCCCGAAGGCTGACTACTGGGTCGCCATTGAAGCAGGCATCGACGAGGGCGCAACCTTTAGCTGGGTGGTGATTGAAAGCCGTGAGCAGCGCGGCGAAGCGCGCTCAGCCACCCTGCCGCTGCCGGAGATCATTCTGGAAAAAGTGCGTGCAGGTGAAGCGCTCGGGCCGGTGATGTCACAGTACACCGGCATTGATGAGATTGGGCGTAAAGAAGGGGCGATTGGCGTCTTTACGGCGGGTAAGCTCACGCGTTCAGGGGTTTACCATCAGGCGGTGATCCTGGCGCTGAGCCCGTTTCATAACGCCATTTATCGTTGATCGCTCAATAAGACCGACTCGAGCCACTGGCGCAGCTCAACCGGCGCGGACTTCAGGCTGTTCGATCCACGGGTGATCGTCGCGATGCCCGCGCCCAGCTCGTTTTTCAGCTCGCGCTGGCTCATCTCACCGCGCAATAGCTCTTCAATAATCCGCACGCGCGTGCCCAGCGCCTCACGCTCGTCCGGCGTAAGCATCAGCTGCATGAGGGGTAGGTGCAAATCCTGCTCGTAAGACTGGCGAAGCAGCTCCACAAAACGAAGCCACTCCTGGTGACGCTGTTCGGCCATTGCCGAGGAATACGGGGAATGCTGGGTCATGTTATGCTGCCTCTTGTACTCTTTAGCGAGTACAGCATAACACAACCCATGCCGATCAGTAACGTCTCTGCCACTCGGCATCGCTCATCAGGGTATCTTTCTGCCCCATGAAGTAGCGATAGTAGGCGTCATAGGCCAGCACGTTCTTCACGTAGCCGCGCGTTTCCGAGAACGGAATGCTCTCCACGAACGCCACTGCGTCAATGCGTCCTGCACTGTTGCCAAGCCAGGTGCGCACGCGGCCCGGACCGGCGTTATACGCCGCCGACGCGAAGATGCGGTTATTGCCAAACTGCTGATAGACATACTGCAAATAGCTGGTGCCGATGTTGATGTTGGTATCCGGATCAAGAAGCTGTGACGGGCTGCTGTAACCTGGAATGTTGAACATCTTCACCGTATGCGTCGCCGTCCCCGGCATAATTTGCATCAGCCCGCTGGCACCCACCGGTGAACGAACTTTCGGGTTCCATGCGCTCTCCTGACGGGCAATCGCCATGGCGTAGCTTTGCGGGATATCTTTGCCGCTGGTGTAGCGGTCAAACAGATCCTTATACGCCAGCGGGAAACGCTCTTCGAGATGGTCCCACAGCTTGCCTGAAATCGTCGCCTGCACGCTCAGATCCCACCAGCGATTATCAAACGCATAGCGGGCAAGCTGCGCTTTTTCATCCGTGGTGCGGCTGGTCACCAGGTTGGCCCACTCGCTGCGCGCGGTGTTATCCATGTTCCAGTACATCAGCTCGCGCACGCGCGCCATCTCTGGCCCCTGCGTCAGAGCGGGGTTCGCGTTAGCGGGCGCTTTGTCGATCTTAAGCGTGTACTCCTCGCCCAGCCGTTGCGCCGCCGCCATCGGGTAGAACCCGCGCTGCTGCATCAGCGAGTGAAGAATCTCTTTGGCTTCGTCTTCACGGCCACGCTCCAGCAGCAGATCGGCCTGCCAGTAGCGCCATTCGTCCTTCTCTTTGGCTTCCATCGGCAAACGCGCGAGCCAGGTGTTGAGGCCACGGCGGTCGCCGGTGCCCAGCGCCATGCGCACGCGGCGCTCGACAAGCGAGGTCGAGTTTGAGCGCATGATCGCATCGTCACGCCAGCGCGCCTGTTCGTCGGTCACGTCCGTGCCCATCAGTCGCCAGGCCACGATGTCGCGCAGCTCCTGGGTTTGATCTTCATTCAGCTGCTGCGCCTGCACCAGCTGCGGGATCATCAGCCGCGCGTTTTCGACATCGTCACGCGCCACGCTGGCAAAAGCTACCGCCGCCATCTGGCGGGTAAAATCGGTCGAGCCCGTGCTGCGGGCAAAGGTCAGGACGCTGTTCGGATCGTTTGCCAGCGCGATAACCGCCGAGGAGATCGTCTGGTAATCGGACGGCATCTGCCCTGCCAGCGCGGTTACCAGACGCGTGTTGCCGGCTTTCATCGCCAGGCGGATGCGCTCAAGGTAGGCCAGCGGATCCTGCTTGCCGGAAGCGCGCCATGCGCCGAACAGGGAATCACAGGCGTTCGGCTGGCTTTTGCCGGTCAGCCACAGATCTTTCGCCCCGGCCCAGGCCTCTTCCTGCTGCCCGGTCGCCCATTTCGCATAGTAGTAATTACACTGCGCTTCGGTGGTATTCGGCTTGTCAGGGCTAAACGCCAGCAGGCCGCGCCAGTCTTCACGCCGCGCCAGCTCATTCACAAAACGAGACTGAAGATTTCGGGCAGGCGGCAGGGTCGGGTTCGCCTGAATGAAATTATTCACGGTGACGGTCGGTTGATTCATGAGATCGTCCGTGATCTGGCGATACTCAAGGTACGGATACAGCGGATAATCCTTCAGCGTCGGCATCAGCGCCTGCACGGTATCCATCTGCTTGTTGTCCCACGCCTGTTTAATCTGGGCGTAGCGGTTACGTTGTTCATCCAGTGAATCGGCATGCACCGCCTGGCTTACCGCCATTACGCATACGCTGGCAGCCAGCAGACGCCAGACCACCCGTTTGGCTTTTTCCACAAGCTCTTCCTCATTGTTTTTTCGTCAATTGCAGCGTCTTGCCACGTCAAAGTCACAACAACTTATGCTAACCAGGCATCCAGCAACGCGCCACGTCATGGACACTTTTTTACCTTTCTTGCGCGTTTTAACACTCCCGACGTTCCTGGCTGGGATTAGGGCGTGAAAAAGGCTACACTTCGAGGCTGAAATTCCTTCTCATTTACGATAAAAGAGGCGAAGTCCACGTGGCTCAATTCGTTTATACCATGCATCGTGTCGGCAAAGTTGTCCCGCCGAAACGTCATATTCTTAAAAATATCTCGCTGAGCTTCTTCCCGGGCGCAAAAATTGGTGTGCTGGGTCTCAACGGTGCCGGTAAGTCCACCCTGCTGCGCATCATGGCCGGCATCGATACAGACATCGAAGGTGAAGCCCGTCCGCAGCCAGGCATCAAGATCGGCTACCTGCCGCAGGAACCTCAGCTGAACCCGGAACACACCGTACGTGAATCCGTTGAAGAAGCGGTATCCGAAGTGGTTAACGCGCTGAAAGGTCTGGATGAAGTGTATGCCAAATACGCCGAGCCGGATGCGGACTTCGACAAACTGGCCGCTCAGCAGGGCAAATATGAAGAGATCATCCAGGCGCACGACGGTCACAACCTGAACGTGCAGCTGGAGCGCGCGGCCGATGCCCTGCGTCTGCCGGACTGGGATGCGAAAATCGCGAATCTCTCCGGTGGTGAACGCCGCCGCGTGGCGCTGTGCCGCCTGCTGCTGGAAAAACCAGACATGCTGCTGCTCGACGAACCAACTAACCACCTGGATGCGGAATCCGTGGCGTGGCTGGAGCGCTTCCTGCACGACTTCGAAGGCACCGTTGTAGCAATTACCCACGACCGTTACTTCCTCGACAACGTCGCCGGCTGGATCCTGGAGCTGGACCGCGGTGAAGGTATTCCGTGGGAAGGCAACTACTCTTCCTGGCTGGAGCAGAAAGATCAGCGTCTGGCGCAGGAAGCGTCTCAGGAAGCGGCCCGTCGCAAGTCTATCGAGAAAGAGCTGGAGTGGGTGCGTCAGGGCGCGAAAGGCCGTCAGTCTAAGGGCAAAGCCCGTCTGGCACGCTTTGAAGAGCTGAACAACACCGAATACCAGAAACGTAACGAAACCAACGAACTGTTTATTCCACCTGGAGCACGTCTGGGGGATAAAGTGGTTGAAGTGACCAACCTGCGTAAGTCCTACGGTGACCGCGTGCTGATCGACGATCTGACCTTCTCCGTACCGAAAGGCGCTATCGTTGGCATCATCGGTCCGAACGGCGCGGGTAAATCGACCCTGTTCCGCATGATGTCCGGTCAGGAACAGCCAGACAGCGGCTCAATCACCCTGGGTGAAACCGTGAAGCTGGCCTCCGTAGACCAGTTCCGTGACGCGATGGATAACAGCAAAACCGTGTGGGAGGAAGTCTCCGGCGGTCTGGATATCATGCGTATCGGCAACACCGAGATGCCAAGCCGCGCCTACGTTGGCCGCTTTAACTTCAAGGGCACCGACCAGGGCAAACGCGTGGGCGAGCTGTCCGGCGGCGAGCGTGGTCGTCTGCACCTGGCGAAGCTGCTGCAGGTGGGCGGTAACGTTCTGTTGCTCGATGAACCGACCAACGACCTGGATATCGAAACCCTGCGCGCACTGGAAAACGCCCTGCTGGAATTCCCGGGCTGCGCCATGGTTATCTCGCACGACCGCTGGTTCCTGGACCGTATCGCGACCCACATCCTGGACTACCAGGACGAAGGTAAAGTGGAGTTCTTCGAAGGTAACTTCACCGAATACGAAGAGTACAAAAAACGCACGCTGGGCGCAGACGCGCTGGAGCCGAAGCGTATTAAGTACAAGCGTATTGCGAAATAAAAGCAAAACGGCAACCTCGGTTGCCGTTTTTTATTCAGGGTGAGGGCATCAGGCCGCACAACATCACCCACCCACGTAATACCGCTTCACCTCATCAAACTGCATCGCAAACTCGATATAGCTCATCAGCGCGGGCGAATTCAGCTTCCGGCTCGGATAGGCCAGCCAGAGATCGTTACCTTCAACGCGCCATTCCGGCAGCACCTGAACCAACGCCCCCTTTTCGATCTTATCTTCCAGCAGAAATGCGGGCAACAGCGTGATCCCCGCCCCGGCAATCGCGCATTCGCGGGCGTACACCAGATTATCGGTCATGTGGCCGTTGTCCGGCAGGTAGCGGTAATCCTCACCCTCGCTTCGCAGCAGCCACTCCGACCACGCCCGGTGCGTAATACAGCGGTGCTCCACCAGCTGTCGGGGATGGATTAACGGCTCCCGGCGTGCCAGGTAGTCCGGCGAGGCCAGCATGTAGCGCGGGCAGTGCCCGATCATTCTGCCTATCAGAGAGGAGTCCTGCGGCTTGCCGGTGCGCAGCGCCACGTCAAAACCGGACTCGACCAGGTCCACCACGTCGTCAGAGATCGATACATCGAGCGACACGTCAGGATAGCGAAGCTGAAACTCGGCATTCATATGCGCCAGCAGGGTCGCGCCAATCCCCGCCGGGCAGGTAATACGCAGCCTGCCGCTGGGGTTTTCACGCAGGCGCTGAATGGCGTACTCCGCCCGCTCGCTGGCCGCCAGCATCTCGCGACAGTGCACCAGATAGTGCTCGCCCGCGAACGTCAGGCTGATCCTGCGCGTGGTGCGATTCAGCAGACGGATCCCCACCTGCTGTTCAAGCTGGCTGATGCGCTGGCTGACGCTGGATTTCGGCAGTTCGGCTTTCAGCGCCGCCGCGGTGAAACTGCCCATCTCCGCCACCAGCGCAAACAGCGCCATATCCTGCAGCTGTTTAAACATGATTGTTCACCCTGTACGAACGCTGAGTTCATGATTGTCCATCTTATCATGCGGCTGGCCACTTAATAGACTAGCCTCAACAAAACGCATTCCATTGAGGAGCACACCATGTCAGTGAAAGCCATTGCCGTTAACCCAGAAAATCCGTCCACCTTCATTGAAATCACCCCGCCAATGCCGACGCCTGGCGAACACGATCTGCTGGTAGAGGTGAAAGCCGTATCTATTAACCCGGTTGATACCAAAGTGCATGCAGGCATCGCCAAAAATGGGCTGAACGAGCCGCGAATTCTGGGGTGGGATGCCAGCGGGGTCGTCAAAGCCGCTGGAGCTGGCGTCACCGACTTCAAACCAGGTGATGAGGTGTGGTACGCGGGCGACATCACCCGACCGGGCAGCAATACCACTCATCAGCTGATAGATGCGCGCATTGTCGGCCACAAGCCTGCCAGCCTCGGCTGGGCGGCAGCCGCTGCGCTACCCTTAACTGCGCTCACAGCGTGGGAAGGTCTGTTTGAACGGCTGAATATTCAGGACGCCGAAGCGGACAAAACCCTGCTGATCATCGGCGGCGCGGGCGGCGTGGGATCGCTGGCGATCCCGTTTGCGAAGCACAACAGCAAGGTGAAGATTATCGCAACCGCTTCACGAGAAGATTCCGCCCGGTGGTGCCGCGATCGCGGTGCTGACGTAGTGGTCAACTACCGCGATCTAAAAGGCGAGCTGGCGAAGCAGGGACTTACCTTCGTGGATTATATTTTCATCCTCAACGACACCGACGGGCATTGGGATGCGGTCAGTGAACTGATTGCGCCGCAGGGGCATATTTGTTCCATCGTTGAGAATGAACATCCGCTGAACCAGGACAAGCTGAAGTCCAAATCCGCCGCCCTGCACTGGGAGTTTATGTACACCCGCAGCATGTACCAGACCGCTGATATGGCGCGTCAGGGTGAGATCTTAAATGAGGTGGCGAAGCTGGTGGATAACGGCGTGGTGGAAAGCTCGCTCAGCGAAACGCTGCACGGGCTGAGCGTGGAAAGCATTACCGAAGCGCACCGTAAGGTGCTGGAGGGGCATATGCGCGGGAAGGTGGTGGTTGAGTTCTGAGGTATTCCCCCCTCACCCCTGTACGGTCCGGAGACATAGTGAACACTTGTTCGGGGACATGGTAGACACTTACAACTGAGGCATAAGAACCCGTTTATGGAGTCGCTTATGCCCTGGGATGCGAGAGATACCATGTCATTACGTACCGAGTTTGTGCTGTTCGCCTCGCAGGACGGGGCGAACATCCGTTTCCTCTGCCGTCAGTTCGGCATTTCTCCTGCCACCG
>NZ_JBLKDI010000057.1:0-447 GCF_047530715.1 Enterobacter sp. 04-C-12-SI-ECC
ATGAATGGCGTTGGATGCCGGGCAACCGCCCGCATTATGGGCGTTGGCCTCAACACGATTTTACGTCACTTAAAAAACTCAGGCCGCAGTCGGTAACCTCGCGCATACAGCCGGGCAGTGACGTCATCGTCTGCGCGGAAATGGACGAACAGTGGGGATACGTCGGGGCTAAATCGCGCCAGCGCTGGCTGTTTTACGCGTATGACAGGCTCCGGAAGACGGTTTGCGCACGTATTCGGTGAACGCACTATGGCGACGCTGGGGCGTCTTATGAGCCTGCTGTCACCCTTTGACGTGGTGATATGGATGACGGATGGCTGGCCGCTGTATGAATCCCGCCTGAAGGGAAAGCTGCACGTAATCAGCAAGCGATATACGCAGCGAATTGAGCGGCATAACCTGAATCTGAGGCAGCACCTGGCACGGCTGGGACGGAAGTCGCTGTCG
>NZ_JBLKDI010000058.1:0-441 GCF_047530715.1 Enterobacter sp. 04-C-12-SI-ECC
TTTCATGTGTTTTACTGTCAACGGCGAGATGCAGCTTACGCCAGATACGGCGGCGTTCCTGGCCATGCTTTTTGACTTTCCACTCGCCTTCACCGAAGACCTTCAGCCCGGTGGAATCAATTACCAGGTGTGCGATTTCACCCCGGGTGGGCGTTTTGAAACTGACATTAACCGACTTTGCCCGCCTGCTGACACAGCTGTAATCCGGGCAGCGTAGCGGAACGTTCATCAGAGAAAAAATGGAATCAATAAAGCCCTGCGCAGCCCGCAGGGTCAGCCTGAATACGCGTTTAATGACCAGCACAGTCGTGATGGCAAGGTCAGAATAGCGCTGAGGTCTGCCTCGTGAAGAAGGTGTTGCTGACTCATACCAGGCCTGAATAGCTTCATCATCCAGCCAGAAAGTTATGGAGCCACGGTTGATGAGGGCTTTATTGTAGG
>NZ_JBLKDI010000059.1:0-381 GCF_047530715.1 Enterobacter sp. 04-C-12-SI-ECC
GTGAAGGCGAGTGGAAAGTCAAAAAGCATGGCCAGGAACGCCGCCGTATCTGGCGTAAGCTGCATCTCGCCGTTGACAGTAAAACACATGAAATCATCTGCGCTGACCTGTCGCTGAACAACGTTACGGACTCAGAGGCCTTCCCCGGGTTAATCCGGCAAACCCACCGGAAAATCAGGTCAGCCGCCGCCGATGGCGCTTACGATACCCGGCTATGTCACGATGAACTGCGGCGTAAGAAAATCAGCGCGCTTATCCCTCCCCGAAAAGGTGCGGGTTACTGGCCCGGTGAATATGCAGACCGTAACCGTGCAGTGGCTAATCAGCGAATGACCGGGAGTAATGCGCGGTGGAAATGGACAACAGATTACAACCGTCGCT
>NZ_JBLKDI010000006.1:0-217724 GCF_047530715.1 Enterobacter sp. 04-C-12-SI-ECC
GGTACAGCACGAAAGTGGGGGTGATCGACCTGAAGAAAAAGTCGATCACCATGGGTAAAGGATGTTAAAAAGTGTTCACCATGTCCCCGAACACCTGTCTACCATGTCCCCGGACTGTACACTCCCCGTGGGAGAGGGAAAATAGATTAAGCCGGAGTCGGGTCGTCGCCCTTAATGTCGCGCTTCACTTCCGTATGCTCATCACCTTTCTCGTTACGCAGGTGAACCTCAAGCTGGTTGAAGGCGATATTAATATCGTTTTCACGGCACAGGCGATCGATAGAGCGGTTAAGCTCATCCACCGTGTAGCTGCGGTCGCGCAGCTCGCGCACGTATAAACGCAGCTCGTGATCCAGCGTACTCGGCCCAAAGGTGGTGAAGAACACAGCCGGGGCAGGATCGTGCATCACTTTCGGATGCTCAGACGCCGCCTTCAGCAGCACCTCTTTCACCTTATCCAGATCCGATCCATAGGCTACGCCCAGGCGGATCACCACGCGCGTCACCGTATCCGAGAGCGACCAGTTGATCAGACGCTCGGTCACGAACGCTTTGTTCGGGATGATCACCTCTTTGCGATCGAAGTCGGTGATGGTGGTCGCACGAATTCGGATCTTGCTGACGGTCCCGGAGAACGTGCCGATGGTGACGGTATCGCCGATACGCACCGGACGTTCGAAGAGGATAATCAGGCCGGAGACAAAGTTACCGAAGATCTCCTGCAGGCCAAAACCAAGACCGACCGAGAGGGCCGCCGCCAGCCACTGCAGTTTATCCCACGAGACGCCCAGCGAGCCGAATACCGTCATCGCCCCGACGATAATGATGACGTAATTCAGGATGGTGGTGATGGCGTAAGACGCCCCCTGGCGCAGGTTCAGCCTTGAGAGCACCAGCACTTCCAGCAGACCCGGCAGGTTACGAATCAGCGCCCAGGCCACCACCGACGACACCAGCGCAAACAGCAGGCTGCCCATGGTGACGCTTTTCATCACCGCCGCGCCGGCTTCGGTACCGTTGTACTGCCAGAGGGTAATGCTGTCGAGATAGGCGAAGACGGTAATTAAATCAGACCAGATCGCCCAGAACATCACCGCAAACAGCGCGATCATCACCAGCATGGTGATACGCAGCGTCTGCTGGTTAACCTGCTCCAGCGCGATGGTCGGCTCTTCCTGCGGCTCCGCGCCTTCGGCCCCCTCTTTCACCTGATGCTGACGACGCGCAATGGCACGACGGTAAGCAATGCGGCGGGCCGCGACGCTTAAGCCGCGCAGCACGGTCTGATAGAGCAGGTTCCAGACGATCACCAGATAGACCGTCTCGATCCAGCGCCCGGACAGGCGCAGCGTGGTGTAGAAGTAGCCCGTTGCCGTAAGCACCATCAGCGCCAGCGGAATGATCGCCAGCACCGTCACGGTGGCCAGACGGATATTGTGGGACTCCTTATCGCGCCAGCTGTCGCGGCACATCGGCCACATCAGGATCGCAATCAGCAGCAGGTTGAGCAGAATGACCAGTTGACCCAGCACATCATCCATCAGATGCAGCGGGGAAAGCTCGGAGACTACCGACCAGAAGTGCAGCGGCAGGAGCGCCAGGCTGACGCGCACAATCTGGCGACGCCAGTGGCTGGTCAGCTGAGCCGGCATGTTGAAGTGACGCACCGCCACGCCGTCTTTTTCGAGCACCTTCCAGCACACGCCAAATACCAGCCAGAACAGCGCCAGTTTTTTACTGAACGCCCAGAGCAGATCGCTGACGTTAAGCTGCATCGTGAGCAGGATCAGGCCCACGGCCAGAATAATCAGGCACACCGGCAGCGCGCGAATGAGATCGATCAGAATCGCTTTTGGCGTATGGAGCTGGCTGTCGTTACGCAGTTGCCCCACTTCCGAGGCCAGCTTCGCCTGGTACTGTTTCAGCCATTTCAAACGCCAGCGGATCAGACCGGCAATCAGCAGCAGCGGTAAGCCCGCCAGGAAAGCAATCATTACCGCAGGCCAGGCTTTCTCCCAGTTCACGGTGATTTTCATGCTCTTAATCTGCGTTTTCAGCGTCTCCGGGAAGGACTTAATCCAGTCCCAGTCCATCGGCTTATTGCTGTTCACCCAGAAAATCTGCTGCGTCAAAATCTCCTGCAGGCTTTTTGACACGCTGACCAGCTGCTGCTGGTTGATCTGCAGGTTAATTGCCATCATCAGCTGGTTGCCCAGCTGTTTATTGAGCTGGTCCAGCAATTCACGGCGCATATCCACCACCTGGAGCAGCGCGTCATGTACTTCCGGGTTTACGTCACTGGAGTGCCCCTCTTCAATTTTGGCGACGAAGGCATCACTCTGGAAAAGGGCATCGCGCTGCTGGTTGACGTCAAACTGCTCCAGACGTAAATCCGCAATGCGGTTGGTCATGTCCTCCAGCTCGTCGGCAGACGGCAGCGTCTGCTGCTGCTGGTAGAGAATACGCGACAGCAGGAGGCTGCCCTTCAGAACCGCGATCTGCTCTTTAATGTTGCGTTCCGCCTGCAGCGCGCGATCCAGCCAGTTCTTCACTTTGATATTTTGCTGAACCAGCGAGTTGCCGCTTTCCGTCGCCAGTATCAGGCGCTGGCTGAGCTGGTGGTTAGCTTCAAGCTCCTGTTTCACCAGCGGGTTGGCCTGAATGCGGGCAGTTTCGTCCGGCGAGACGGCTTCCTGAGCGGTTTTTTCCGTCAGGGTCAGGCGTTTGCTGTTTACCGCCTCTTGCAACAGCTGAAGCTGATGCTCCAGACGATTAATATTCGCCGTCACGTAATCACGCTGCTTCTGGAGCGTGTCCTGCAGCACCGTATTCCCTTCCAGGCTTTTACGCTGCTGTTCAATTTGCGCATTGAGCAGCGACTGCTGAACCAGCAGCAGGGTTTGCTGGGTCGGGCGCAGCGTGCCCTCCCCTACCGTCGTGCCGTTCAGGCGGTTGCGGATCTGCTGCAGCTGCTGAGACGCGGCGTACATCGCGTTTTGCACGCGCTCGGGCTGGGTTTGCAGGGAGACGAGCTGACTGTTGTAGGTCGCGAGGTCAGACTGTGCGGTTTGCAGATCGTCGAGCAATTGCGCGACGCGCGATTCCAGCTGGCGTAAGGAGAGCGTGGAGAGCGTTTTGCGCGTTTCATCGTCGTTATCGACGTCGCTTAGTGCGCTTAGCGCTTCCGTGGCCTTACGCATGTTCTCCGGCGCCTGCGCCACCTTCTGACGAAGCTGGGTGGTTTCAGCTTTAACGCGCTCAATCTTATCAATGTTTTCCAGCGTTTCCGTCAGATCCTGCTGGGTGAGTTTCTCCTGAGGAGAGAGCTCTTTTTGTTTGTTCAGGGTGTCGAGCTGCGACTGAATTTCACTGCGCGAGGGAATATCAGTGCTGTTGTCTGCGCGGGCCCAGGAAAGCGGCGCGGTGGAGAAGAAAAACAGCATAGCAAAGAGCAATGCAAATACAGGATGTTGCGAGCGATTGATGGGCAGCATAGTTGTGAATGATGTCAGCAGATGACCGAAAATAGTCCGGCGTGAAGAATATCACGCTCGTCGGAAGCAGAATAGCGAGAACGTAAGCCTCTGAGATAAATCCTGGAAGGGCTCAGGCCGTGAGCGAAGGCGCGTCGCTGCGCAGCGTCGGGCAGAGCTGTAGCATTTCCAGTAAAATCGCCACGTAGCTGCGGGCTTCCTCTTTGAGGTCAAAGGATTGCGGCGCAAAAAGCCAGTTTTCCATCAGACCTGAAATGTAGCTGCGCATCAGGATGGCCGCCCGGCGGGTGAGTAAATTGGCCGGTAACAGCTTTGCCTGCATACACAGGTTCAGGTTCTGTTCGATACGATCGTAGCTCTCGAGGCTGAGGCTGCGCTGCGCTTGTTGCACCACCGCCATCTCGCCCACGAACTCACATTTATGAAAGATAATTTCCATCATTAATCTGCGACGCTCTTCAACTACCGTTGCTTCAAGGATATATACTAATATTTCTCTTAATACTGAGAGTGGATCGTCAGGGAATTTTGCCCGATACTCACTCTCGAGATCGCTAATGCTGGACTCTGAAAGCTCCCAGATTTCACTGAACAGATCTGACTTGTCTTTAAAATGCCAGTAAATCGCTCCCCGCGTCACACCGGCAGCCTGAGCAATTTGCGCCAGCGAGGTAGAAGAAACACCCTGCTGAGAGAACAAACGTATTGCCACATCCAGAATGTGTTGTCGGGTTTCCAGCGCTTGTTGTTTAGTTTTTCGTGCCATAGGTGGGTGAATTTACAGGAGTCAGATTTACATACATTTGTGAATGTATGTACCATAGCATGACGATAATATAAACGCAGCAATGGGTTTTTAGACTCAGGACCCTTGATCAATTTGAAATCGGACACTCGAGGTTTACATATGAACAAAAACAGAGGGTTAACGCCTCTGGCGGTCGTTCTGATGCTCTCAGGCAGCTTAGCGCTTACAGGATGTGACGACAAACCGGCTCAACAAGGAGCTCAGCAGGCGCCAGAAGTCGGCGTTGTGACACTCAAATCTGAACCTCTGCAGATCACCACAGAATTACCAGGCCGTACAAACGCTTACCGCATTGCGGAAGTGCGTCCTCAGGTTAGCGGCATTATCCTGAAACGTAACTTTACCGAAGGCGGCGATGTGAAGGCCGGTGAGTCTCTGTATCAGATTGATCCCGCGACCTATCAGGCTTCTTATGAAAGCGCGAAAGGTGACCTGGCTAAAGCACAAGCGGCGGCAAAAATCGCTCAGCTGACGCTGAACCGCTATCAGAAACTGCTCGGCACGAAGTACATCAGTCAACAGGATTACGATACCGCGCTGGCAGATGCCCAGCAGGCTAACGCGGCCGTGGTAGCAGCCAAAGCGGCTGTCGAAACTGCACGCATTAACCTGGCCTATACCAAAGTGACCTCCCCTATCAGCGGTCGTATTGGTAAATCTGCCGTGACGGAAGGGGCGCTGGTGCAGAACGGGCAGACCACTGCGCTGGCTACCGTGCAGCAGCTTGATCCGATCTACGTTGACGTGACGCAGTCCAGCAACGATTTCCTGCGCCTGAAACAGGAGCTGGCTAACGGCACCCTGAAACAGGAAAACGGCAAAGCCAAAGTGGAGCTGGTTACCAACGACGGTATCAAGTTCCCGCAGGAAGGTACTCTGGAATTCTCTGATGTGACGGTCGACCAGACCACCGGTTCCATCACCTTACGTGCGATTTTCCCGAACCCTGACAAAAATCTGCTGCCAGGTATGTTCGTTCGCGCGCGTCTGGAAGAAGGAACGAATCCAACCGCACTTCTTGTTCCGCAGCAGGGTGTGACCCGTACGCCACGCGGCGATGCGAGCGCACTGGTTGTTGGGGCAGATAACAAAGTCGAAACGCGCAATATCACCGCCACGCAGGCGATTGGCGATAAATGGCTGGTGACGGAAGGTCTGAAAGATGGCGATCGCGTGATTGTTACTGGTTTGCAAAAAGTACGTCCTGGCGCGCAGGTAAAAGCACAGGAAGTGACATCTGACGATAAACAACAAGCTTCGGCCGCAGGCCAGTCAGAACAAACCAAGTCTTAACTTAAACAGGAGCCGTTAAGACATGCCTAATTTCTTTATCGATCGCCCCATATTTGCGTGGGTGATCGCCATTATCATCATGCTGGCCGGGGGACTTGCGATCCTGAAGCTGCCTGTTGCGCAATATCCAACGATTGCGCCACCGGCGGTAACGATCTCCGCAACCTACCCGGGGGCTGATGCGAAAACGGTGCAGGATACCGTGACTCAGGTTATCGAACAGAACATGAACGGTATCGATAACCTGATGTACATGTCCTCAAACAGTGACTCCACCGGTACGGTTCAGATCACCCTGACCTTTGAATCCGGTACGGATGCGGACATTGCGCAGGTTCAGGTGCAGAACAAACTGCAGCTGGCAATGCCTCTTCTGCCGCAGGAAGTGCAACAGCAGGGTGTGAGCGTCGAGAAATCGTCCAGCAGCTTCCTGATGGTTGTCGGCGTTATTAACACCAACGGCACCATGACGCAGGAGGATATTTCCGACTACGTGGGCGCCAACATGAAGGACGCCATCAGCCGTACGTCCGGTGTGGGTGACGTTCAGCTGTTCGGTTCCCAGTACGCGATGCGTATCTGGATGGATCCGAACAAACTGAACAACTTCCAGCTGACGCCGGTTGACGTGATTAACGCGATTAAAGCGCAGAACGCCCAGGTGGCAGCCGGTCAGTTAGGCGGTACGCCGCCGGTGAAAGGCCAGCAGCTTAACGCGTCCATTATCGCGCAAACCCGTCTGACCTCCGCCGATGAGTTCAGCAAAATTCTGCTGAAGGTGAACCAGGACGGTTCGCAGGTTCGTCTGCGCGACGTGGCCAGGGTTGAGCTGGGTGGTGAGAACTACGACATCATCGCGAAGTTTAACGGTAAACCGGCGTCCGGTCTGGGTATCAAACTGGCGACAGGCGCGAACGCCCTGGACACCGCGACGGCGATCCGTGCGGAACTGAAGAAGATGGAACCGTTCTTCCCGTCAGGCCTGAAAATCGTTTATCCGTATGACACTACGCCGTTCGTTAAAATTTCGATTCACGAAGTGGTTAAAACGCTGGTAGAAGCGATCATCCTGGTGTTCCTGGTGATGTATCTGTTCCTGCAAAACTTCCGCGCGACGCTGATCCCAACCATCGCCGTGCCGGTCGTTCTGCTGGGGACCTTTGCCATCCTTGCAGCCTTTGGGTTCTCGATAAACACCCTGACGATGTTCGGGATGGTGCTCGCCATCGGCCTGCTGGTGGATGACGCCATCGTGGTGGTAGAGAACGTCGAGCGCGTGATGGCGGAAGAAGGTTTGCCGCCGAAGGAAGCCACCCGTAAATCTATGGGCCAGATCCAGGGCGCGCTGGTCGGTATTGCGATGGTGCTGTCCGCGGTATTTATCCCGATGGCCTTCTTCGGGGGCTCTACGGGTGCGATTTACCGCCAGTTCTCCATTACCATCGTCTCCGCGATGGCGCTGTCGGTACTGGTAGCGTTAATCCTGACGCCAGCGCTGTGTGCCACCATGCTGAAGCCGGTTCAGAAAGGCGGTCACGGCGAGCATAAAGGGTTCTTCGGCTGGTTTAACCGCATGTTTGATAAGAGCGCGCACCACTACACCGACAGCGTGGGTAATATCCTGCGCAGCACCGGTCGTTATCTGCTGCTCTATATCATCATCGTAGTGGGGATGGCGTTCCTGTTCGTTCGTCTGCCAAGCTCGTTCCTGCCAGATGAAGACCAGGGCGTGTTCCTGACGATGGCACAGCTTCCGGCAGGGGCGTCGCAAGAGCGTACCCAGAAGGTGCTGGACGAAGTGACGGACTACTATCTCACCAAAGAGAAAGCGAACGTTGAATCCGTGTTTGCGGTTAACGGCTTTGGCTTTGCGGGTCGTGGTCAGAACACCGGTATCGCCTTCGTTTCTCTGAAAGACTGGGCGGATCGTCCGGGCGATGAGAATAAAGTTGAAGCGATCACGGGCCGTGCCATGGGCACCTTCTCGCAGATTAAAGATGCGATGGTCTTCGCCTTTAACCTGCCAGCGATTGTTGAACTGGGTACGGCGACCGGCTTCGACTTCCAGCTGATCGACCAGGGCGGTCTGGGTCACGAGAAACTGACGCAGGCGCGTAACCAGTTGTTCGGCGAAGTGGCTAAACACCCTGACCTGCTGGTCGGCGTACGTCCAAACGGACTGGAAGATACGCCGCAGTATAAGATCAACATCGATCAGGAAAAAGCGCAGGCGCTGGGCGTGTCCATCAGCGACATCAATACCACGCTGGGCGCGGCATGGGGCGGTAGCTACGTCAACGACTTCGTCGACCGTGGTCGCGTGAAGAAAGTGTACGTCATGTCCGAAGCGCAGTACCGTATGTTGCCGAACGATATTAACAACTGGTACGTTCGCGGCAGCAACGGTCAGATGGTGCCGTTCTCATCCTTCTCAACGTCACACTGGGAATACGGCTCTCCGCGTCTGGAACGTTACAACGGTCTGCCGTCGATGGAAATCCTGGGTCAGGCCGCACCGGGCCGAAGCACCGGTGAAGCCATGAACCTGATGGAAGAGCTGGCCAGAAAACTGCCTGCGGGTATCGGCTATGACTGGACCGGTATGTCCTATCAGGAACGTCTGTCCGGTAACCAGGCCCCTGCCCTGTACGCCATTTCACTGATTGTGGTCTTCCTGTGTCTGGCGGCGCTGTACGAGAGCTGGTCAATTCCGTTCTCCGTTATGCTGGTGGTTCCACTCGGGGTTATTGGTGCGCTGCTTGCGGCAACGTTCCGTGGATTGACCAACGACGTGTACTTCCAGGTAGGCCTGCTGACAACCATTGGCTTGTCGGCGAAGAACGCGATACTTATCGTTGAATTCGCCAAAGATCTGATGGAGAAAGAGGGTAAAGGCCTTATTGAGGCGACGCTGGAAGCGGTGCGTATGCGTCTGCGTCCAATCCTGATGACCTCTCTGGCGTTCATCCTCGGCGTAATGCCGCTGGTTATTAGCTCCGGTGCAGGCTCCGGTGCGCAGAACGCGGTCGGTACAGGTGTAATGGGCGGTATGATCACCGCGACCGTACTGGCTATCTTCTTCGTCCCGGTGTTCTTCGTGGTGGTGCGCCGCCGCTTCAGCCGGAAGAATGAAGATGTTGAGCACAGTCATTCGGTAGAACCTCACTGATACCGGTTTCATATAATAAAAAGGCCGCATTTGCGGCCTTTTTCATTTTCAGAAAAAATCATAAAATAAGCTTATTGAGGTCCTATTTATTTTCTGCCATCTTAAACAGACATATCATAATTAACTGATAACTTAATAGGTGAACTCAGGATTTTTTTAAATCTATTTCCCTGCTTAAGTTGTTAGGAATATTCCTAATTAAAAGTTAAGACAAACGGAACTCCGGATGTGAACTTTTCTTATGGCTGTAAGCTAAGCCAATGAAACGTAAGGAAGCGAAAAAACTATCGTTAATCCTGATAAAAAAGTTCAGTTTCGGATGAACATTTGCGTAGACGCTCGCAGCCTGCGGTTTTATTTGTAATTTTTCGTAATAGCGCGGTGAAATCCAGGAAGGAGTGGCTTATAGTTAGGTTATCAGGAACACAGCGCTCATGTAGCTAAGTCAGATGTATCCATCCCGACAATGATGTTCGGTGAGTAAGAAATCACTCAGAAGGGGATGCGCTATGGACGAGTACTCGCCAAAAAGGCATGATATCGCGCAGTTGAAATTTCTCTGCGAATCCTTGTACCATGACTGCCTTGCCAATCTTGATGAAAGCAACCATGGCTGGGTAAATGACCCAACGTCTGCCATCAATTTACAGTTGAATGAGCTGATAGAGCATATCGCTACCTTCGCACTTAATTATAAAATTAAGTACAATGAAGATAATAAGCTCATTGAGCAAATTGATGAATACCTGGACGACACCTTTATGTTGTTCAGCAGTTACGGCATTAACACTCAGGATTTGCAAAAATGGCGTAAATCGGGAAACCGGCTATTCCGCTGTTTCGTCAACGTGAGCAGAGCTAACCCGGTTAGTCTTTCCTGTTAAAATTATTACAATTACTAAGGTGAATTTATGTCTGATAAACCACTCACAAAAATCGATTATTTGATGCGCTTACGACGTTGTCAGTCAATTGACACCCTTGAACGCGTCATTGAAAAGAATAAATACGAGCTTTCTGATAATGAACTGGCGGTATTTTATTCAGCCGCTGACCATCGCCTTGCAGAGCTAACGATGAATAAGCTGTATGACAAAATCCCTACTTCTGTATGGAAATTTGTCCGTTAATCTTTGAAGTGTGTCTGTAGAGGTTCTACGCCACGTTATAAGCTGTATTCACCTGTCCCGTTATGCTCCCTGCGCGAAAGCCAGGTCTCCGTGTTAAACGCGCTCATCAGCAACAATGTTGTGACTGTGGTCACATCGGCCTTCCGGGAACGTTCCCCTTAACGCCTGTTGCGATTACCCTTCAGGAATAACATCCAGAGAGGTTTCCGATGAGCATAGAAAAACAGAAGATGATTTCAGGTGAACATTACCGCCCTGGTGATGAGACGTTACGCGCCGACCGGCTTCGGGCGCGCCATCTGCTTCACCGCTATAACCACACCGCGCCTGACGAAAAAACAGAACGCCAGAACATTCTGGCGGAACTGCTGGGACAAAGCGAAGGGGCGTATATTGAGCCGAGCTTCCGCTGTGACTATGGATATAACATTTATCTGGGCAAAGACTTTTACGCCAACTTCGATTGCGTAATGCTGGATGTCTGCCCTGTACATATTGGCGACAACTGCATGCTCGCGCCGGGCGTTCATATTTATACGGCCACACATCCGCTGGATGCGCAAGAACGTAACAGCGGAGTGGAGTTTGGTAAGCCCGTCACCATTGGCAATAATGTCTGGATTGGTGGACGTGCGGTCATTAACCCAGGCGTCACCATCGGGGATAATGTGGTTGTGGCTTCCGGTGCCGTCGTGACGAAAGACGTGCCGGCTAACGTCGTCGTAGGCGGCAACCCGGCGAAAATCATCAAAACGCTGTAACGATCCGGGGAGCCAACTGTTATGGTCTTTTAGCGCCCGACTGTTACTTTTTTCAGCCGGATGGCTCCCCTAAAATTGGCAGATACCCTGTATTGTCAACTCTCAAAAGGCCAAAAATGACCGAGATACAGCGCCTGCTTACCGCTACCATCGACGATCTTAACCACCGCGAAAAGCGAGACAATCGCCCGCGCTTTAGCATTAGCTTTATCCGCAAACATCCCGGGCTGTTTGTTGCCATGTATGCCGCCTGGCTGGCGACGCTGATTGTCATGCTGAAGTCCGAAACGCTGGTGGACTCCGTCTGGCTGCTGGTGGTGCTGTTTGTCGTGTTTAACGCCTTTTTCTTTTTCGACGTGAATCCCCGCTACCGTTACGAAGATATCGACGTCCTCGATTTCCGGGTCTGCTACAACGGCGAATGGTACAACACGCGTTTTGTGCCGAATGAGCTTATCGACAGCATCCTGCACTCTCCGGCTGTCGAAGCCGGGCACAAAGAGAAGCTGCAGAAAATGGTCGCAACGAAAGGCCAGCTCTCTTTTTATGATGTTTTTACCCTTTCCCGCCCTGCTGCTGCGTAATTAACGCCTGCAGGCGTCGGATACCCGGCGCAAACTGCGAAGCAGAGGTGTTGCCGTAACCTAAAACCAGGCCGGTTTGCCCCTGCTTCGTCTCCAGGTAATAGCCGCTCAGCGCAGCGGGTGCCAGCTGAAATGCCCTCGCTTTCTCCACCAGCCGCTGGTCGTCGATACCGTCAATCGCCAATGCCAGGTGCATTCCCCCTTCACCGGCAAGAACACGGTGCGGAGTATGAAGCTCTGCGCTCAGCACCTCCCGCAGCTGGCGGTAACGCTTACGATACAGCCGACGCATGGCGGCAAGATGACGGGCATAGTGCCCCTCCTCGATAAACAGCGCCAGGGTGCGCTGTTCTGCGCGATGCCCGCCGCGCAGCAGCGAGCCGATGGCCGGACGCGCTGCTTTCGCCAGCGCTGGCGGTAACACCATGAACCCCATTCGGAGCGACGGAAACAGCGTTTTACTGAACGTCCCCAGATACACAACGGGCGCATTGTTAACCATGCCCAGCATCGCCGGTACGGGCTCGCCGACATAGCGGAACTCGCTGTCATAATCGTCCTCAATGATCCACGCCTTGTGCTGGCGGGCCAGTTCCAGCAGCGCCAGACGCCGCCGCGCGCTGAGCACGCTCCCGTAAGGAAACTGATGCGACGGCGAAGTGAAAACGAGCGCAGGTGAAGGCGCATGCAGCCCTTCCCAGCACATTCCCTCGTCATCCACCGGTATGCCGATCATCGCAAGGCCGGTTTTGACGAAGGCGCTTTTGGCCCCGCTGTAGCCGGGATTTTCCACCCAGGCGACATCCCCTGGCTCGCTTAACAGCATCGTGCACAGATTGACGCCCTCCAGCGCCCCTTCGGTTATCACAATCTGGCTGGCGTCGCAGTCAATGCCGCGAGAAAGCGCAAGGTGACGGGCGATGGCTGCCCGCAGCGACGGCTCACCGGCCGGTTCGCCATAGCCCAGCAGAGCGCTCCCCTCCTCCCGCAGGACGCGATCGTACAATCGCCGCCACAGCGGCAAGGGGAAATAGTTGATGGCGGGCGTTCCCGGCGTAAAGGCCATCACCGGGGTGTCGCGCGGCACAGGCGCAGGCAGCCGGACGACACGTTTTGCCAGACTGACCTCAGGATCGGTCAGAACCCGCGGGCTGGCACGATGGGCGAATTGCGCCACCCGCGTCCCCTGGCGGTTACGCAGCAAATAGCCTTCGAGCGTGAGCTGGTCCAGCGCCGCATTGACGGTGTTCCGTGAAACGGAAAGCTGCTGCGCCAGCGTTCGCGAGCCGGACAGCTGGCTGCCGGACCGAAGCCTTCCGCCCAGTATGGCCTCCCGCAAAGCGAGATAGAGCGCGCGCTGGAGCGTCTCTTCCCCACGCGTTTTAAGCGCAGCATGGAGCAAGGTATAAAGTTCATCGCCCGGTATGTTCATCTCATCTCCTTGTGGTACCACCAAAACATAGCCGAGTGGTTCTTTTTAAGGAACCAGTAATTTTCTAATCTGGAACTCTTCTCAACGTCACGGAAATAAAGATGAAGACATTCAATGAGTTTGGACAACCTGTGGGCGAAGCCCTTACCGACTGGCAGCCTCGCCCTCATCCGTCCCGGGTGGTACTGCAGGGGCATTATTGTCGGCTTGAACCGCTGCGCGTGGAGCATGCCGGGGCACTGTTCTCCGCCTATGCTCTGGCCGGAGATACCCGGAGCTGGACGTGGCTACTGCGTGAACCCGATGCCACGGCCGCTGAGTTTGCCGAATGGGTGGCAAGCGTGTGTGAGTTATCTGACCCGATGCACTTTACCGTTATAGATAATCAGACCCAGGCCCCGGTCGGGACGCTGGCCCTGATGCGGATCGATCCTAAAAACGGCGTTGTGGAAGTGGGACACGTTCACTTCTCCGTGCTGTTAAGCCGCACGCCCATGTCAACAGAAGCGCAATATCTGCTGATGCGGTACGCGTTCGATACCCTGGGCTACCGGCGATATGAATGGAAGTGCAACAGCCTGAACGAACCATCACGCAAAGCGGCACTGCGTCTGGGCTTTCAGTTTGAAGGCCGTTTTCGCCAGGCGCTGGTCATAAAAGGCCGTAACCGGGATACCGACTGGTTTTCGATTCTCGACAAAGAGTGGCCGGCGCTGGCGAGCGCCTTTGAAGGCTGGCTTGCCACCGACAATTTTACTGCCGATGGCAAACAGAAAAGATCCCTGGAAAGCTGGCGAGAAACGCGCGTCTAGCGTCTTTTTTTACGTCCCTGCACCGCCTTAAAGCGCGGATTGGATTTGCAAATCACGTATAAGCGTCCCTTGCGTTTGACTATCTGGCAATCCGGGTGACGCTGTTTTGCGCTGCGCAATGAGTTAAGCACCTGCATGGTTAGCCCCGCTTCGCATTAAGAAAACCGCCAAAACGCTTGCGGAAACGCGCTGCGCTACCATCCGTGGAAAACGTTTTTTGCTTACCGGTATAAAACGGATGCGATTTTGAAGAAACCTCGATAGTGATGTACGGATACGTTTCACCGTCGAGCTCAATTTCGCGGTCGGTTTTAATGGTTGAACCCACTTTAAAGTATTCATTGGCACTGGTGTCGTGGAATACCACGGTGCGATACGCTGGATGGATGTTTGGTTTCATCATAAACCCTTTGTGTTTTGTTATAACATAACAAAATAATATCCAGGCAAGGTTGAAAAAACAACCCTCTCTCTCCTGAGGATATTTTCTAATTTGCTTTAGATAACATGAAAACCCTGCCCCCACGTGCTATAACTATTTCATTTCGCGGTAAAATCTTTCTCTTCAGGCAGGAAACTCAGCGTCCGGATTCGGGCATATGAGAAAGGAAACGACAGCATGAAAACCCGACATCTGGTCAGTCTGGTGACTGGCGTACTTATCTTTTCCGTGCTGGTTCCCATTTGCCTCAGCATCTGGCTTGCCCATCGCCAGGCAGAAGAGAAATTTGTTGATGCGCTGGATAGCTATGCTTCTCGGGTGCTGATGCGCACCGACAGGGTCGTGGATCAGGCTAAAGAAGCGTTAAATCACCTGCAGGGATTTAAGGGCGTTCCCTGTAGTCCGCTGCATTTGAGGGAAATACGTCGGGTCGCGTTCTCGTGGCGCTATATCCAGGAGGTGATCTATATCGACAACCTTAAACCCCTCTGCTCTTCGCTTGAGCAGGCGAGTAAATCCGCCGCTTATCCTCCCCCCATGCGTATCACCGAAGATGGCTACAGCGCATGGCTTACCGCACAGAACGATCTTGGCTTTCACCGCTATATGGCCGTGCTCGGGAAGGGCCATTACCTTGTTCTGGTCGATCCTGCCTCGCTTGTGGATGTGATCCCTTTCGGGGCGATTGCCATTGATGCCGCTCTGGTGGGAAGCGCAACGCATCTTATTTTCGCCAGCAGTAATACGCTTGATCCGCATATCCGCGATCGGATCAACGATCGAGGCGTCTCCAGCGTTCAGTACAAGGGCTCCATGTACGTCATGAAGCCAGTCCCTGAGCTTGGATTTACTGTCGTCACGTGGGCAGCGCTCACCCCCCTGGCTGAAAGCTGGCACCGACAGCTGCTTTTCTGGCTGCCGTTTGGCGTCCTGATAAGCCTGCTGGCGGCACTGTTTGTCCTGCGGATCCTGCGACGAATCCAGTCGCCGCGCAATCGCCTGCTGGACGCCATTAACAGCCGCGATTTTGTGGTTCACTATCAGCCCATCGTGGCGCTGTGCAGTGGAAAAATCGTGGGTGCGGAAGCGCTTGCGCGCTGGCCCCAGCCAGACGGAAGCAGTCTCTCGCCTGATATATTTGTGCCGCTTGCCGAGCAAACCGGCCTCATCTCGCAACTGACGCAGTTAGTTATGGAAAAAGTGTTTGAAGATATGGGCCACTGGCTGCAGCTCCACCCCGATCAGCATATCTCCATCAACCTCGCCCCGGCCGATTTGACCTCCGGTAATCTGCCGCCTTTACTGAGTCAACTCCTGAATAAGTGGCAGATTCATCCCCGACAAATCGCCCTTGAGTTAACCGAGCGTGGCTTTGCCGACCCCAAAATCAGCGCGCCGGCTATCGCCGCGTTTCGCCGTTCGGGCCACCCTGTCTACATTGATGATTTTGGCACGGGCTATTCCAGCCTCAGCTATCTGCAGCATCTTGATGTCGACACGCTAAAAATTGACAAATCGTTCGTGGATGCACTGGAGTACAAAAACGTAACGCCGCACATTATCGAAATGGCGAAGTCGCTGCAGCTGGCAATGGTGGCGGAAGGCGTGGAGACCGAAGGGCAGCTTACCTGGCTGCACCGCCACGGCGTGCAGTATGGGCAGGGGTGGTTCTACAGTAAGGCGCTGCCCAAGACGGAATTTATCCTTTGGGCAGAGAACAACCTCGCCACGCGCTCTACTTAAGATAGGATTTGATCACCTGCAGCACGACGCCAAGATCGGCTTCACGCTGCGCCTCTTCGGGCTCTTTCACGACATGATCGGTAAGATGCCCTTCAATCACCTGCATCATCATGCCATTGACCGCGCCACGGATCGCCGCCAGCTGCTGTAACACCTCAGCACATTCGTGATCGCTGTTGAGCATTTTCTCCAGCGCGGTGCTCTGCCCCTGAATTTTCTTCAGGCGAGTCAATAACATCTTCTTATCGCGAACGGTATGTGACATCTCTGTCTCCCTCAGTTTTGGCTTTTAAAGCATATCACGCTCTACTCCCCCTGAGTATTTTTCTACTGGGGGGTAGTATTATGCTACTGGGGGGGAGTACTATTTGCGCACGCTTTCCATACTGGAAATTTCAATGAACGATTTTGCTTCACTCCTGCAGCAGGGTAATGCCTGGCTGTTTGTTCCCAGCGCTATCCTGCTCGGTGCGCTGCATGGCCTGGAGCCGGGCCACTCAAAAACAATGATGGCTGCCTTTATAGTGGCTATCCGCGGCACGCTGAAGCAGGCGGTGTTGCTCGGTCTGGCGGCTACGCTTTCCCATACGGCGGTAGTCTGGTTTATTGCCATGGCAGGACTATGGTTTGGCCGCGGCTGGGACGCACATACGTCTGAACCCTGGTTCCAGCTGATCTCCGGGGTGTTGATCGTTGCAATCGCCCTGTGGATGGCGTGGCGAACCTGGAAAGAGAGCCGGCCACACGATCATCATCACGATTGCCACCACCATCATGACCATGACCATGACCACCACCATGATCATCACCATCACCACGAACACCCGCTGGTTGAAGAGGAGTGGCAGGACGCCCACCAGCGCGCGCACGCGCAGGATATCAACCGGCGCTTTAACGGACAAAACGTGACGACAGGACAGATCGCGATGTTTGGCCTGACCGGCGGGCTTATCCCTTGCCCGGCGTCCATCACCGTTCTGCTGATCTGCCTGCAGCTGAAGCATTTTGCGCTCGGCGCGACGCTGGTATTCAGCTTCAGCATCGGTCTGGCGTTAACGCTGGTCGCTTCCGGCGCGATTGCCGCCTTAAGCCTCAAGCACGCGACAAAACGCTGGCCCGGATTCAGCGAACTTTCCCGCAAAGCGCCGTGGATCTCCGCCGCGCTGATTATCGTGGTAGGGATTTACATGAGCCTGCATGGCCTGAGCGGCATTCTGGCGTAAGCAGGCGGCCACGCCCGGTGGCCGCCTCTCTGGTCAGATAAGAGTCTGCTGCCAGCTAAAGGTATAACGAAGCTGGCGCGTCTGCAGGATAAATTCCGGCGAAACGCTGGGGCTCCAGGAGTCATCGCCGCCCACCCCCATATGAAACGCATCGAGGTTGAGCCAGCACCCCGGCTCTTCCCGCAGCAGATGATGATGGGTTGTCTCACGCAGCTGCTGCTGGCTATAGCGGCCCACTGAGAAATGGAACACGCCATTCAGCTGATGCGCACCCAGCACAAGTTTGCGGGTATCGCAGCGCAAACCATTTTCCGTCGGGAAGATATACGGCGTGTGCA
The DNA here is from genome assembly GCF_047530715.1 of Enterobacter sp. 04-C-12-SI-ECC. NCBI lineage: Bacteria > Pseudomonadati > Pseudomonadota > Gammaproteobacteria > Enterobacterales > Enterobacteriaceae > Enterobacter > Enterobacter sp. 04-C-12-SI-ECC. The sequence goes on from NZ_JBLKDI010000006.1 coordinate 17,230, forward strand.
TGTCTGCCAGGGGCAGTGTCCAGCGCCCCTGCTGCGCCGCCAGCTTTCTGTCCGGGTAGTTTTCATGCGGCCCCAGCCCCAGCCAGTCAACCTTTTCTGGCGTTTCAGCGAGATGAACGCTCAGGCCAATGCGCGCGGGCTCCGGGATATCAGACGCAATATCGACCTGAATGTCGCCATACAGAACCCCCTGCTCGTCCACCCGCCAGATTTTACGGCTCAGGAACAGCGCCCTGCCGCGATGCTCCAGGACATTAAGCGTGGTAACCACCACCTCACGCGCATGCTGCTCTGCCTCACAGTGCAGCATGCGCGAGGTGAGATCGTACATGCCCGCCGCTTTCCAGCGTTCAACCCACGCGTTTGGATCGATGCGCGTCGCTTCGCTCACCCCAATGTCGTTGTCCAGCGGCGCGCGGCTGACGTTATCCGTCACGGGTGAAAGCAGCGTTTCAACGCCATTTCGCCACCATTGAGTCAGGTATCCGGATGCGCGATCGAACTGCCATCGCTGTTGACGATGCGTGACCTCCAGGATGCGATCGTTTTGCGTTAAAACTGGCGGCTCGCCCGTAGAGGCTGGCGGTGCAATAAAGAGTGGAGCGGGAAGCGGCCACTGCTCCCACGCGCAGCGATGGCCTGCCGGTGACCACGGCGTTGCCCGCGGCTGGCGCACTTCAACATTCAGCCAGACTTCCCCCGGCTCGGCTTTCAATTCCGGCAGAGCGATCTCCAGACGCTGAACGCCTTCAGGGGCTATCGCCAGCGTCACCTCGCCCGAAGCCAGTACCTTCCCATCCCGGGCAACCGTCCAGCTCAGCACTTCGTTATCGGTAGAGCGGAACAGGTAGCCGCTTTGCACCTCAATCACCAGCGGAGAGGTACTGACCAGCGTAAAGGTAAAGAACTGCTGGGCGCGCTGCGCCTCGTACAGCGCCGGGTGCGGCGTGCGATCGGGGAAGACCAGGCCATTGAGGCAGAACTGCCGATCGTTCGGCGTATCGCCAAAGTCCCCGCCGTAGGCCCAGAACGCGTTGCCCTTTTCGTCTTTCTTCGTCAACGCCTGATCGACCCAGTCACAGACAAACCCACCCTGCAGGCGAGGATGGCTGCGAAACGCCTGCCAGTATTTCGCAAACCCGCCGAAGCTGTTTCCCATCGCGTGGGCGTATTCACAGAGGATCAGCGGACGCGTTTCGTCGGGCATGCCGATCCATTTCTTGATTGACCATTTAGGCACCGCCGGGAAAGGCTGATCCCAATCGACCCGGGCGTACATCGGACAAACAATATCGGTCGCCGCCGTATTCGCCCCGCCGCCTTCGTACTGCACCGGGCGCGTGGGATCGGTGGTTTTCAGCCAGCGGTACAGCGCATCATGATTCGCGCCGTGGCCGGACTCGTTACCCAGCGACCAGATGATAATTGAGGGATGATTGCGATCGCGCTGCACCATGCGGGTTACGCGCTCGCTCATGGCGGGCAGCCAGCGCGGATCGTCAGCGAGGCGGCTCATCGGCACCATGCCGTGGGTTTCAATATTGGCTTCGTCAACAACGTACAGCCCGTAGCGATCGCAAAGGCTGTACCACAGCGGATGGTTCGGGTAGTGCGAACAGCGCACGGCGTTAAAGTTATGCTGCTTCATGATCTCGATGTCGCGACGCATGGTCGCCTCGTCCATCACCTGACCGTTTTCCGGGTGATGCTCGTGTCGGTTAACCCCGCGGATCAGCAGCGGCTTACCGTTAAGCTTCAGCAGGCCGTTACTGATGTCAACGCGGCGGAAGCCCACATCGCACGCCTCAACCTCCAGTACCTCACTCTGCGGGCCGAGAAGCGCCATCGTCAGGCGATACAGTTCCGGCGTTTCAGCACTCCAGAGCGCGGGACGGTCAATGGGGATCTCCACCGTTAAGCGTTCGTCCCAGCTGCCGCGCTCGTCCACAACGGCAGACCCCGGACGCCGGGAAACGCTGGCGCATTTTTCACCCTTGCGCCACAGGGTAAAGACCACCTCGCAGTCTGCAAAGCCCGCCCCTGCCAGCGCGACATCTGCCTTAAGCACTGCGCGGTCCAGCTCCGCATTCAGGTCCGTCACCACGCGATAATCGGCAATCTGCGTTTCGGGTTTATGCAGTAGCGTCACATCGCGGAAAATACCGCTCATGCGCCACATGTCCTGATCTTCCAGATAGCTACCGTCGCACCAGCGCAACACCATGACCGCCAGGCGGTTCTCACCGGGCCGCAGGACCGTCGAGAGATCGAATTCGGCAGGCAGCCTGCTGTCCTGGGAATAGCCCATCCACCGCCCGTTGCACCACAGATGAAACGCAGAGTTCACGCCGTCAAAGATAATGCGGGTCTGCCCGCTCTGAAGCCAAGCGTCATCCACATCAAATGTGAGCGAGTAACAGCCGGTTGGGTTTTCCTGCGGCACAAAAGGCGGATTAACGGGGATAGGATAGGTGACGTTGGTGTAGATGGGCGTGTCAAACCCCTGCATCTGCCAGTTCGACGGCACGGGCATCGCAACAGCGTCCGCACAGTCTTCGGTTACCCACGCCTCCGGGATTTGCTCGGGTGCAGGAAAGTAGTTAAATCGCCACACCCCATTGAGGGAGCGTCTGCTGGCGGATGCAGCATCATCCAGGGCAGGCTGTTCAAGACGCCAGCTGTGTAACGGCGCATGGGCCTCCAGACGGTTCCACTGGGTGACACCCGGGTTTTCCCAGTCCCGTCGGGCCAGAATGGCGCTGAGAGTCAGCGATAAAGTATTGGGCATAGTAACCTCTTTGCGAAGCGCTCACAATTTTGGTTAACATGCCCTGGCACCCGGCGACGGTAAAGCACGCAATCGCGGGGTAGCGAGTCCGATCACAAAGTTTTATTTGCGGGCAAGCTGCCCGGCAAGGAGGGCCAGGCTTCTGAGCTGCTGCGCCAGATCCTCGCGTTCGGCCTGCTGCGGGGTGCGGCGCGCGCTGGAATGGCGGGTCACCAGCGTGACCGGCAGCTGAACCTGCCAGCATTCCTCCCCCCCGCTGGGGGACAGAAGCCACTCCACGCTGCGCTCGCCCGCCTCGCGAAACGCCTGACGAATGGTCGTCAGCGGCGGAGAAAACCAGGCGCTGTCGGCCGTATCGTCAAACCCGACCACCGATATCTGGCCAGGAACAGCTATCCCTTTTTCCGCACAGGCGCGCATTACCCCAAGCGCCATCTGATCGTTCGCCACCAGAATGGCATCCGGCAGTACCGCCCCCGAGAGCAGCACATGTCCCTTCTCATAGCCGCTGGCCGCGCTCCAGTCGCCGTAGGCCACCGCAGCCGCGTCGAGACCCGCCTGCGCCAGCGTCGCTTTCCAACCCGCCAGACGCGCGCGCGCAGAGACCGAGCTTTCCGGCCCGCTCAGCAGGGCAATATGCTGATGCCCCAGCGAAAGCAGATGCTCAACGCCCAGGCGTGCCCCCTCTTCGGCGTTAAACACGAGGCTATTTACCTGCGCTGACGGTGACACGTCGAGGAACAGCACCGGGACGGGCGTCGCCAGCGACCTGAGCGCTTCGGCGTGCGGATCGTCAAGCGGCACATTTACCAGCAGCGCGTCTACCCGCTGCGCCAGCAGCGCCTGAAGCGCCGCCTGACACTGCTGCGGCTGCTCCACCATGGAAATCAGGACGCTCGCCCCCTGCCCTGCAGCCCGGGATTTTACCGCCGAGACAATTTGCGAGGGCGCGTGCAGCGCCAGATCGGTGGTGATGAGCCCCAGCGTACGGGTGCGTTTCCCCGCCAGCTGCTGCGCCCGCAGGTTGGGAACGTAATGCAGCTCCGCCATTGCCTGCTGCACCTTTTCCCGCGTGCGGGCAGAGACGTGCTCCGCGTCGTTAATCACGCGGGAAACGGTCTGATAAGAAACCCCCGCAAGGAGGGCGACATCATAAAGAGTGATTGCTTTCATGCGTTCTGGCATCGCGATTTTCGAAGCGTCTATTCTGGCACAGCGACGCCGTTAAAACATGTGAGCGCTTCGCAAATTAAACAACCCGCTCCGGCTGCGTCATTTTCTCACCGCGCGGCTTCTGGCGGAACCAGGGCAAACAGAGCTGAATAAGCGGACCAATGGTCAGAGCATACGCCACAGTTCCCACCCCAAACGAGCCACCCAGCACGCACCCAATCAGCAGGACGGACACTTCGATGGAGGTACGCACGCTGCGAATGGACCACCCCAGCCGGGCGTGAATGCCGGTCATCAGGCCGTCGCGCGGACCAGGCCCGAAACCGGCCCCGATGTACATGCTGGTGGCGATCGCGTTCATCACGATGCCCGACACCAGGAAAGCGATGCGCACGGATAACGAACTCAGCTCGGGGATAAGCGCCATGCTGGCATCCGCCGCCAGACCGATACAAATCACGTTGCTTATCGTGCCAAGACCGGGCATCTGACGCAGTGGGATCCACAGTAAGAGCACCGCAGCCCCGGTCAAAATGATCACCGTCCCAATGCTCATCCCCAGCTGTATTCCCACGCCAAGGTGAAACACATCCCACGGATCGACCCCCAGATCCGCACGAATAAACATCGCGGTGGAAAGCCCATACAGCCCTAAACCGACATAAAGTTGTAGCAGACGACGTACCATTTTTATCTTCTCCAGTGAACCCGACTTTCATCCTGACCTAAAATGGCACTAAGATTAATGTCCAGTTTTTAAATAGTGGACTGCTTATGTCATCACGCCGCTTCGGAAGCCAGTCTGTGGTACGCCTTTTAGGGCACTGGCAGCAAACTTCATCCCGCACTCCGCTCTGGCGCCAGCTGGCCGACGCGCTGCGCTTATTAATCCTTGATGGCCGGCTGGCACTGCATACGCGCCTGCCGGGTGAGCGTGAGCTGGCGACGGCGCTGAACGTGAGCCGAACCACCGTCAGCAGCGCCCTCGCCCACCTGCGTGAAGAGGGTTATCTTGAAAGCCGCCACGGCAGCGGGTCGCGCGTCATCCTCCCGGATGCACGCGCCGTTCCCACCCTTTCCGCAGCGAGCGTCGCCCTGGATCTTTCCACTGCCGCCCTCAGCGCCGGGCCGGAGATCCACCAGGCTTACACCCATGCACTTACGGCTATTACTCAACACCTCTCGCTGACGGGCTACGAGCAGCTTGGGCTGCCGGTGCTACGGGAGGCCATCGCTGCGCGCTATACCGCGCGAGGTCTTCCCACCCGGGCAGACGAGGTGATGGTGGTCAACGGTGCCGTCAGCGGGTTCGCGCTGGTGCTGCGGATGATGGCCGGACCGGGGGATCGCGTCGTGGTCGATCACCCCACCTATCCGCTGGCGATTGCCGCTATTCAGGGAGCACAGTGTCGGCCAGTAGGAGTGTCGTTGCCGGAAACGGGCTGGGATACGGATGGGTTTGCGGCTACGCTTGCCCAGACCGCGCCGCGCCTGGCCTACCTGATGCCAGATTTTCACAACCCAACCGGTCGATGCATGGATATCGCCACCCGTCAGGCAATCGCTGATATAGCAGCCCAGACCCGCACGGCGCTGGTCGTGGATGAAACGATGGTCGATCTCTGGTTTGATTCGCCACCGCCGCCACCGCTGGCATCGTTTAACCCGCAGGCCAGCGTGATTACGCTAGGCTCTGCCGGAAAAAGCTTCTGGGGCGGGCTGCGTCTCGGCTGGATCCGCGCCTCCTCGCGGACTATCGCCACGCTCGCCCAGACGCGCGATACGCTGGATTTAGGCTCGCCGCTGCTTGAGCAGCTGGCGACGCTGTGGCTTATCGACAACAGCGAGCGTTTTCTGCCCGCTCGCCGCAAGATGCTGGCGGAACGGCGCGATCGATGCAGTAACCTGCTGCGAGAACATTTCCCGGAGTGGACGTTTCATGAGGCGGAGGGTGGGCTCTCTTACTGGATCGAACTTCCTGGCATGCTGGCGACACAGCTTGCCGCACGGGCAGAAATCATCGGGATTAACCTGGGAACCGGGACGCGGTTTGGCTTATCGGGGGCGTTTGACCGCTTTTTACGTATGCCCTTTTCGCTGGAGCCAGCGGAGCTGGAAGCGGCATTGCTGCGGATTAAACCGTTATGGCTCGCGCTAAATTCAAATACGCCAGCAGTCAAACGCCGCCTGGTTTAATATTAAAATTTTGAACTGGATCATAAAATAAAAACTGCTGACTGTAATATATGCAGTCAGCAGTTTTCACTGGTCAGGATTTAGTGCTGAGGAGGAATGGGGAAACCTTTCAGGGAAATAACGAAATTATCACCGTCTTTCTTTATTTTTGCACCGGTATCACACCAGTCAGACGCAATACGAAAGAACTCATCGCTTCCAACATTCCAGCCAAGACGTACATGCTTCACGTAGCCTGAACGCAACAGAGCGCAGGCCTCGTTGTAGTCACTGGCAGTTGACAGTTGTTGTTTCATTTTCTCTTCTTCAGAAGTTTACGTAGAGCCTTGATTTCTTTAGGAGTAAAAGGAGAAACACTCTCTTCTTCCGTATGCTGATTATCAATATCCTCTTCCGATACTCCCGCCTCTTCTACTGCTTCAAACGCCAGCAGCAGCAGTTTCTCTGTGGTCACGCTTAAATTTTCGTTATTTACTTCCGCATAGTGGCGGAGTCTTTCTTTTAGCGCTTCGTCAATTTTAACATTTAAAACTGCAGTAGCCATGTTTGTCACTTCCCTTCGGAATAAGTACTTTATTTAATACACGAAGTTATCACTGTTATCCAGATCTATATTTTTTTGAATTTTGACGAAAATAGACGTCCAATTATAAAATGCCAGTCTACTATTACAGGTTTATGACAGTAATATTTCAGGGCGATGAAATATATATTACACGGTATAGGCATTATATTATTGTGGAATAACGGCTAAAAAGAGATGGAAACAGGAAAGATGGATGAGGCCACAAATGGGTGGGGGCCCTGCCAGCTACATCCCGGCACCCACGTCGTCTGCCCTGGCTGCTTCCTTCCGGACCTGACCTGGTGAACAGAGTAGCGTTGCGGGAGAACCAACAGAGCCCCCATTGAGAGCGTTGATAACCAACGCGCTGGCGCATTATCCCTGTGCGAAGAGCCAATTGCAAGCGACCAGGAACCGGATGCTGGTTTCTTGCGCAAACAGGCGCAGCAATCAGAACGATCTTCGTTTACCATGACGGTCCAAACATCCCCACAGGTGAAGGTATGGACGAAAACGACTCCTTTCCCCAGCGCGTATGGCAAATCGTGGCCTCGATTCCGGAAGGCTATGTCACCACCTACGGTGATGTGGCAAGGCTGGCAGGCTCTCCACGCGCGGCGCGACAGGTCGGTGGCGTCCTGAAGCGGCTGCCGGAGGGAAGTACGCTGCCCTGGCATCGGGTGGTGAACCGTCATGGCGCTATCTCGCTGACCGGGCCGGATCTCCAGCGTCAGCGTCAGGCATTGCTTTCAGAGGGTGTGCAGGTGTCGGGCGCAGGACAGATTGATTTGCAGAAATACCGCTGGGTGTACTAAACCCTCCCCCGAAGGAGAGGGTAAGAGCAACAGTTACATCTGGGTCGGTGGGGTTGGCAGGGACGGCTGATTGGTCTGTGGAGCAACCGGGACTTCGGTTTGCTGCACCGGCACCAGATTCAGGTCGATTTTGGTTCCACCGTGGTTAATCGCTTCCTGGACTGTATCGGTGATAAAGACCAGCTTGCCGTTAATGGTTACTGCTGCGCTCAGCAGAATACGGGCATTCGGCTGCACGTCTGACGGGTTATACGGCAACACGAAGCTAAACGGAGCCTGCTTACCTTCAGTACGGACCGCGCGCTGAGCCAGCACCTTCGACGGCGCGTCCGCCAGGGAAGCATCAGACAGCGTGACCGTTAATACCGCATCCGGCGGCAGAGCGACTCTCTGTTTAATCCAGATTGTACCGGAAACGTTAGGCTGCTGAATGGATTGCTGTGAAAGGGTATTAATCCCGTTCGGATCTGCAGCTGGTACCGGCACCTGGGCGCTCTTACCGGCACAGGCGGACAACGCCACCGCAATAGCTACACCACTTAGCATGGGCACGAGTTTCATTGAAGTCTCCTTATCATCAATGCACCAGCGGGATCGATCCCATCCGATGTCGTTTCAATCACATAACGTTTTTAAGTGTGGCACAGATCACCGATTAATGCCTAAAAACGTGCCGACATTCAGATTATTCTACCCATCGGACCACTTTCATTTCTGCGTTATACTCTGCCTATCTTTCGCTACGGCGTTTATTGAGGACAATTATGAGTCAGGCACTGAACAATCTGCTGACATTACTGAATCTGGAAAAAATTGAGGAAGGACTCTATCGCGGGCAGAGCGAAGACCTCGGCTTACGTCAGGTTTTCGGCGGCCAGGTCGTTGGACAAGCGCTCTACGCTGCAAAGGAGACCGTCCCTGCAGACCGCCTGGTGCACTCATTCCACAGCTATTTCTTACGCCCTGGCGACAGCGCAAAACCGATCGTGTATGACGTTGAAGTCCTGAGAGACGGCAACAGCTTCAGCGCACGCCGCGTGGCGGCCGTTCAGAACGGTAAGCCTATCTTTTATATGACCGCCTCTTTCCAGGCGCCGGAACCGGGGTATGAACATCAGAAAGTGATGCCGCCAGCACCGTCGCCGGACGAACTCAAATCAGAGACCGATATCGCCCGCGCGCTGGCACATCTGCTTCCGCCGCAGGTCAAAGAGAAGTTTCTCTGCGATAAACCGCTGGAGATCCGCCCGGTTGAGTTCCACAACCCCATGAAAGGCCACACCGCCGAGCCGAAGCGTCAGGTCTGGATCCGCGCCAATGGCACCGTGCCGGAAGATTTCCGCGTGCATCAGTATCTGCTGGGCTACGCGTCAGACTTTAACTTTCTGCCGGTTGCGCTACAGCCGCACGGCGTTGGTTTCCTTGAAAAAGGGATGCAGGTCGCAACCATCGATCACTCCATGTGGTTCCACCGTCCGTTCAATATGAATGAGTGGCTGCTTTACAGCGTGGAGAGTACGTCAGCGTCGAGCGCTCGCGGGTTTGTGCGTGGAGAGTTTTATACCCAGGACGGCGTGCTGGTCGCTTCTACGGTGCAGGAAGGGGTAATGCGTAATCGCGGGTAATGGTGTGCGGCCTGATGCCCTCACCCTGACCCTCTCGCATGGGAGAGGGAATACACATTAAAAACGGCAACCGAAGTTGCCGTTTTGCTTTTTATTAGGCGTTATACGCATTCTCGCCGTGGCTGTTGACGTCCAGACCTTCGCGCTCCTGCTCTTCCGGTACGCGCAGCCCAACGGTCATATCCGCCAGCTTATAGCCAATGAAGGCGACAACGGCAGACCACACCACGGTGATAGCGATACTTTCCAGCTGCACCAGCACCTGATGAACCATGGTGACACCTTCTGCGTAGCCCACGCCACCCAGTGATTTCGCGGCGAAGATGCCGGTCATGATACAGCCGACGATGCCGCACACGCCGTGGACGCCGAACACATCGCAAGGGTCATCCACGCGCAGCACGCGTTTCAGTGCGGTGACGCCCCACAGACCTGCCAGGCCCGCGACCAGTCCCACCAGCAGCGCACCACCGACACCCACATAGCCACACGCCGGGGTGATACCAACCAGACCGGCAATCGCCCCCGAACAGGCACCCAGCAGGGAAGGTTTACCGCGTACCGCCCACTCGCCGAATACCCAGGAGAGAATTGCACCCGCCGTCGCCACAACGGTGTTTACGAAGGCCAGCGCGGCGATTTCGTTCGCGGCACTTGCGGAGCCGGCGTTGAAGCCGAACCAGCCAAAGTAGAGGATAGCCGTACCGGTAAACACCATCGGCAGGTTATGCGGTTTGAACGCCTCTTTACCGAAGCCCACGCGTTTGCCAATCAGGTATGCGCCCACCAGGCCCGCTACCGCGGCGTTGATATGTACAACGGTACCGCCCGCAAAGTCCAGCGCGCCGTGCGTTGCCAGCAGACCACCGCCCCAGACCATGTGCGCAATCGGCACATAGGAGAAGGTCAGCCAGACCACCACGAAGATCAGAACGGCAGAGAAACGGATGCGCTCCGCCAGCGCACCCACAATCAGCCCGACGGTAATGCAGGCGAACGAGCCCTGGAACGCGACGTGGATGTACTGGTAGAAGCTGCCCATCAGCGCGGTCAGCTCAATATTTTTCAGCATTACCCAGTCGAAGTTACCAAAGAAGGCGTTGCCGGTACCGAAGGCCAGCGAGTAACCGTAAACCACCCACAGCACGCAGACCAGCGCGAACGTCACGGCAACCTGCGTCAGCATGGAGAGAACGTTTTTGCCGCGGATCAGGCCGCCGTAGAACAGCGCAATGCCCGGGATAGACATGAACAGCACCAGCGCGGTGCTGATCATCATAAAGGCGTTATCGGCTTTGTCTGCCACGGCAGGAGCAGCCAGCGCCAGGCCCGGCAGCAGTGCCAGCGAACCCAGACCCGTTTTAAGTGTTGCTATCTTCATTTTCTCGATCCCTATCACTGTGTGCCAGGCGTTATTTACAGTGCCGCTTCGTCAGATTCGCCGGTACGAATGCGAATGACGCGCTGCAGTTCGGCAACGAAAATTTTGCCGTCGCCAATTTTGCCGGTGTAGGCCGCTTTGCTAATCACATCAATCACTTCATCAAGCTGATCGTCAGCAATCGCGACATCAATTTTTACTTTTGGCAGAAAGTTAACGCTGTATTCCGCCCCGCGATAAAGCTCGGCATGCCCCTTCTGACGACCAAAGCCTTTCACTTCGGTGACAGTCAGTCCCTGAATACCCATTGAGGACAATGCTTCACGCACGTCTTCCAGTTTGAATGGTTTGATTACCACCGTAACCAGCTTCATAGATCCCCTCCAGTCAGAATTCGGTAATGGCCGCAGCTCACGCAGAAGGTATTGCAAGGGGTGTGCCAGAAATGAAAACGAGGGAGAAAAGCGGTGCGACGAGCGTTATGCCGTCTTCCTTAATGAACCGGCGAAAAAAAACGCACCATGTCGGTGCACGGTGCGTTTCAGTATTGCACCAACAGGAATGACTGTTAGCGCGTTGCTTTGTTTTGGTGCATCAGGCGCTGAGCGACTCTTCCTCGCGCACGCTGGCCGCGAGCTCATCGCCCGCCAGCTGAAGCTGATACATCTGCCAGTAGCGCCCTTTGGCTTCCAGCAGTTCACGGTGCGTCCCGCGCTCCACGGCTTGTCCGCGATGCAGCACCAGAATGGTATCGGCATCGACAATGGTGGAAAGGCGATGGGCAATCACCACCAGCGTCGTATGGTCGCGTACCGCGGCCAGCGCCTGCTGGATAGCCTGCTCGGTGCCGGAGTCAATGCTGGCCGTCGCTTCATCCAGAATCAGCACCTGCGGGGTTTCAATCAGCACCCGCGCCAGCGCGAGGAGCTGCTTTTGCCCAACGGAGAGGTTGTTCCCCTGCTCGCCCAGCCGGGTATTAATCCCGTCGCTAAACCCGCGCGCCAGGTCTGCCAGCTGCACTTTTTCCAGCACCTCCCATACCTGCTCCTGAGAGTAGTCTCGCCCCAGGGTCACGTTGGCGTAGAAGGTATCGGCCAGGACGACCGGATCCTGCTGCACCATCGCGACGCCTTTACGCAACACGTTGTGGCTGAGAGACGCGAGCGGGCGTCCGTCGAGGCGGATTTCGCCTTGCGTGACCGGGTAGTAGCCCATCAACAGGCTGGCGAGCGTGCTCTTGCCGCTGCCCGTATGTCCCACCAGCGCCACGAAACCGCGCGACGGAACATCCAGCGTAATGTCCTGCAACACCAGCCGGTCTTCGCGATAGGCAAACGAGACGTTATCAAAGGCAATGGCGCCGCTTTGCAGAGGTCGCTCGTCACGACCGTAGGCCTGACGCGGCCTGTCCATCAGCTCAAACACGCGCTCGCCGGCGACGACCGCCTGCTGCAGCATCGATTGCTGGGTCGTGAGCTCGATCAGCGGCTCGTTAAGGCGACCCAGATAGCTAATAAAGGCGTACAGCACGCCCACTTCAATCGTACCGCTTGAGCTCAGGCCAAAGAGCATCAGTAAACCGCAAAGCACCAGCGCAGAGAAAAGGCTGAGCAGCGGACGCAGCAGGAAGCCGTCGAGGCGCAGCGTCTGCATACGCGCCATGTAGTGCGATCGGCTGGCTTCGCCCATCCGCTCGCCAAAGCGCGCCTGCTGGCGGAACTGCTGGATGACGCTCATGCCGTTAATCACTTCGTTGAAGCCATCGTTAATGTCGGCCAGATAGGCGCGCACCCGACGCACGATTGGCGTGCTGTAGCGCTGGTAGATGATCATCACGATCAGCACCGCCGGGAAGATGGTAATCGCCACCAGCGCCATGCGCCAGTCGAGGCTGAACATCGCCACCAGCATCGCGCCGATCAGCGCCGCGCTGCGTAACACCGTCGCGACCACGGTGACGTACAGGTCGCGGATCACTTCGGTATCGTTGGTCACGCGCGAAATCACCTGCCCGACCGGCTGGATATCAAACTCGCTGAGCGGCTGGCGAAGCGCCGCGTCCATTACATCCGTGCGCAGCTGCTGAACCACGCCCACGGCGGCACGGTTAAACAGCAGCGACTGCGCATAGTGCAGCCCTGCCGCCGCCAGCTGCAACCCAACGTAGGCCACGCCTAAGCCCGCCACCAGCCCCAGCGGCAGGTAGCTTTTGGCGACCATATTGTCGATGAAGTAGCTGATAAGCAGCGGCCCGCTCACCTCAGCAATCGCCGCTATCCAGAGTAAAAGCACGGCCACGGAGAGCGGTTTGCGCCACGGCGAGCCGTAGGCCAGCAGACGTTTGAGCGTCGGCCACATCGTTCCGAGCTTACGCATTGGTGGCCTCCTGATCCTGTTCCGGCGCATCGTCCAGCGCCGCCTCAAGCTGTTGATAGCGGTACATATCGCGATACCAGCCCGGCTGCTCGGCAAGCGTTTCATGCTGCCCGCGCTGGGCAATGTGTCCGTGCTGTAAGACCAGAATTTCGCTGGCCTCAGTGAGCGCTGACAAACGGTGGGCGCTGATAATCACCGTGCGTCCGTCGCCCCACTGGCGCAGGTTATGCAGAATCTGATGCTCGGTACGACCATCCACGGCGGAGAGCGCATCATCCAGAATGAGGATTTCAGCATTCAGCAGCAGCGCGCGGGCAATCGAGATTCGCTGTTTCTGCCCGCCGGATAGCATGACGCCACGTTCCCCGACTTCCGTTTCGTAGCCCTGCGGCAGACGCAAAATATCGTCATGTACGCTGGCTAAGCGCGCCACGTGTTCGATCTCTTCCTGCGTCGCCGATGGGTGACCAAGCGCAATGTTATTCGCCACGGTGTCCGAAAATAAAAACGGCGTCTGGCTGACTACCGCCAGACGGCCACGCCACTCGTCCAGCAGCAGGTTTGCCAGGGGGATATCATGGAAACGGATATCGCCCTCGGTGACGTCAAAGTGGCGCTGAAGCAGAGAGAGCACGGTACTTTTTCCGGACCCCGTCGGGCCGCAGATGCCCAGCATCTGGCCCGGCCGCAGCGTAAAGCTAACGTTCTCCAGCACCGGATGTTCCGTTTGCGGATAGACAAATTTGCGAACGTCGACGTTCATAACGCCGCGCCCTTCCGGCACCGCTTCGCTGCCGTCATTGACCACCGGCGCTTCGGCCAGCATGGCGCGGATGCGGCTGTAGGCGGCGCTGCCGCGCTCTACGATGTTAAACATCCAGGCCAGCGCCAGCATCGGCCAGATCATCAGCCCCAGATACATCGCAAAGCTGGTCAATTGCCCCAGGGTCAATGTGCCCTGCACCACCATCCAGCTCCCGCCACCAATGGCAAGCAGGTTTGCCATGCCGATTGCGACATAAATCGTTGGATCAAATCGCGCATCAATACGCGCGACGCGCATGTTTTTCGCCCCCGTGTCTGCCGCATCGGCCGCAAACAGCGCGGACTGCCTATCTTCCAGGCCAAACGCTTTGATCATGCGGATGCTGGTCATGCTCTCCTGGGTGCGATCGTTCAGAGAAGAAAACGCCGCCTGCGCCAGCTTGAAGCGCTCGTGCAGCTGTTCGCCGTAGCGATTGATCGCCAGCGCCATGATCGGCATCGGCAGCAGGGCGAGCAGGGTCAATTGCCAGCTGATCTGCGTGGACATGACGATCAGCACCGCACAGCCCATCACCAGCGAATCCACCAGCGTCAGCACCCCTTCCCCGGCGGCAAAGACCACGCGATCGACGTCGTTCGTCGCGCGGGCAATGAGATCCCCGGTGCGATGACGCAGATAAAATTCGGGATGCTGTCGGCTCAGCTGGCGGTAAAAATCTTCACGCAGCTCAACGGCCAGCTGATAGGACGCACCAAACAGCAGCACGCGCCAGACGTAGCGCAGGAGATAAACAATGACCGCCGTCAGCACCAGCGTGCCGACCCACATCAACACCCGTGCGGTGGTGTAATGCTGTTCAGTGACGCCATCCACGACGTAGCCCACCACCTTCGGCGGGATCAGCTGCAAAATGGCAATGATAATAAGCAGGGCGACTGCACCGAGGTAGCGTTGCCACTCCCGACGAAAGTACCAGCTTAATTGGGCAAATAATCGCACGCGGTTTGTTCCTGAAGGTATTTTACGAAGTTATTCAATGGGTAAGGCTGTGGTGTACTTAATCTGTTCCATGGCGAAGCTTGAGGTGACGTCCGACAAGCCCGGGACGCTGTTCACCAGCCGCTTGTAGAAATCATCATAGCGCTTCATGTCAGCCACCTGGACGCGCATCAGGTAATCGTACTCGCCGGCCATACGCCAGAAGCCGAGCACCTCGGGCATCTCAGACACCTGAGTGACGAAGCGGCAATACCACTCGCTGCTGTGGTGTTGGGTTTTTATCAGCACAAATGCCGTCAGCCCAAGCCCCAGTTTTTCGGGATCGAGTAATGCGACGCGCCCCAGAAGAATGCCGTCATCTTCCAGCTTTTTTAGGCGCTTCCAGCACGGTGTGGTGGTCAGATTAACGGCATCTGCCAGCGCCTGCAAAGAGAGGGTACAGTCACTTTGCAGCAATGAAAGGAGCTTGCGGTCAATTTTATCTAGCATACCCACCTCATAGAGAAAATTTTTCTCCCTTCATTCTATTTTAAAGGCCAGATAGCAACAATTTTTTCTGTGCTTTTCGCTATGCTGGGCACAAAATGACAAACGGATAACTACGATGAATAGCACCTGGGTTAAACATGCCATCAGCGAAATCAATGCCGACTACCAGCGCTCGGCGGATACCCACCTGATTCGCCTCCCCCTGCCGGGATTTGACGGTATTCAGCTCTACCTGAAAGATGAAAGTACCCATCCAACCGGTAGCCTGAAGCATCGCCTGGCGCGCTCTCTGTTTTTATACGGTTTGTGCAACGGCTGGATCAAAGAAGGCACGACCATTATTGAATCCTCATCCGGTTCAACGGCGGTGTCTGAAGCCTATTTCGCTCGTCTGCTGGGCCTGCCGTTTATCGCCGTGATGCCCTCCTGCACCGCAAAACGCAAAATCGAGCAGATCGAATTTTACGGCGGACGCTGCCATTTTGTGGAAAGCGCCTGCGAAATCTACGCCGCCTCTGAAATGCTCGCCCGCGAGCTAAACGGCCACTATATGGACCAGTTCACCTTTGCCGAGCGCGCAACGGACTGGCGCGGCAATAACAACATTGCCGACAGTATTTTCCGCCAGATGACCCACGAACCGCATCCGGTTCCGTCGTACATTGTGATGAGCGCCGGTACGGGCGGCACGTCAGCCACTATCGGACGCTACATTCGCTGTCAGGGCTACGATACCCAACTGATGGTGGTTGACCCCCAGAACTCCGTGTTCCTCGACTACTGGGAAAGCCGCGATGCCGGCCTGCGCAGCCCGGTGGGCAGTAAAATTGAAGGAATTGGCCGCCCGCGCGTGGAACCGTCGTTCATTCCTGACGTTGTCGACGAAATGCTCCGCGTGCCGGACGCCGCCAGCGTCGCCACCGCGCACTGGCTGGAGACGCAGCTCGGCCGCAAGGTGGGCGCATCAACGGGCACCAACATGTGGGGCGCACTGCAGCTTGCGGCACGCATGCGCGAGGAAGGCCGTACCGGCTCCATCGTCACGCTGCTGTGCGACAGCGGCGAGCGCTACCTTGAGACCTACTACAATGCGGAGTGGGTACAGGCCAACATCGGCGACATCACCCCGTGGAAAGCGCAGATTGCGCAGCTGCTGAAATAAAAAAAAGCCAGACCGAAGTCTGGCTTGCTGGAAGGGTCTCACTATTCGGGGGAATATGGGAGGTTGTTGTTGTCCAGCCAATGCGTCAAAAAATGGGACACCGCTTCGTTGCCGCAGTGTCCGATAACCGGCAGATGAGGAAGCTCTGCGATCAGCTGCGGCATCGCATTCCCCATAATCAGACCGCGCCCCACGCTGCCCAGCATTTCGCGGTCATTCATGGCGTCGCCAAACGCCATACACTCCTGCAGCGTTAAGCCCAGGTGGTCGCTGAGCACCGCCAGGGCTGAACCTTTGTTACAGCCCACCGGCAGGACTTCAAGACAATCCACCGCCGAGAAGGTCAGGTGCGCCCGGTCGCCCAGCGCCTCATTTAACTGAATGCGTAAGCGGCAAAGATCGTCGTGATCGCCACAGAAGCAAATCTTGGTCACCGCGTGGGCGGGGATCCGGCGCAGATCGATAAGCTGGTATTTGAAGCCGCTATAAACATGCGCGTGCAACAATTCGGGGATTTCGCTTCCGGTAAACCAGCCTTGATCGTTGAATACGTGGATACTGGCCTGCGTGTCCCACGTGCTGTGCAGAACAATATCCGCCACTTCCGGGTTGAGATCCTGGCGGTGCAGCACCTCTCCTTCAACGGTGTGAATGCGCGTTCCGTTACCCGTGATTAAAAACGCATCCAGGGAAAACGTGCCCAGCAGATGACGCATCTCCAGCACGTGGCGGCCAGTGGCAAACGTCAGGGTGACATCACGCTCGCGCAGACGCTTCAGGGTACTCAGCGTTTTCTCCCCCAGACGGTGATCCGGCATTAACAACGTACCGTCCATATCAAATGCAGCGAGGCGGGCCATGATTACTCCTGAAATGTGATGCGATTAACTTGTGCATCAGTATCGTGTGATATATACGGAAGTAATAGTGAATAGATGAAAATTATTGTTCCGGGTTTCTTATGCGCCAGCTTAACCGCCTTAACCAGTATCAACGCCTGTGGCAACCTTCCGCTGGCGCTCCACAGCAGGTCACCATAAGTGAGCTTGCCAGCCGCTGTTTTTGTAGCGAGCGACATGTCCGCACCCTGCTGCGTCAGGCTCAGGAGGCGGGCTGGCTCAGCTGGCACGCGCGGTCTGGTCGCGGCAAGCGCGGTGAGCTGACGTTCCATGCCAGCCCGGAGTCACTGCGCAATGCGATGATGGAAGAGGCGCTGAAGAGCGGGCAGCAGCATAACGCGCTGGAGCTGGCCCAGCTTGCTCCTGAAGCGCTGAGATCGTTGTTGCATCCATTTTTAGGCGGGCAGTGGCAAAACGACACGCCGACGCTGCGCATCCCCTACTATCGCTCGCTGGAGCCGCTTCAGCCGGGCTTTTTACCTGGCCGGGCGGAGCAGCATCTGGCGGGACAGGTATTTTCAGGCTTGACGCGTTTTAACGGTAACAGCAGTGAACCCACGGGCGATCTCGCGCATCACTGGGAGGTCTCTGCTGACGGGCTGCGCTGGCATTTCTACATTCGCTCCACCCTGCACTGGCATAACGGCGATAAAATAGAAACGGCGCAGCTCCAGCGAAGCCTGACGGCACTGTTGACGCTTCCCGCCCTGCGCACCCTGTTCAGGAGCGTTTTACGTATCGAAACATCGCATCCACAGTGTCTGACATTTATGCTGCATCAACCGGACTATTGGCTGGCGCACAGGCTGGCAACCTACTGCAGCCGTCTGGCGCATCCCGATTATCCTGAACTTGGCTGCGGCCCTTTCCGGCTGGCCGCCTTTGAGCCCGACCTGGTTCGTCTGGAAAGCCATGAGCAATACCACCTGAGCCATCCGCTGCTCAAAGCCATCGAATACTGGATCACCCCCCAGCTGTTTGATTACAGGCTGGGCACCAGCTGTCGTCACCCGGTGCAAATCGCGATTGGCGAGGCCGATGAGCTTGAAACCCTGAGGCTGGTCAGCACCAGCACCAGCCTGGGCTTCTGTTACCTCACGCTGAAACAGAGCGCGCGTCTGAGTGAGATCCAGGCGAAGCGGCTTATCAATATCATCCATCTCTCCAGGCTTCTGCACACGCTTCCGCTCAACGAAGGACTCATTACGCCCACCGGGGAACTGCTTCCCGGCTGGACAATCCCCGAATGGCCTGACTTAACGGACGTTGCCCTGCCTGAGGCGCTGACGCTGGTTTACCATCTTCCCGTTGAGCTTCACACCATGGCCAGCCAGTTAAAGGCGTACCTGGCGCAACAGGGTTGTGACCTGACCGTCATCTTCCACGACGCCAAGACGTGGGACGGATGCCAGCAGCTTGCCGATGCAGACATCATGATGGGGGACAGGCTGATTGGCGAAGCGCCAGCGTATACGCTTGAGCAGTGGCTGCGCTGCGATGCCCTGTGGCCGCACGTGTTAAGCGCACCGGCCTACGCCCATCTGCAAGCCACGCTGGATGCGGTGCAGTCTCAGGCCGAAGCTCGGGACCGACACGCCGGCCTGCAAGCCATTTTCAACCGCCTGATGGAGAATGCGGTGCTGACGCCACTTTTTAACTATCAATATCAAATCAGCGCCCCGCCGGGGGTCAACGGCATACGCCTCAACACCCGGGGCTGGTTTGATTTTACCGAAGCCTGGGTACCCGCCCCCAAATCGTGAAGAAGCTGGTCGCCGCCGTAGCCAGACGGTAACATAACGGTTTTACCGTAACAGTCGAGATGATTTATGAAACGTGCCGTCGTCGTGTTCAGCGGAGGACAAGACTCTACAACCTGCCTGGTTCAGGCCCTTCATCAGTATGATGAAGTTCACTGTGTGACTTTCGATTATGGCCAGCGTCACCGCGCTGAAATCGACGTTGCCCGTGAACTGGCCCTTAAACTGGGGGCACGCGCGCACAAGGTGCTGGACGTTACGCTGTTAAATGAACTGGCCGTCAGCAGCCTCACCCGGGACAGTATTCCTGTACCGGACTACGAACCCGATGCCAGCGGCATTCCGAACACGTTTGTGCCGGGGCGTAATATTCTGTTCCTGACCCTGACGGCGATTTATGCCTATCAGGTAAAAGCCGAAGCGGTAATTACGGGCGTATGCGAGACCGACTTCTCAGGATACCCGGACTGCCGCGATGAGTTTGTCAAAGCGCTCAACCACGCCGTCAATCTGGGGATGGCGAAAGAGACGCGCTTTGAAACCCCGCTCATGTGGCTGGATAAAGCCGAAACCTGGGCGCTGGCCGACTACTGGGGCAAGCTGGATTTGGTTCGCAGCGAAACCCTCACCTGCTATAACGGCATCAAAGGCGACGGTTGCGGCCAGTGCGCCGCCTGTAATCTGCGCGCTAACGGGCTTAACCACTATCTTGCCGATAAAGCCGGCGTGATGGCCGCGATGCAGAAAAAGACCGGGCTTAAATAGGGCTACTTAACCGTGCTGTCGAACAGTTTCACACCGGCAGCACGGGTGACTTTCATCAGCGTTGTCAGCGTTGGGTTGCCGTTGTCTGATAAGGTTCGGTATAGCTGCTGACGAGAGAGGCCTGATTTAGCAGAAATTTCTCCGATGCCACCGCGTGCTTCGATAACCTGGCGGAGTGCAATGAGATAGGCAGGGATCCCCTGGTCTTCATAGATTTCTTCCAGGGCTGTTTGCAAATAACGCTGAGCGTAGGAAGGATTCTCTCGTAGCATTTTCACAACAGCATCATGATGGCTAACAGAACTCGAATATTTTCGTTCAGTGGCGCTCATTCGATTGTCCTTTAATTTGATGATCTTTCCAGTAATCTATTGCCAGTTTGATATCCGCTTTTTGGCTCTTTTTGTCACCACCGATAAGTAACAATAAAACCTGCCGATTCTTTACTGCAAAATAGATTCTGTAGCCGGGGCCACTGTCGACTCGCATCTCCCAAACACCTTCCCTGAGGTATCTGTAATCGCCAAAATTACGTTTTATTGCGCGGTTGATCCGCATAAGGATCCGGAAAACCGTATCCGGATCCCTTCGATTCATTCTGGCTACCCACTCCTCAAACGGCACTTTCCCGTCACGGGTCCGGTAACGTTCAACAACGTAGTCCCTGTCCATTATTCTATCCCTGAAAAATCCTTTTGTCTTTTATAAAAGACAAAATCCTACGCGATCATCAACTCCAGCTTTTCCCGCAGCTCCCCTTCCAGCGGCAGCGCTTTCTGAGTTTTCAGATCGATACAGACAAAGGTGATCAGTGCATCAGCCACCACCTGCCCTTCTGGATCGAGCGTCACCACCTGGCTTAACACGCCGCTCTTGCCGTTTAGCTGTTGTACCTGGCTGGTCACGGTGAGCACATCGCCCAGCACGGCCGGACGGCGATAGTTGATGTTGATATTGACGACCACGAACGCGATGTTGTGCGCGGTCAGCCACTGAAAGCTTTCACTGTTTTCCAGCCCGTCCCAGCGCGCTTCTTCAAGAAACTCAAGATAGCGAGCGTTATTGACGTGCTGATAAACATCAAGATGGAAACCGCGTACTTTGATTTTTGTCTGCATAGCGCAATAGCCTTTCATTGTTATAGGATCAGAGGTCATAACTGGTATGACCTCTTTATCCTGGCAAACTTTTGCCACAGTGCAAGAAATTGCGTTTTTACAGTGTCAGGTGTGAGAGGTTGCGCTCAACCAGCGCGCTGCCCATGCCCGGAACCTGTTTGAGATCGTCGACCGTTTTGAATGGGCCGTACTCTTCACGATAGCTGACGATAGCCTGCGCTTTTTTCAGGCCCACGCCATTCATTGCGCGGGCGAGATCCTCTGCCGAGGCCGAGTTAATGCTGACCCGCGTACCGTCATCATCCGCATTTTTACCGGCGTCAGCCGCTTTGGTCTGCCCTTGTACCGGCGCGGCCGCGTCTGACTTGCTCTGCGTAGCCTGTGGTTTGGCGGCGGTCGCCGCCGCCTGCGCGCCCGCGCTCATCCCGGTGGTGGCAATAGCCAGCGTAATTAACAGTGCTTTGATTCCACATTTCATGCTGTTATCTCCTTGTTTGTTGACAGCCACGCAACGATAGCCGCCTGTGAAAACAGGCACAAACAGCAGATTGCAGAAATGGAAAAGGCCGCGAAAGCGGCCTTTAGTTTTTGCAGAGCGTTACGAAAATCTGCGAGCAGACACGTAATTACTGCTGCTGAGTCATGACATCGCCCAGCTTGATTTTGGCATCTTTACGCAGGTTGCTCATCATGGCTTCGAAAGCAATCTGAGCATTGTTCTGAGTAATGCCCTGAACCATCGCCTTCTTCTGCGCTTCTGGCAGAGTGCCGGCTTTCACGTCGTCCAGCGCCAGCAGAACAACGTTACCCTGCATATCGGTGGTGGTACCGAAGCTTGGCTTGTCTTTTGCCGGCAGCGTCAGGCTAAACGCGGCCTGACTGATTGGGTCCTGACCGGTACGGCTCAGCGTTTTCGCCTCACCGAAGCTCAGACCTGCCGCTTTCAGCGCGTCCTGTTTACCCGCTTTCAGATCGGCCAGAATCTTCTCAGCGTCCAGTTTAGCCTGCTGTTCTGCTTTGTTGTGCTTAACCTGAGCGACGACCTGATCCTTCACTTCCGCCAGCGGTTTGACCGCTTCTGGCTTGTGCTCGCTGACGCGCAGAACAAAGGCGCGATCGCCGTCAACGGTAATGATGTCAGAGTTGCTGCCCGGCGTGCCGTTCTCGCCCACCAGACCACCGTTAAAGATGGCATCAGAAACCGGTTTGAAGTTCAGCTCTTCCGGCAGGTTGTCGCGACCAAACCAGCCGGTCTCAACTGCTTTCACACCCGCCGCCTGCTCTGCACCTGCCAGAGATTCGTTGTCGTTGCTGGCAGCATCGCTCACCTTCTGCTGCAGCGCGTAGTAGGCATCCAGGGCTTTTTCCTGTTTCACTTTCGCGGCAATATCATCACGAACTTCAGCCAGCGGCTTGGTTTTCGCCGGGGTGATGTCGTCCAGACGCACGACCAGGAAACCAACGGATGATTTAATCACACCAGACAGCTGGCCTTTCTCTTTCAGGCCGGCATTTTTCAGCTCGTCGGGCGTGGTTGCGTCTTCCAGCCAGCCCATATCACCGCCGTTTTTCGCAGAGATAATGTCGGTGGATTTCGCTTTCGCAAGGGTGGCGAAATCAGCGCCTTTGTTCAGCTCATCCAGTACCGCCTTAGCATCTGCTTCAGTTTTGGTCTGAATCACGCTGTAGCGGTTACGCTGCGGCTGAGTGAATTGATCCTGATGCTGGTCGTAGTAAGACTGGATCTCGGCATCAGACGCGCTTTCCTGCAGCGCAGCTGCATCCAGCTTGATGTAGCTGACGCGGAACTGCTCCGGAGAAACAAAGGCGTTTTTATTCTGCTCGTAGTAAGCATTAACGTCTGCGTCGCTCACCTGCTGTTTCGCCGCCAGGGCGTTCACATCAATGGTCGCTTCACGGACCACGCGCTGCTGGGCCACCAGCGCGGCCAGTTCGTCGGTTTCACCTTTAAGCATGAAATCGGTACCCACGACAGCGTTAATGAGCTGCTGGGTTGTCAGCTGGTTACGCAGCGCCTGCGCGTACTGATCCGCCGTCATGCCCATCTGGTTAACGATACTGTTGTAACGCGCGTTGTCGAATTTACCGTTAGACTGGAATGCCTGAGTGGCGAAGATCGCTTTTTTGACCTGTTCGTCGCTGATGCCAAGGCCCAGCTTTTTGGCATACTGATCCAGCAGCGCTTCGTCGATAAGACGGTTCAGTGTCTGTTGGCGCAGGGTTTTCATGTACCCTTCATTCGCCGCCAGTTCAGAGAATTGGTCGCCCAGCTGTTGCTGCATACGGTTACGCTCACCGGCAAAAGCATTCTCGAACTGACCACGGCTGATTTCCTGGCCATTCACTTTTGCGGCATAGTTCGCGCCACCGCCAATAAGGTAACTGCTCACGCCGGTCAATATGAACGACACGATAATGATACCGAAAATAATCTTGAGCACGAGACTGTTAGCAGCCGTGCGTAAGCTGTCCATCATGGTGTAACAACACTCCGCTGTAGGTGACTGGTTACCTGACGCTGACGGAAAATCCTGCCCGTCGCGCGTGAAGGCGTATTGTGACAAGAAAACGGGGCGATTGTCAGCCCACAACTCGCATAAACTCGCACAAATCAGGTCTGGACAAACAAAAAAGGCACATCAAACGATGCGCCCTTGTACTATCCGGCTTCCCTGAAACGGGAAAGCAATCAGTTTACTGCGTCTTTCAGCGCTTTACCTGCACGGAAACCCGGCACTTTAGCAGCAGCAATGGTGATCTCTTTACCGGTCTGAGGGTTGCGGCCAGTACGGGCAGCACGCTCTTTAACAGCAAAAGTACCGAAGCCTACCAGTGCAACGTCGTCCCCAGCCTGCAGAGATTCAGTAACAGAAGCAATTAATGCATCTAACGCACGTCCAGCTGCAGCTTTAGAAATATCAGCACCAGCAGCAATTTTGTCAATCAGTTGAGATTTATTCACTGTTCTCTTCCTCTCTTTATAATTTATATCGCGCCTGAGTCCTTCACAACGCGACCGCGCAGCAGTTATATCAGGCCTGCCATGACCTTACAACACCCGTTGTTGATGGCTGACCTAATCAGCAATCTAAATTAGCTATACAAAAAAAGGCTGGCAAGTGCGAAATGACTTACCAGCCTTGTTTTTATTGACGCTCTTTGCGCGAGGTCACTATTTTGCGGTTACAACCTGCATTCCGGAGGGTTCATTCTGCAATGCGAGACTGAGAACTTCCTCAATTCGCTTAACAGGATGGATCTGCAGATCGGCAATCACGTTGTCCGGAATCTCTTCCAGATCGCGTTTATTTTCGTAAGGGATCAATACGGTTTTGATCCCACCGCGGTGTGCCGCCAGCAGTTTTTCTTTTAACCCGCCGATTGGCAGGACCTGACCGCGCAGGGTGATTTCACCGGTCATTGCCACATCGGCACGTACCGGGTTGCCCGTCAGACAGGAAACCAGAGCGGTACACATGGCAATACCCGCGCTTGGGCCATCTTTCGGCGTTGCCCCTTCAGGAACGTGAACGTGAATGTCGCGTTTTTCGTAGAAATCCGGATTGATACCCAGTTTTTCCGCGCGCGCGCGCACCACGGTCAGCGCAGCCTGAATGGACTCCTGCATCACTTCACCCAGCGAGCCGGTGTAGGTCAGCTTGCCTTTGCCCGGCACACAGGCGGTTTCGATGGTCAGCAGATCGCCGCCCACTTCCGTCCATGCCAGACCGGTCACCTGACCCACGCGGTTTTCGTTATCCGCGCGGCCATAGTCGAAGCGCTGAACGCCCAGGTAGGCATGCAGATTGTCACCGTTAATCACGATGTGCTTCAGGCTCTTATCCAGCAGCAGCTGTTTTACCGCCTTACGGCACAGCTTAGATATTTCGCGCTCAAGGCTACGCACGCCCGCTTCACGGGTGTAGTAGCGAATGATGCCGATAATCGCGCTGTCCTCGACGGTCAGCTCGTTGGCTTTCAGCGCGTTACGCTCAATCTGCTTCGGCAGCAGGTGCTGTTTAGCAATGTTCAGCTTTTCGTCTTCGGTATAACCGGAGAGACGGATCACTTCCATACGGTCCAGCAGCGGGGCCGGAATGTTCATGGAGTTGGACGTTGCCACGAACATTACATCGCTGAGGTCGTAGTCCACTTCCAGATAGTGATCGCTGAACGCCACGTTCTGTTCTGGATCAAGCACTTCCAGCAGAGCAGACGCCGGGTCGCCGCGCATATCCGACGACATTTTGTCGATCTCATCAAGCAGGAATAGCGGGTTTTTAACACCCACTTTCGCCATTTTCTGGATCAGTTTACCCGGCATAGAACCGATGTAGGTACGGCGGTGACCGCGGATTTCCGCTTCATCACGCACGCCGCCCAGCGCCATACGGATGTACTTACGTCCGGTCGCTTTAGCGATGGACTGGCCCAGAGAGGTTTTACCCACCCCCGGCGGTCCTACCAGGCACAGAATTGGGCCTTTAATTTTGTTTACACGGCTTTGTACCGCGAGGTACTCAAGGATGCGGTCTTTCACGCGTTCCAGGCCGTAGTGGTCAGTATCGAGGATCTCCTGGGCCTGACGCAGGTCTTTCTTGACCTTGCTGCGGGCGTTCCACGGAACCTGCACCATCCACTCAATGTAGCCGCGCACGACGGTTGCTTCAGCCGACATCGGAGACATCATTTTCAGCTTCTGCAGTTCTGCTTCGGCTTTCTCTTTCGCCTCTTTCGGCATCTTCGCCGCGTCGATTTTACGCTTCAGCGCTTCGTTTTCGTCCGGTGCGTCGTCCATCTCGCCCAGCTCTTTCTGAATGGCCTTCATTTGCTCATTCAGATAGTACTCACGCTGAGATTTTTCCATCTGCTTTTTCACGCGGTTACGAATGCGCTTCTCAACCTGCAGCAGATCGATTTCAGACTCCATCATCGCCATCAGGTATTCCAGACGTTCGTTAACGTCGGACATCTCCAGCACGGACTGTTTGTCAGCCAGCTTCAGCGGCATGTGTGCAGCGATGGTGTCCGCCAGACGCGCAGGATCGTCGATGCTGTTCAGCGACGTCAGCACTTCTGGTGGGATTTTCTTGTTCAGCTTGATATAGCCTTCGAACTGGCTAATCGCGGTACGTACCAGCACTTCCTGCTCGCGCTCATCAAGTTCAGGCGAATCAAGGTACTCTGCCTTGGCAGAGAAGTGTTCGCCATCGTCTGACAGCGTGGTAATACGCGCACGCTGCAGGCCTTCGACCAGCACCTTCACGGTGCCGTCCGGCAGCTTCAGCATTTGTAAAATAGAGGCCACGGTCCCGACGGTGAAAAGATCGTTTACACCCGGCTCATCCGTTGATGCTTCTTTCTGGGCCACCAGCATGATTTTTTTATCATGATCCATGGCGGCTTCGAGGCAACGGATAGATTTTTCCCGCCCTACAAATAAGGGTATGACCATGTGCGGATAAACCACCACATCGCGCAACGGCAATACGGGGATTTCAATGCGTTCAGAACGCTCAGGATTCATAGAGCTCTCTCTTAGTTTAGTGTCCGCCAGGTAAGCTGGTCATGTCATAGTGCTTCACATAACCATTAACATGTATCCAGTATATGGGGATGTTTCCCACACATTCAACGCTATGAATACGGAAAAAGTAAAGGGGAGATAAAATCCCCCCTTTTTGATTAACTGCTTGTATGATTTGGTGAATTATTCGCCAGATGCCTGCTGGGCTTCCGGTTTACCGTAAATCAGCAGCGGCTTGGATTGGCCGCCGATCACGGACTCGTCGATAACCACTTTTTCGACGTCTTCCATCGACGGCAGATCGTACATGGTGTCGAGCAATGCCGCTTCAACGATAGAGCGCAAACCACGCGCACCGGTTTTACGCGCCATCGCTTTCTTGGCAATCGCATCCAGCGCTTCGTCACGGAATTCCAGCTCAACGCCTTCCAGATTGAACAGCGCCTGATACTGCTTGGTCAGCGCATTTTTCGGCTCTTTCAGGATCTGAATCAGCGCGTCTTCGCTCAGCTCATTCAGCGTTGCCACTACCGGCAGACGGCCAATGAATTCAGGGATCAGACCAAATTTGATCAGATCTTCGGGCTCAACCTGCGAAAGCAGTTCACCTTCGTTGGCTTTCTCGGACTTCGCCTTCACCGTTGCGCCAAAACCGATGCCGGAGCCGGTTTCAACACGGTGGGAAATGACTTTATCCAGACCAGCAAACGCGCCGCCGCAAATGAACAGGATCTTGGAGGTATCGACCTGCAGGAACTCCTGCTGCGGATGTTTGCGTCCACCCTGCGGCGGAACGGCCGCAACCGTACCTTCGATCAGCTTCAGCAGGGCCTGCTGCACGCCTTCACCCGACACGTCACGGGTGATGGACGGGTTGTCTGATTTACGGGAGATCTTGTCGATCTCATCAATATAAACAATCCCGCGCTGTGCTTTCTGAACGTCGTAATCGCACTTCTGCAGCAGCTTCTGAATGATGTTCTCAACGTCTTCACCCACATAACCGGCTTCGGTCAGGGTGGTGGCATCCGCCATGGTAAACGGAACATCCAGCAGGCGCGCCAGGGTTTCCGCCAGCAGCGTTTTACCGGAGCCGGTTGGCCCGATCAGCAGAATGTTACTTTTGCCCAGTTCTACGCCATTGCTGGTGTCGCCGTTACGCAGACGTTTGTAGTGGTTGTATACCGCCACCGCCAGCACTTTCTTGGCCTGCTCCTGACCGATGACATAGTCGTCAAGGTGATGACGAATCTCATGCGGCGTTGGCAATGCGCTACGCTCACGGTGCGGCGCAACTTCTTTAATCTCTTCGCGAATGATGTCGTTACATAAATCGACGCATTCGTCGCAGATATACACGGACGGCCCGGCAATCAGTTTACGCACTTCATGCTGGCTTTTGCCGCAAAAAGAGCAGTACAGCAGTTTGCCCGAACCATCTTTGCGTTTATCTGTCATGAGTCCAAACCTCTTTTTAAGTTCTTTGTGCCGCACATGACGACGCAAATGCCATTCTAAGACGCGTGTGCTTTAAGCAGCGTGCCGCCCTACCTTAGTATAGCGGCACACTCGCGTCGCGGGCATCAATTACGATGGGTCAATACGGAGTCGACTAAGCCGTACTCAACTGCCTCTGGAGCAGAGAGGAAGCGATCGCGCTCGGTATCGCGCTCGATCTGCTCAAGAGATTGACCTGTATGCTGCGCCATAAGTTCATTCATGCGCGCTTTTACTTTCAGAATTTCGCGGGCGTGGATTTCGATATCCGTCGCCTGCCCCTGGTAACCCCCCAGCGGCTGGTGAATCATCACGCGGGAGTTAGGCAGGCAGAAACGCTTACCTTTCGCCCCTGCGGTTAACAGGAAGGCCCCCATGGATGCAGCCTGCCCCATACAGATAGTGCTGACATCTGGCTTGATGAACTGCATGGTGTCATAAATGGACATGCCCGCCGTAATCACACCGCCAGGCGAGTTGATGTACAGGTAAATGTCTTTTTCCGGGTTTTCCGCTTCCAGGAACAGCATCTGCGCCACGATCAGGTTAGCCATATGGTCTTCTACCTGGCCGGTCAGAAAGATAACGCGTTCCTTGAGCAGACGGGAATAGATATCGAAAGAACGCTCACCGCGTGAGGTCTGTTCAATAACCATTGGCACCAGCGCCATATGGGGTGCAAAGTTATCTCGTTCGCCACTGTATGACATTTCCGTCTCCTGGTTCAAAATTGAAAACACCTGCTGTACTGATTGTAACCTTATGGACGGATTATCAGCCAGTCTCAATCATCGTGATTACATACTTATGGGGTTCGCCACGCCCTATTTCAAGCATAACAACCTTTTGTTGTAACGCTAACACTGAAAGGGCGTTTTAGCACCCTTCCAGAACCCCTGCAGCGATAAAAAAAACCCGTCGCCGGAAGGCAACGGGTTTTTTGTTCAAACTTTAAACCGTTAGAGCGAAATTACGCCTGCTGGTTCATCAGTTCGTTGAAAGAGGTCGCTTTTTCGGTCACTTTCGCTTTCGCCAGTACCGCTTCAACAGCCTGCTCTTCCAGTGCGACGTTGCGCATGTTGTCCATCAGCTCTTTGTTCTTACCGTAGAACTCGATCACTTCTGATGGATCTTCGTATGCAGACGCCATCTCTTCGATCAGGCCCTTCACACGCTCTTCGTCAGCTTTCAGCTCGTGGGTACGAATCACTTCGCCCAGCAGCAGGCCAACAACAACGCGGCGTTTCGCTTGCTCTTCGAACAGCTCACGCGGCAGTTCCATCGCTTGCTGCTGGTTGCCACCGAAGCGCTGTGCAGCCTGACGGCGCAGCACATCGATTTCGCTGTCGATCAGGGCAGCAGGAACGTCGATTTCGTTCGCTTTTACCAGACCTTCAATCGCCTGAGATTTCACGCGGTTACGCACAGCACCGTTCAGCTCGCGCTCCATGTTCTTACGCACTTCGGTACGCAGGCCAGCAACAGAACCATCTTCCACGCCGAAACGCTTGATGAACTCTTCAGTCAGTTCTGGCAGTTCGCGCTCTTCAACTTTCTTCAGGTTGATGACGAACTTCGCTGCTTTACCTTTCAGGTTTTCAGCGTGGTACTCTTCAGGGAAGGTCACGTCGATGGTGAACTCTTCGCCCGCTTTGTGGCCTTTGATGCCGTCTTCGAAGCCTGGGATCATACGACCCTGGCCCATTGCCAGTACGAAATCAGACGCTTTGCCGCCTTCGAACTCTTCGCCGTCTACAGAACCGGTGAAGTCGATGGTTACGCGGTCTTCCGCGTCAACAGCGCCTTCTTTCTCTTTCCAGTTCGCCTGCTGCTTACGCAGGGTGTCCAGCATGCCGTCAACGTCTTCGTCAGTCACGGAAACGATCGGTTTTTCAACTTCGATAGATTCCAGGCCTTTCAGCTCAACTTCCGGGTACACTTCGAACTCTACGGAGTAGGTGAAGTCTTCGCCCAGTTTGTATTCGCCTGGCACGTAGTTTGGCGCGCCGGCTGGATTGATTTTTTCTTTGATGATCGCGTCGATAAAGTTGCGGCTCATCAGTTCACCCAGCACATCCTGACGCACGGAAGCGCCATAACGCTGAGCAACAACATTCATTGGTACTTTGCCCTTACGGAAGCCGTCAATACGTACTTTTTTTGCTACGTTGACCAGCTCGCTTTTCACAGCAGTTTCGATGCTGTCAGCAGCGATAGTAATCGTTACACGGCGGCCAAGGCCTTGAGTGGTTTCAACTGAAACTTGCATCTTGTTACCTCAAAAAAATCACAGTGCTCGGTCAACTCTGAATCTGTCTGTTATACCGGGATGCTCTCTTAGTGCAGATTCACATTCCCTGTCGCCAGAATCATCCCGAAGACATTCAATAAGACGCGGCATTATAGCGGCATCACTTAGGTGAGTCGAGAACGGTTGGAGCATGTTGCTGCGGCTTTTTTCACACTTTAAGGCTATTTTTAGCCTTAAAATCGCACCATCCGCTCAAAACTCAGACAAAACAAAACGGCCCGGAGGCCGTTTTGAGGAAATCTGTAAGCAACATACTGGAAAAACTCCAGCCGTTGCAAATCCGATTTATCAGGCGATGGTGCCTGCACCGCGACAAGGCGGCGACGCAAAAACCGTATCCTGCAAGCCTTCCCATTCCTTAATGGTGTAGGTATGCAGTGCCAGCGCATACACGGTCGTGGAGAGTTCTTCCGTCAAGGTGCTGTAGATCAGGCGATGTCGGTTCAGGAAACGTTCTCCCGTGAAGCGATCGCTAACCAGAACCACTTTAAAGTGGCTTTCAGAACCTGCCGGCACGTTATGACGATAGCTTTCGTCGACGACTTCGAGGAACACAGGGTTGAACGCTGCCCTTAATTTTTCTTCTATCTGTTCACGTATCATCATGAAATTACTCCTCCGACAACGCTAAGATGTCACCCATCCCTTTAAATGTTAGCCGCTTTTACCGTTTCCATTACACCTTGACAACAAATATTTAGCTTTCGTCTGATTTTCTCATTCAAATGCATGAAGTTCACTGTGAGACTCATACCTGTCGTCTCTGGCGGGAGGAGAAAAAGGATGAGCTGGTCAGTTTTCAGACAAGACGATGAATTTACATGCGTTGACCACTTCCCCTGGCCGTAGTCGATGATATGATGGCGGCAATTTTTCTCTCTTTAATGCTTACGATTCGTTGAGAACCTGAAAATGTTTAAAAAACTCTTCTTTCCGTTGGTAGCCCTTTTTATGCTGGCAGGCTGTGCGACTCCGCCTACCACTATTGATGTCTCACCAAAAATCACCCTGCCTCAGCAGGACCCAAGCCTGATGGGCGTCACCGTGAGCATTAACGGTGCCGATCAGCGTCAGGACCAGGCGCTGGCAAAAGTAACCCGCGACAACCAGCAGGTGACGCTGACCGCGTCCCGCGACCTGCGCTTCCTGCTGCAGGAAGTGCTTGAGAAGCAAATGACCGCTCGCGGTTACATGATTGGCCCAAGCGGCGCGGTTGATCTGCAGATTATCGTCAACAACCTGTACGCAGACGTCTCTCAGGGCAACGTGCGCTACAACATTGCGACCAAAGCGGATATCGCCATCATTGCCACCGCGAAGAACGGCAACAAGATGACCAAAAACTACCGCGCCAGCTACTCTGTTGAAGGCGCGTTCCAGGCCTCTAACAAGAATATTGCTAACGCCGTTAACAGCGTGCTGACGGACACCATCGCCGATATGGCGCAGGACACCAGCATTCACGACTTTATCAAGCAGAACGCACGTTAATCCTGCTCACTGACCCGGTGCTTCACCGGGTCAGTTCATAAGAACATGTCCAGTCACTACTTACGCATTTTCCAGCAACCGAAATCAGCAATTCTGCTGATCCTCGGCTTTGCCTCCGGTTTACCCCTCGCGCTCACCTCCGGCACGCTTCAGGCGTGGATGACGGTTGAGAACATCGATCTCAAAACCATTGGTTTCTTCTCGCTTGTCGGTCAGGCGTATGTCTTTAAGTTCCTGTGGTCGCCGGTGATGGATCGCTATACGCCGCCGTTTCTGGGGCGTCGTCGCGGCTGGTTAGTGATGACACAGGTCCTGCTGCTGCTGGCGATTGCGGCGATGGGCTTTCTTGAGCCGACCACACAGCTCCGCTGGATGGCCGCGCTTGCGGTGATGATAGCCTTCTGTTCCGCCTCTCAGGATATCGTGTTCGACGCCTGGAAGACGGACGTGTTACCTGCGGAAGAGCGCGGTGCCGGTGCGGCGATCAGCGTGCTGGGCTATCGCCTCGGGATGCTGGTCTCCGGCGGGCTGGCTTTGTGGCTGGCCGACCGTTATCTCGGCTGGCAGGGTATGTACTGGCTGATGGCTGCCCTGCTCATCCCCTGCATTATCGCTACGCTATTTGCACCCGAACCGAGCGACGTCATTCCGGTTCCCCGCTCGCTGGAGCAGGCCGTGGCCGAACCGCTGCGTGACTTTTTTGGCCGCAACAATGCCTGGCTGATCCTGCTGCTCATCGTCCTTTATAAGCTGGGCGATGCCTTTGCCATGAGCCTGACCACCACCTTCCTGATCCGCGGCGTCGGTTTTGATGCCGGTGAAGTGGGCGTGGTGAATAAAACGCTGGGGCTGTTTGCGACCATCGTCGGCGCGCTTTACGGCGGGGTATTGATGCAGCGCCTGACGCTGTTCCGCGCGCTGCTGATCTTCGGCATCCTGCAGGGCGCATCTAACGCGGGCTACTGGCTGCTGTCGGTGACTGACAAGCATATGTTCAGCATGGCCGCGGCGGTGTTCTTTGAAAATCTCTGTGGCGGCATGGGGACGGCGGCGTTTGTCGCCCTGCTGATGACTCTGTGCAATAAATCGTTTTCCGCTACGCAGTTTGCGCTGCTCTCGGCGCTCTCGGCAGTTGGCCGCGTGTACGTAGGTCCGATTGCCGGCTGGTTTGTAGAAGCCCACGGCTGGCCAACGTTTTATCTCTTCTCGGTCGCGGCTGCCGTGCCGGGGATTTTATTATTGCTGGTGTGTCGCCAGACGCTGGAATATACCCAGCGGACCGAACACTTTATGCCGCGTACTGAATATCACCGCGCCTACCGATTTGCGTTACGTCTGCTAATGGCGGGCTGCGGCGCGCTGGCGCTATGGCTTGTGGTACTTATCGTTAACGCCAGTACGTCTCTGGCGCTCCCCCTCGAAGCTCTTCTGCTGGACGCAGGAGCCCTGCTGGCCATCGCCGGGATCCTGACGGGCGGTCTGCTCGATTTTATGGCATTGCGTAAAACGCAGATGACCTGAAGAAAAAGTGAAAGGTTATTTCCCGTTGTAATCACTAACCGAAATTATAACGGTGAAATAGCCAACAGCCGCTAAAAAAATATTTGTTGTTTTGTGCGGGATAGGATTTGGAAATTATTGGAGCCAATTCCAAAACGCTATTTTTCATTAAACGATTCAGCATTGGAAAGTTTGATTTTTCGTTTTTTAGATGTCTTTTTATTGATAATTAATTGTTAATTTTTTGTATATTTTTAACAATGGTTATACCAATTGCCCCTTTTAGGGTATGCTTGGGGGTCCTTTCGTTATAAAGCCCATATCATGCGGCTTCGGTCATAAAAACCGACATAATCTGCAACACTTGTGACACGTGCGGCAGAACCCGGTAACACCTTCCTGACACAGGCCTAATGATGTTTACAGTAATGTAACCTTCCCGTAAAATGCCCGCACACTTTAAACGCCACCAGACTCCCGTGGAATTGAGGTCGTTAAATGAGACTCAGGAAATACAATAAAAGTTTGGGATGGTTGTCATTATTCGCAGGTACTGTATTACTCAGTGGCTGTGATTCTGCACTACTAGACCCCAAAGGACAGATTGGACTGGAACAACGTTCACTGATATTGACGGCTTTTGGCCTGATGTTGATTGTGGTTATTCCTGCCATTTTGATGGCTGTTGGTTTCGCCTGGAAGTATCGTGCGAGCAATAAAGATGCGAAGTATAGCCCGAACTGGTCACACTCCAACAAAGTTGAAGCTGTGGTCTGGACGGTACCTATCCTGATCATCCTGTTCCTTGCCGTGCTGACCTGGAAAACCACTCACGCACTTGAGCCAAGCAAGCCGCTGGTTCACGATGAAAAACCTATTACCATTGAAGTGGTCTCCATGGACTGGAAATGGTTCTTCATCTATCCAGAGCAGGGCATTGCTACCGTGAATGAAATCGCCTTCCCGGCGAACACTCCGGTTCAGTTCAAAGTGACCTCCAACTCCGTAATGAACTCCTTCTTCATCCCGCGTCTGGGTAGCCAGATTTACGCGATGGCCGGTATGCAGACGAACCTGCATCTGATCGCGAATGAAGCAGGCACCTACGATGGTATCTCCGCCAGCTATAGCGGCCCGGGCTTCTCAGGTATGAAGTTCAAAGCTATTGCGACGCCGGACCGTGCCGCTTTCGACCAGTGGGTTGAAAAAGCGAAGCAGTCTCCAAACACCATGTCTGACATGGCGGCGTTCGAAAAAGTGGCTGCACCTAGCGAATACAACAAGGTGGAGTACTTCTCTAACGTGAAACCAGATTTGTTCAAAGACGTTATTGGCAAATTTATGGATCACGGCAAGAGCATGGACATGACCCAGCCAGAAGGCGAGCACAGCGCGCACGAAGGTATGGAAGGCATGGACATGAGCCACGCGGAAACCGCTCACTAAGGGGCCGAGGAAGAAAATGTTCGGAAAATTGACACTGGATGCAGTGCCCTACCATGAACCGATTATCATGGTTACGGTGGCTGCAATTATCATTGGTGGCGCGGCCTTAGTTGGCCTGATCACTTACTTCGGTAAGTGGAGCTACCTGTGGAATGAGTGGCTGACTTCGGTTGACCACAAAAAACTCGGTATCATGTACTGCATCGTCGGTATCGTCATGTTAATTCGTGGCTTTGCGGATGCAATCATGATGCGTAGCCAGCAGGCACTCGCGTCTGCGGGCGAAGCCGGCTTCCTGCCACCGCACCACTACGATCAGATCTTTACCGCCCACGGCGTTATCATGATCTTCTTCGTGGCGATGCCGCTGGTAATCGGTCTGATGAACGTTGTCGTTCCGCTGCAAATTGGCGCGCGCGACGTAGCGTTCCCGTTCCTGAACAACCTGAGCTTCTGGTTCACGGTTGTCGGCGTTATCCTGGTTAACCTGTCACTGGGCGTGGGCGAATTTGCACAGACCGGCTGGCTGGCTTACCCACCGCTTTCGGGAATTGAGTACAGTCCGGGTGTAGGCGTTGACTACTGGATTTGGGCGCTTCAGCTCTCCGGTGTCGGTACCACCCTGACCGGTATCAACTTCTTCGTGACCATCCTGAAGATGCGTGCACCAGGTATGACGATGTTCAAGATGCCAGTATTTACCTGGGCATCTCTGTGCGCCAACGTACTGATTATCGCGTCGTTCCCAATTCTGACCGTCACCATCGCGCTGCTGACCCTGGACCGCTACCTGGGCACCCATTTCTTCACGAATGATATGGGTGGCAACATGATGATGTACATCAACCTGATTTGGGCCTGGGGTCACCCGGAAGTGTACATTCTGGTTCTGCCTGTTTTCGGTGTGTTCTCCGAAATCGCGGCAACCTTCTCGCGTAAGCGTCTGTTTGGTTACACCTCTCTGGTGTGGGCAACCGTGTGTATTACCGTTCTGTCGTTCATCGTTTGGCTGCACCACTTCTTTACCATGGGTGCGGGCGCGAACGTAAACGCCTTCTTCGGTATCACCACCATGATTATCGCCATCCCTACCGGGGTGAAGATCTTCAACTGGCTGTTCACCATGTACCAGGGCCGTATCGTGTTCCACTCAGCAATGCTGTGGACCATCGGCTTCATCGTGACCTTCTCCGTAGGTGGGATGACCGGCGTACTGCTGGCGGTGCCAGGTGCTGACTTCGTTCTGCACAACAGCCTGTTCCTGATTGCGCACTTCCATAACGTTATCATCGGCGGTGTGGTCTTCGGCTGCTTCGCAGGTGTGACTTACTGGTGGCCTAAGGCGTTTGGCTTCACGCTGAACGAAACCTGGGGTAAACGCGCGTTCTGGTTCTGGATCATTGGCTTCTTCGTGGCGTTTATGCCGCTGTACGTGCTGGGCTTCATGGGTATGACCCGTCGTCTGAGCCAGCAGATCGATCCGCAGTTCCACCCAATGCTGATGGTTGCAGCGGGCGGTGCAGCGCTGATTGCCTGCGGTATTCTGTGCCAGCTGATTCAGTACTACGTGTCCATCCGCGACCGTAACCTGAACCGCGACCTGACCGGTGACCCATGGGGTGGCCGTACGCTGGAGTGGGCAACCTCTTCTCCACCACCGTTCTATAACTTTGCCGTAGTGCCGCACATTCACGAGCGTGACGCATTCTGGGAAATGAAAGAAAAAGGTGAAGCGTACAAGCAACCTGAGCATTACGAAGAGATCCATATGCCGAAAAACAGCGCTGCGGGCATCGTGATTGCCGCTTTCGCAACGGTATTTGGTTTCGCAATGATCTGGCACATCTGGTGGATGGCGATTGTTGGCTTCGCTGGCATCGTAATCAGCTGGATTGTGAAGAGCTTTGACGAGGACGTGGACTACTACGTACCAGTCCGTGAAGTTGAAAAGCTGGAAAATCAGCATTTCGACGAGATTTCTAAAGCGGGGCTGAAAAATGGCAACTGATACTCTGGCGCACTCAACTGCCCACGCGCATGAACATGCGCACCATGATACAGGACCGACCAAAGTCTTCGGTTTCTGGATCTACCTGATGAGCGACTGCATTCTGTTCTGCTGTCTGTTCGCGACCTATGCCGTTCTGGTGAACGGCACAGCGGGCGGCCCGACCGGCAAGGACATTTTTGAACTGCCGTTCGTTCTGGTTGAAACCGCACTGCTGTTATTCAGCTCCATCACCTACGGCATGGCGGCTATCGCCATGTACAAAAACAACAAGAGCCAGGTTGTCTCCTGGCTGGCGTTGACCTGGCTGTTTGGTGCTGGCTTTATCGGGATGGAAATCTATGAATTCCACCACCTGATTATGGAAGGCTTCGGTCCGGATCGCAGTGGCTTCCTGTCCGCGTTCTTCGCGCTGGTGGGTACCCACGGTCTGCACGTGACCTCGGGTCTGATCTGGATGGCAGTACTGATGTTCCAGATCTCCCGCCGCGGCCTGACCAGCACTAACCGTACCCGTATCATGTGCCTGAGCCTGTTCTGGCACTTCCTGGACGTGGTATGGATCTGCGTGTTCTCTGTTGTCTATCTGATGGGGGCGATGTAATGAGTCATTCTAACGATCATGGCGCTTCCCACGGCAGCGTAAAAACCTACATGACAGGTTTCATCCTGTCGATCATCCTGACGGTGATCCCGTTCTGGATGGTGATGAGCGGTTCTGCGTCCAAGCCGGTTATCCTGGGAGCAATCCTGGTGACCGCGGTGATTCAGATTCTGGTGCATCTGGTTTGCTTCCTGCACATGAACACCAAGTCCGATGAAGGCTGGAATATGACTGCCTTTATCTTTACCGTGATTATCATCGCTATCCTGGTAGTCGGTTCCATCTGGATTATGTGGAACCTCAACTACAACATGATGGTTCACTAAGAGCGGCGAGTATGTTTAAGCAATACCTGCAAGTCACGAAACCAGGCATCATCTTTGGCAACCTGATCTCCGTAATCGGAGGGTTCCTGCTGGCCTCTAAAGGCAGCATTGATTACACCCTCTTTATTTACACGCTGGTCGGTGTGTCACTGGTGGTTGCGTCCGGTTGTGTATTTAACAACTACATCGACATGGATATCGACAAGAAGATGGAAAGGACCAAGAATCGGGTGCTGGTTAAAGGCCTGATTGCCCCTTCCGTCTCGCTGGTGTACGCCACCTTGCTGGGTATTGCTGGCTTTATGCTGCTGTGGTTTGGTGCTAACCCGCTGGCCTGCTGGCTGGGGGTGATGGGGTTCGTGGTGTATGTAGGCGTCTACAGCCTGTATATGAAGCGTCACTCCGTCTACGGCACGCTGATTGGTTCTCTCTCCGGCGCTGCGCCGCCGGTGATTGGCTACTGCGCCGTCACGAACGAGTTCGACAGCGGTGCGCTCATCCTGCTGGCTATCTTTAGCCTGTGGCAGATGCCGCACTCCTATGCCATCGCGATTTTCCGCTTCAAGGATTATCAGGCGGCGAACATTCCGGTTCTGCCGGTCGTGAAGGGCATTTCAGTTGCCAAGAACCACATCACGCTCTACATCATCGCTTTTGCCGTGGCAACGCTGATGCTTTCTCTGGGCGGTTACGCCGGATATAAATATCTGGTGGTAGCGGCCGCGGTGAGCGTCTGGTGGCTCGGCATGGCCCTGCGCGGCTACAAGGTGGAAGATGACAAAGTCTGGGCACGCAAGCTGTTTGTGTTCTCGATTGTCGCCATCACCTCCCTGTCCGTGATGATGTCCGTAGACTTCATGGTGCCGGACTCGCAAAACCTGCTGACTTACGTCTGGTAAGTTTATGTGATGATGAAAAGGGTGCTTCGGCACCCTTTTTTATTCACGAAATCTATTAATTACGCATGTAATATTTGTTAAATAAGCCTTTATTTACCCCGCCCCTTCCCCGCACTACACTATGGCCTGCTTTTAAATTGAGGTGGTAATGAACGATTATAAAATGACGCCGGGCGAGCTGCGTGCGACCTGGGGTTTAGGGACTGTTTTCTCGCTGCGGATGCTTGGCATGTTTATGGTCCTGCCCGTTCTGACCACGTACGGCATGGCGTTACAGGGTGCCAGCGAAGCGCTGATTGGCCTTGCTATTGGCATTTACGGTCTGGCGCAGGCGGTGTTCCAGATCCCCTTTGGCCTGCTCTCTGATCGGGTGGGCCGCAAGCCGCTGATTGTCGGCGGGCTGCTGGTCTTTGTGCTCGGGAGCGTTATTGCCGCCCTCTCCCACTCCATCTGGGGCATTATTTTGGGCCGCGCCCTGCAGGGCTCCGGTGCGATTGCCGCCGCGGTGATGGCGCTGCTGTCAGATTTAACCCGTGAGCAAAACCGCACCAAAGCGATGGCGTTCATCGGCGTGAGCTTTGGCGTAACGTTTGCGATTGCGATGGTGCTCGGTCCCATCATTACGCACAAACTGGGTCTGCACGCCCTGTTCTGGATGATTGCGGTGCTGGCGACTATCGGGATCGCACTCACCCTGTGGGTTGTGCCAGACAGTAAAAATCACGTCCTTAACCGTGAATCCGGGATGGTTAAAGGCTGCTTTAGCAAAGTCATCGCCGAGCCGCGTCTGCTAAAGCTTAACTTCGGCATTATGTGCCTGCATATTCTGCTGATGTCCACCTTCGTCGCCCTGCCCGGCCAGCTTGCCGCAGCAGGTTTCCCGGCGGCCGAGCACTGGAAAATTTATCTGGTCACGATGCTGATTTCGTTTGTCTCTGTCGTGCCGTTCATCATCTACGCCGAAGTGAAGCGCAAAATGAAGCGCGTCTTCGTGGGCTGCGTGGCGTTACTGCTGATTGCCGAGATCGTGCTGTGGGGTGCCGGCCCGCACTTCTGGGAGCTGATCGCAGGCGTGCAGCTCTTCTTCCTGGCGTTTAATCTGATGGAAGCGCTGCTGCCGTCGCTGATCAGCAAAGAGTCCCCCGCCGGTTACAAAGGCACGGCAATGGGCATTTACTCCACCAGCCAGTTCCTCGGCGTGGCGATCGGCGGCTCGCTTGGCGGCTGGGTCGACGGCCTGTTTGATTCACAAACCGTGTTTCTCGCGGGCGCGCTGCTGGCAACAGTCTGGCTGCTGGTCGCCAGCACCATGAAAGAGCCACGCTACGTGAGCAGCCTGCGGGTAGAAATCCCGGATGACGTGGAGATTAGCGACGCGCTGAAGCAGCGTCTGGAAGGAAAAGAAGGGGTCACAGAGGTGCTGATTGTTCCCGAAGAGCGCAGCGCTTATGTCAAAATTGACAGCAAAGTGACCAACCGCTTTGAGGTGGAGCAGGCGCTGAAGGCCTGAAAAAAAGCCCGGTTGAACCGGGCTTTTTTGTCTTAATCGCGGAAGTTTTTAAACTGGAAAGGTTGACCCAAATCCCCGCCGCGCACCAGCGCCATCACGGACTGCAGGTCGTCGCGGGATTTTCCGGTGACGCGAATCTCTTCGCCCTGGATCTGCGCCTGCACCTTCAGCTTGCTGTCTTTAATCAGCTTAACAATCTTCTTCTGCACCGCGCTCTCGATGCCCTGCTTCAGTTTGGCTTCTACAAACCAGTTCTTACCGCTGTGGACAAACTCGTCCGGCACGTCCAGAGACGTTCCTTCGATGCCACGTTTTAACAGCTTGGCGCGCAGAATGTCGAGCAGCTGATTCACCTGGAAATCAGACTCGCTCAGCACCTTAATGGTCTTATTTGCGTCGTTCAGCTCAAACGACGCCTCAACGCCGCGAAAATCGAAACGTGACTCAACTTCGCGGGTTGCGTTCTCAACGCCGTTGCGAACTTCCTGGATATCAACTTCGGAAACAATATCGAAAGATGGCATCTTTTCTTCTCCCTTCACTTTTGTTGCGTTGCATAATACCCGCTACGAGGCATAACTCAACAGAAGCTTAGCTGTATAATTAAGCTGTAACACCTGGCGCAGTTGCAGGTGAGGAGGAACAATGAAAATTACGGTGCTCGGATGCGGAGCGCTCGGCCAGCTGTGGCTGACCGCGCTGTGCAAGCACGGACATGAGGTTCAGGGCTGGCTGCGCGTGCCCCAGCCCTATTGCAGTGTCAACCTGATTGGTGAAGACGGAAGCATTTTTAACGAATCCCTCACCGCGAACGATCCTGATTTCCTGGCGCAAAGCGACCTGTTGCTGGTGACGCTCAAGGCGTGGCAGGTCTCAGATGCGGTTAAGACTCTGGCCGCGCAGCTCCCCCCCACGTCCCCCATTCTGCTGCTGCATAACGGTATGGGAACCCTTGATGAGCTGAAAAGCGTCCCGCAGCCTCTGCTAATGGCGACCACCACCCACGCTGCGCGTCGCGACGGGACTATTATCGTGCATGTCGCCAGCGGCGTGACGCACATCGGCCCGGCCAGAACACAGGATGGTGACTACAGCTATCTGGCCGATGTTCTGCAAAAGGTCTTGCCGGACGTCGCCTGGCACAACAACATCCGCCCTCAGCTGTGGCGCAAGCTGGCCGTAAACTGCGTGATCAATCCGCTGACGGCGCTGTGGAACTGCCCGAACGGGGAGCTGAAAAACCATCCGCAGGAGGTGGCGTCCCTGTGTGCAGAAGTCGCGTCGGTCATTGAGCGAGAAGGCCTGCACACCTCAGCAGAGGATTTACGCTGTTATGTCGAGCAGGTTATTGAGAGTACGGCTGAGAATATCTCCTCGATGCTGCAGGACGTTCGGGCATTACGCCATACGGAGATAGATTACATTACCGGTTATCTGCTAAAGCGCGCCCGCTCGCACGGCATCGCCGTACCGGAAAACGCCCGTCTGTATGACCTGGTTAAACGTAAGGAGAGTGAATATGAGCGCGTCGGCACTGATTTGCCTCGCTCCTGGTAGCGAAGAGATGGAAGCGGTCACTACTATTGATTTACTGGTACGTGGCGGCATTAAGGTAACAACCGCCAGCGTAGCCAGCGACGGCAATCTGGCAATCACCTGTTCACGAGGGGTGAAAATCCTGGCAGACGCACCGCTTGTCCAGGTTGCTGACGGCGATTACGACATCATCGTCCTGCCCGGCGGCTTAAAAGGCGCGGAATGTTTCCGCGACAGCCCGCTGCTGGTTGAAACCGTGCGTCAGTTTCATCTGTCCGGCCGCATCGTCGCGGCAATCTGTGCCGCCGCTGGAACGGTTCTGATTCCGCACGACATCTTCCCCATCGGCAATATGACCGGCTTCCCGGGGCTTAAGGATACGATCCCGGAGGAGCATTGGGTGGATAAACGCGTCGTCTGGGATCCGCGCGTCAACCTGCTGACCAGCCAGGGACCCGGCACCGCGATTGATTTTGGCTTAAAGATTATTGATCTGCTGGTCGGGCGGGAGAAGGCCTACGAAGTGGCGTCGTCGCTGGTGATGCCGGCGGGGATTTATAATTACTATGAAGAGTAGTGCATAAAAAAAACCGGGTGGCGCGAGGTAAAAGCAAAACGGCAACCTTTGGTTGCCGTTTTTAATGTGAGGGCGCCAGGCCGCACGCTACGGACGATACACCTTCACGTTCGCGAATCCCTGCTCGCGCAGGTACAGCGCCTGCAGGCGGCTCATCACCCCGCGCTCACACCACAGCAGATACGTTTT
Source organism: Enterobacter sp. 04-C-12-SI-ECC (assembly GCF_047530715.1). Classification (NCBI taxonomy): domain Bacteria; kingdom Pseudomonadati; phylum Pseudomonadota; class Gammaproteobacteria; order Enterobacterales; family Enterobacteriaceae; genus Enterobacter; species Enterobacter sp. 04-C-12-SI-ECC. Next base: position 59,549 of record NZ_JBLKDI010000006.1, read on the forward strand.
GCTCTGATCGAGGTCGCCAAACTTAGTGCTCAGCTTGTAGAACGGCAGAGAAACCACCTCTACGCCTTCCACCTTAAGCGGCTTGTCATCTTGCTCGTCAATGGAGCGGATATCCAGAATCGCATCGTTCGCACCGAAACCGCTCACGGTTTCCACTTCAACCACTTCCTGCTCGGTCTGCTGGGCAATCTCGCGGATGTCGATGTTGGACGCTTCTGCCACCACTCTTTCCAGGATGCTGAAATCGAAGTTCTCTTCTTCCGCTTCGATCTTCGCCTTCACTGCCTTGACGGTCGGGCTTTTTGAGATCACGCCGCAGTATTCCGGCATGGTGCGGGCAAAGTCTTCGGTGCCGATTTCGCGCGCCAGGTCGATGATGTGCTCTTTATCGTGGGAGATCAGCGGGCGCAGGATCAGCGTATCTGATACGTTGTCGATCAGACGCAGGTTGGTCAGCGTCTGGCTGGAGACCTGGCCCAGCGCTTCGCCGGTGACCAGCGCCTGCACGCCATAGCGCTCGGCGACTTTGGACGCCGCGCGCACCATCATACGTTTGAGGATCACGCCCATCTGTCCGTCATCCACTTTTTCAAGGATTTCGCCCACTACCGGCTCAAAGTTGATCGCCACAAAACGCACGCGGTGAGAACTGCCGAAGCGGTTCCACAGGTAATGCGCCACCTGACGAACGCCAATTTCATGCGCCGCGCCGCCCAGGTTGAAGAAGCAGTAGTGCACGCGGCAGCCGCGACGCATCAGCATGTAGCTGGAGACGCCGGAGTCGAAGCCGCCCGAGATCAGCGACAGCACATCTTCCTGCGTGCCGATCGGGAAACCGCCAATACCTTCATAACGGCCCTTAACCAGCAGCAGACGATCGTTCTCGATCTCAAGGTTAACGGTGACGTCCGGGTTAGTCAGGCGCACGCGCGCCGTCTCAACGTGCTGGTTCAGACCGCCGCCAACGTAGCGCTCGACTTCAATCGAGCTGAACTCGTGCTTACCGCGACGCTTCACGCGCACGCAGAAGGTTTTGCCTTCGATCTGGTCGCGGTACTGTACCAGCGCCTTTTCGAAGATATCGTGCATATCGCTGAACGGAACGTCTTCCACTTCCAGAATATGGTGAATACCTGGAATACGGGTCAGCGCGTCGCGAATATCAAGGCGTTTGCTTTCGTCTTTCGCGCGGACTTCAACGTGGTCCCAGTGACGCACCACGGCGAGCGTTTCGTCGTAGTGTTTTAATACGTTACGAATGTTCCCGGTGAGAATTTTAATAAAGCGCAAACGCACAGATTGGCTTTTGATGGTGATTTCAGGGAACAATTTAATGATAAACTTCATGGCGGCAATGTTTCTTAGGCAAGCTTATAAAGGCTTGTAGTGGAAAATGATACAGCAGCCCACACCCGTGGCTGCATCCAGGCGCGCAAGTATACCACCATCGCGCCACTCGCGTTATTTGATAATTGCCCCGAGTCCGTTACCATGTTGGGGCGAAGAATATAAGAGTTAATTCACTATGCCGAAGAAGAACGACGCACCGGCCAGTTTTGAAACTGCGCTGAGTGAGCTTGAGCAGATTGTTACCCGCCTCGAGAGCGGCGATTTACCGCTGGAAGACGCCCTCAACGAATTTGAGCGCGGTGTGCAGCTTGCGCGCCAGGGGCAGGTAAAACTCCAGCAGGCCGAGCAGCGTGTGCAGATCCTGCTTTCCGACAGCGAAGACGCTAAAACCACGCCATTCACACCGGACGCCGAGTAAATGGATTTTACCAACGCGCTTCAGGCGCGCGTCGTTCGCGCCAACGACGCCCTGCGCCGTTTTATTGAGCCGCAGCCTTTTCAGAACACTCCACTGGTTGAAGCCATGCACTATGGCGCACTCTTAGGGGGAAAACGGCTGCGTCCGTTCCTGGTGTATGCCACGGGCAACATGTTTGGCATCAGCGATAATACGCTGGACGCCCCGGCAGCCGCCGTGGAGTGCATCCATGCCTACTCGCTGATCCACGACGATCTCCCGGCGATGGACGACGACGATCTGCGCCGGGGTCAGCCAACCTGCCACATTAAGTTTGGCGAGGCGAATGCCATTCTGGCGGGCGATGCCTTGCAGACGCTGGCGTTCTCGATTCTCAGTGATGCGCCGATGGCGGAAGTGGCCGACCGCGACCGCCTGGCGATGATCTCCGAACTGGCAATGGCCAGCGGCGTGGCCGGCATGTGCGGCGGTCAGGCGCTGGATCTTGAAGCGGAAGGACGTCAGGTTAATCTGGAACAGCTGGAGCGTATTCATCGCCATAAGACGGGCGCGCTTATTCGTTCCGCCGTTCGCCTGGGCGCGCTGAGCGCGGGTGAGCAAGGGCGCAAAGCCCTGCCGATTCTGGACATATACGCAGAAAGTATCGGTCTGGCATTCCAGGTTCAGGATGACATTCTGGATGTGGTGGGCGATACTGCAACATTGGGTAAACGTCAGGGTGCGGACCAGCAGCTTGGCAAAAGTACCTATCCCGCCCTGCTGGGTCTTGAGCAAGCCCAACGTAAAGCCCGGGATCTGATTGACGATGCCCGCCAGTCGCTGAATGAGCTGGCCGCGCAATCGCTGGATACCTCGGCACTGGAAGCGCTAGCGGACTATATAATCCAGCGTGATAAATAAACTATATATCTCGATGAGCCTTTGATGAGTTTTGATATTGCCAAATACCCGACACTGGCGTTAGTTGACTCCACCCAGGAGTTACGTCTGTTGCCGAAAGAGAGTCTGCCGAAGCTGTGTGACGAGCTGCGTCGCTACCTGCTCGACAGCGTTAGCCGCTCCAGCGGCCACTTCGCCTCCGGGCTTGGCACGGTTGAGCTGACCGTGGCGTTGCATTACGTCTATAACACGCCGTTCGATCAGCTTATCTGGGACGTGGGCCACCAGGCTTATCCGCACAAAATTCTGACCGGACGTCGCGATAAAATTGGCACCATTCGTCAGAAGGGCGGCCTGCACCCGTTCCCGTGGCGCGGTGAGAGCGAGTATGACGTGCTGAGCGTCGGCCACTCCTCTACCTCCATTTCTGCGGGCATCGGTATTGCCGTTGCCGCCGAGAAAGAGAACAAGCAGCGCCGCACCGTCTGCGTGATTGGCGACGGTGCGATCACCGCCGGGATGGCTTTTGAAGCCATGAACCACGCGGGCGATATCAAGCCGGACATGCTGGTTATCCTCAACGATAACGAAATGTCGATCTCCGAGAACGTCGGCGCGCTGAACAACCATCTGGCGCAGCTGCTTTCCGGCAAGCTTTACTCGTCGCTGCGGGAAGGCGGGAAAAAAGTTTTCTCCGGCGTGCCGCCGATCAAAGAGCTGCTCAAGCGTACCGAAGAACACATCAAAGGCATGGTCGTGCCGGGCACGCTGTTCGAAGAGCTGGGCTTTAACTATATCGGCCCGGTGGACGGGCACGATGTGCTGGGTCTGGTGACCACGCTTAAAAACATGCGCGACCTGAAAGGCCCGCAGTTCCTGCACATCATGACCAAAAAAGGGCGTGGCTACGAACCGGCAGAGAAAGATCCGATCACCTTCCACGCGGTGCCAAAGTTCGACCATACCAGCGGCTGCCTGCCGAAAAGCAGCGGCGGAATGCCGAGCTACTCAAAAATCTTTGGCGACTGGCTGTGCGAGACGGCGGCAAAAGATCACAAGCTGATGGCGGTTACGCCTGCCATGCGTGAAGGCTCCGGCATGGTCGAGTTCTCCAAAAAATACCCGGACCAGTATTTCGACGTCGCCATTGCCGAGCAGCACGCGGTCACCTTTGCGGCAGGCCTGGCGATTGGCGGCTACAAGCCGGTGGTGGCGATTTATTCCACCTTCCTGCAGCGCGCCTACGACCAGGTGATCCATGACGTTGCCATCCAGAAGCTGCCGGTGCTGTTTGCTATCGATCGCGCGGGCATCGTGGGGGCCGACGGCCAGACGCACCAGGGGGCGTTTGATCTCTCCTTCCTGCGCTGCATCCCGGACATGGTCATCATGACGCCAAGCGACGAAAACGAGTGTCGTCAGATGCTGTATACCGGCTACCACTATCAGGACGGCCCCTGCGCGGTACGTTATCCGCGCGGCAATGCCCTTGGCGTTGAACTTCAGCCGCTGGAAAAACTGGACATCGGTAAAGGTCTGGTGAAACGTCGCGGCGAAAAAGTGGCGATCCTGAACTTTGGTACGCTGATGCCGGAAGCGGCAAAAGTCGCTGAAGCCCTGAACGCGACGCTGGTGGATATGCGCTTTGTGAAGCCGCTCGATGAGTCTCTGATTCTGAGCATGGCGGAAAGCCATGACGTGCTGGTCACGCTGGAAGAGAACGCCATCATGGGTGGCGCGGGTAGCGGCGTTAACGAGGTACTGATGGCGAACCGTAAATTGGTTCCGGTGCTGAACCTCGGCCTGCCGGACCACTTCATCCCGCAAGGCACTCAGGACGAGGCGCGTGCCGACATCGGTCTGGACGCCGCCGGTATCGAAGCCAGAATCCGCAGCTGGCTGGCCTGATCCCTCCCCTTTTCTGCTCCTGCTATGCTTAAACGTATTGTTTAAACAGCAGGAGCGGAACCATGCAATACACGACATTAGGAAAAACGGACCTCAGGGTGTCCCGGCTTTGCCTGGGCTGCATGACCTTTGGCGAGCCTGACCGGGGAAATCACGCCTGGACGCTGCCGGAAGAGAGCAGCCGCCCTATCATCAAGCGCGCCATAGACTGCGGCATCAACTTCTTCGATACCGCCAACAGCTACTCTGACGGCAGCAGCGAAGAGATTGTGGGCCGCGCCCTGCGTGATTTTGCCCGTCGGGATGAGATTGTGGTCGCCACCAAGGTGTACTACCCGTCAGGCGATCTGGCTGAAGGCCTCTCTCGCGCGCAGATCCTGCGCTCCATTGATGACAGTCTCAGACGCCTGAACATGGATTACGTCGATCTGCTGCAAATTCACCGCTGGGATTACAACACGCCAATTGAAGAGACGCTTGAAGCGCTGAACGATGTCGTGAAAGCGGGTAAAGCGCGCTATATCGGCGCGTCGTCAATGCACGCGTCGCAGTTTGCTCAGGCGCTCGATCTCCAGGCGCAGCACGGCTGGGCACGCTTTGTCACCATGCAGGATCACTACAACCTGATTTACCGGGAAGAAGAACGCGAGATGCTGCCGCTCTGTTACCAGGAAGGCGTGGCGGTGATCCCGTGGAGCCCGCTGGCGCGCGGACGCTTAACCCGTCCGTGGGGAGAAACCACGGCGCGGCTGGTATCGGATGAAGTGGGTAAAAATCTTTATTCCGGTACCGAAGCCAGCGATGCGCTGATTGCCGAACGTTTAGCCGGGATCGCCGACGATATCGGCGCAACGCGCGCGCAGGTGGCGCTGGCGTGGCTGCTGGGCAAGCGGGGTGTCGCCGCACCGATTATTGGTACATCGCGGGAAGAACAGCTGGACGAGTTGTTAAGCGCGGTGGATTTATCGCTGACGCCGGAGCAGGTTGCCGAGCTGGAGACGCCGTATCAGCAGCATCCGGTGGTGGGGTTTAAGTAAACACTTGCCGGGTGGCGTACGCTTACCCGGCAATACTGAGCGCACAAACTTACCCGAAGTGATCGTACCCTTTCCAGTCCAGCGTAACGGGCGCACCGTCTTTCACAAACTTCAGCCCTTCACTCTCCGGCATGATCTGACCGATGCAGGTAAACTTTGCGCCAAGATGGGCCAATGCCACATCCAGCGTTCCACGGTTCAACTCTGGCACCGTGAAACACAGCTCGTAGTCTTCCCCACCGGAGAGCGCCCAGCGCAGCGCCTGCTCAGGCTCCACATGGCGAAGCAGTTGCTCCGAAAGCGGGAACAGATCCAGGTCAACGCGCGCGCCCACCCCGCTGGCCTTCAGGATATGGCCGAGGTCCGAGATGAGACCGTCAGAGAGATCGATAGCCGAACTGGCCCGCTCGCGCAGCGCCTGACCGTGCAGAATACGCGGTGTCGGGCGCAGGTGGCGCTTCACCAGATACGCCGCATCGTCAGCGTCCTTCACGTTTAAGCGATCCTGAAGGATCGCCAGCCCTGCCGCGCTGTCTCCCGGCGTCCCGGTCACGTAGATCCAGTCGCCCGGTTTAGCGCCCGAGCGCTTCAGCGCGCGACCGAGCGGCACATAACCGTGGATCGCCAGCGTCATCGATAGCGGCCCGGCAGTCGTATCGCCGCCAATCAGCTGCATATCGTAGTAGTTCAGCTGTTCAAACAGCGCATCGCTGAACGCTTCAAGCCAGGCTTCATCCACCTCCGGCAGCGTCAGGGCCAGCGTCAGCCAGGCCGGGTCGGCGCCCATTGCCGCCAGATCGCTGACGTTGACCGCCAGCGCTTTATACGCCAGATCGGCAGGATCGATATCAGGTAAGAAATGACGTCCGCACACTAAGGTGTCGGTGCTGATTGCCAGCGTCTGCTTTTCAGGAATATTGAGAAGTGCACAGTCATCGCCAATGCCGGTTTCAACATCAAGACGAGAGGTTCTGACACGGTCGAAATAACGGGCAATCAGGGAGAATTCGCCGCATGCCATACGTTATGCCTCAGCAAATAAAAGAAAAAACCGGAGCCGCACTGCCCGTCAGGCAATGCAGAACTCCGGTTTGCGGATCACTTTTTGTGGGGACGGATCGCAGGTGCGGCTTTATCAAGTACGCCGTTAACGAACTTGTGGCTGTCTTCAGCGCCGAAGGTTTTCGCCAGTTCGATCGCTTCGTTGATGGCCACTTTGTACGGCACATCATCACGTTTAGACAGCTCAAACAGCGCGATACGCAACACTGCTTTTTCCACCTGACCCAGCTCTTCGAGCAGACGGGACAGGTATGGCTTCATCAGGCCATCGAGATACGCGCTATTAGTCGCCACTCCCGACAGCAGTTCACGGAAGTACAGAACGTCAACGTCTTTCACGTCCTGTTCTGACAGGAACTGGTATTCAACATCAGCGATGTCGTTCTGGGACAACTGCCAGGAGTAAAGTGCCTGGACGGCACATTCACGGGCGCGGCGACGAGCAGCAGGTTTCACGGAATTCCCCTTACAAAAAAATCAGGCCTTAATGGCTTTCAATACATTGATCATTTCAAGCGCGGTCAGTGCAGCTTCTGCACCTTTGTTACCGGCTTTGGTGCCAGCACGTTCGATGGCTTGTTCAATACTTTCGGTGGTCAGCACGCCGAACGCGACAGGAATTTCAGCATCCTGCGCAACGTGTGCCAGACCGTTGCTTGCACCGCCCGCAACGTATTCGAAGTGCGCAGTGCCGCCACGAATAACGGTACCCAGCGCAATCACCGCGTCGTATTTACCGGTTTTCGCCAGCGCGCCCGCCGCCAGTGGCAGTTCATAAGCGCCTGGAACCCAAACAACGGTAATGTTGTCATCTTTAACCTGGCCGATACGTTTCAGGGCGTCAATCGCACCTTCCAGCAGGCTATCGTTGATGAAGTTGTTGAAACGCGCAATGGTGATGGCGACGCGAGCGTCCGGGGTAGCTACAGCAGCTTCAATAATGTTCATACTCTTCCTTTACGGGTTCATTTGGCCCCGCAGGGGGGCGGATTTTATCATAATACTTTGCGCACTGCTTCCCTATTTCGGGAGCAATTACGCTGTCTTTAAATGGAGGCAGACATCCGGACCCACCGGACGAATCTCGCTGAATGTGAGTTGCGGTGCATCGGCCAGTTTTTCAAGGCCAGGCAGCACAAACAGGCCGCGCGCATCGTGACCTAACAGTTTAGGCGCAACGTAGACGAGCAGTTCATCCACCAGCCCCGCCTGGAGCAGCGCGCCCGCGAGCGTCGGACCGGCTTCGACCCAGATGCTGTTCACCTGCTGCTTGCCGAGCAACATCATCAGCACCACGAGATCCAGATGTCCGTTATGCTCCGGCACCATAATGCTGCGCACGCCTTCCGGCCATTCGCGCGTATCTTCTTTGGTGCGCGCAATCCAGGTTTCACCCGGCTGCTGCACGATGCGGTGCGCCGGGGTCACGCGGTTCTGGCTATCAATAATAATACGCAGCGGCTGGCGCAGGTTCTCCTGCGGATAAAGCGCCTGGGTATCGGCATTCAGCTCATCCCAGCGCACGGTCATGGCCGGATCGTCAGCCAGAACGGTTTCACTGCTGGTGAGGATAGCATGGCTTTGCGCGCGCAGACGTTGCACATCGCGCCTTGCCTGCGGCGAGGTGATCCACTGGCTTTCACCGTTCGCCATTGCCGTACGCCCGTCCAGCGAGGCGCCCAGCTTGAGCTGAATAAACGGAAAACCGGTGCGCATGCGCTTCAGGAAGCCTTTGTTGATGGCTTCTGCATCTTGCATCATCAGGCCGTGGCTGACGTCGATCCCTTCCTGTTGCAGACGATACAGTCCGCGGCCCGCCACCTGCGGGTTAGGATCCTGCATAGCGGCGACCACGCGCGAAACCCCTGCCGCAATCAGCGCTTCACAGCACGGCGGCGTGCGTCCGTGGTGGCTGCATGGCTCCAGCGTCACGTAGGCCGTCGCGCCTCGCGCTTTCTCCCCCGCCATACGCAGGGCATGCACTTCAGCATGCGGCTCGCCTGCGCGATAGTGAAACCCTTCCCCCACGATCTCGCCATCTTTCACGATAACGCACCCGACGTTGGGGTTAGGATGGGTGGTAAAACGACCGCGCTGCGCCAGCTTCATGGCTCGCGCCATGTACTTCTCATCCTGCATGGGCTTAATCCTGTAAGCGGGCGATCTCTTCGCCAAACTCTTTGATATCTTCGAAACTACGGTAGACAGAGGCGAAGCGGATATAGGCGACCTTATCGAGCTTTTTCAGCTGCTCCATCACCAGGTTGCCGATCATTTTGCTCGGCACTTCACGCTCGCCCAGGCCACGCAGGTAAGATTTAATGTGGTTTAACGCCATTTCGACATCATCCGCGCTGACGGGCCGTTTTTCGAGGGCCTTCAGCATTCCGCTGCGCAGTTTCTCTTCGTTAAACGGCTCGCGCACGTCGTTACTTTTTACCACGCGCGGCATTACCAGCTCTGCAACCTCAAAGGTCGTGAAACGCTCGTTGCACACCAGACACTGCCGACGACGGCGCACAGAAGACCCTTCGCCCACAAGGCGAGAGTCGATGACTTTGGTATCCACAGCGGAGCAGAATGGGCAATGCATACGGTATCCCTGTTATCTGGTTAACTGATTTTCATTTTACCCTGATCTGGCCTGACAACAAAGGAGGAGCTTTTTTGAGATAAAGGATCTATGTCTGGCGGTACGTTGCTGGCTACCATTATGGGGATCCGTCATTTCAAGGAATAAACGCTATGACAAGACGTTACCTGAAAATTTTACTGGTTGGGAGCCTCTTCACCCTTAGTGCCTGTGCACAGCAAACCGAAGTCCGCCAGATGAAACAAAGCGTGAATACGCTCAACACGGCGATGGACAAACTGAACAAAGAAACGGTGAAGATCACCCAGCAAAACGCGCTGAACGCTAAATCCACCAGCGGGGTATATCTGCTGCCAGGAGCGAATACGCCTGCCCTGCTTAATAGCCAGATTGGCACGCTGAAGATGTCTCTGGTGAATGTGGCGGCGAATGCGGATGGTACGCGCGCAACATTACGTATTCACGGTGAGTCCAACGATCCGCTGCCCGCCTTCAGCGGCACCGTAGAGTGGGGCCAGATCCAGGGCACCACGGAGAGCTACCAGGAGGTGAACGTGAAGAACCAGCTGTTCACCGCTCCGGCCAGCGTGTTAGCGCCCAGCGATGTGGATATTCCACTTCAGCTAAGCGGACTTACGCCTGAGCAGTTAGGCTTTATCCGCATTCACGACATCCAACCTGCCGCGCAGTAATCCCTTCCTTTTGAGCGGAGTGAAATGTCACTCCGCTAACATTTACATTTCGTATGGATTGGCAACAGAAATGATTGCCGCTACAATCCCGGCCGTTTAAAGTACGCAAACGTGAACGCAATCGATTACGCGTGTGAGAGATATGTGAAACAACACATATTTTTGTGAGCAGGGATTCCTATAATAGGCACCGCAGAAACACGAAATATTTAGAAACGCAATTCGCGCATTTTTCACTCCCGGAAGGGAATTTCAATCAGTGGCATGATTATGAAAAAAACATTACTCGCAGCCGGTGCAGTTCTGGCACTGTCCTCCTCTTTCACTGTTAACGCAGCGGAAAACGAGAAACCACAATACCTCTCCGACTGGTGGCACCAGAGCGTTAACGTGGTAGGCAGCTACCACACCCGTTTCGGACCGCAGATCCGCAACGATACCTACCTGGAATATGAAGCGTTCGCCAAGAAAGACTGGTTTGATTTCTACGGCTATATGGATGCGCCTGTGTTCTTCGGTGGTAACACCGATGCGAAAGGTATCTGGAACCACGGTTCCCCACTGTTCATGGAGATTGAACCGCGCTTCTCCATCGACAAACTGACCGGTACCAGCCTGGCGTTTGGTCCGTTCAAAGAGTGGTACTTCGCAAACAACTACATCTACGACATGGGCCGCAATAAGTCCGGTCGTCAGAGCACCTGGTATATGGGTCTGGGTACTGACATTGACACCGGCCTGCCAATGAGCCTGTCCCTGAACGTGTATGCAAAATACCAGTGGCAGAACTACGGCGCAGCGAATGAAAACGAGTGGGACGGCTACCGTTTCAAAGTGAAATACTTCGTGCCAATTACCCAGCTGTGGGGCGGTAATCTGAGCTACATCGGTTTCACTAACTTTGACTGGGGCTCAGACCTGGGCGACGACGATTTCCGTGACCTGAACGGCAAGAAAGCGCGTACCAACGATTCCATCGCCTCCAGCCACATCCTGGCGCTGAACTACGATCACTGGCACTACTCTGTTGTTGCGCGTTACTGGCACAACGGTGGCCAGTGGAACGACGATGCGAGCCTGAACTTCGGTAACGGCGACTTTAGCGTCCGCTCTACCGGCTGGGGTGGTTACCTGGTCGTGGGTTACAACTTCTAATCAGTGCGGGATTGTGCGGGCTGGTGCCCTCACCCCTTCCCTCTCCCACGGGAGAGGGCGCAAACACAAAAAACGGCAACATCGTTGCCGTTTTGCTTTTACCTCGCCACCCGGCTTTTTACTGCTTCACCTTGCGCAAAAAATCCGCCAAAGACCTGTCCGCACTCTCACTGAACCGCCTCTCCGTCATTACAACATTGAGACACCGGTCGAGCCGGAAACAGCGGTAGTCATCGCGCCGTTCACACCATGCCGCCAGCAGCCAGCGCTCCCCCCAGAAGAACAACCCCAGCGGCTGTACCTCACGTTTAGAGAGCAGCCCGGCTTCATCACGATAATGCAACGCCAATACGCGCTGAGCGGAAATCGCCTGGTGAATCATGTCAAAATCGCTGCGGGAGTGGCTTTGCATGCAAAAATCCGGGGCGTAGATCCGCGTCTGCTCCGCCTTTCTGCGGCTCTCCTCAGGCAGAATAGCCAGCACCTTCTCCTGGGCCGACTCCAGCTCGCGCGACAGCGATTCACCTCCCCAGGTTTTGAGCAGGCGAATCGCGACCATCAGCGCTTCGGATTCCTTATTTGTCAGCATCAGCGGCGGCAGGTCAAAACCCGACATCAGCCGATATCCGCTTCCCGCCTCGCCTTCCACCGGCACGCCGGAAAGCGACAGGTCGCGGATATCGCGGTAGACCGTGCGCTCGGACACGCCAAGCCGGTCCGCCAGATGCGCTGCCGTTGTCAGACGCCTGCCCCGCAGGATCTGCACAATCTGAAACAAACGGTCAGCGCGTCGGGTCATAACGTCATTCGCTCTCAGGCAGGTTGATGAAGGCCGACGCGGTTACCCTCGCTGTCGGTAAACAGTGCGATAGTGCCGATACCATGCGGCAGTTCCAGCGGGCCAAACACGCACTCGCCGCCCGCAGAGGCAATGCGATCGAGCGTGGCCGCCAGATTGTCAGTATGCAGGTAAATAATAGCGCCCTGCAAAGAGGGCGTAACGCCGTCAAATTTTGCCAGCGCTCCTCCGGTGGCGGGATCCTCATGCGGGAAAACCGCCAGCTCGGCAATGTCCATTTTCTCGCGACGCAGCGCGAGCTGCATCACCGGCTCATAAAATTTGATGGCGCGATCCATATCCGAAACCGGAATTTCAAACCAGTTAATTACGCTTTTCATACATCCTCCTGCCTGTTGTTTGGGTTCAGAAGGAGTCTACGGCAGGGCTCCTGACAGCATACTGTCAGGAGTGTTTGTCAGGAGCAGATAAAAAAAATCCCGGTCAACAGACCGGGATTCCGATAACGCGCTAAACGTCGCCTTACGGCAGAATGGACGGCTGATCCGCCCCTTCTTTCTCGACCTTCTGCTGGAGCAGGTGCTCGCGCTTCATGCCAAGTTTCAGTGCCAGAGCGGACGCCACGTAGATAGACGACGCCGTACCGATGGAGACACCGATCAGCATGGTCAGCGAGAAGCCTTCCAGCACCGGGCCACCGAAGAGGAACAGCATCAGGATCACCATCAGGGTAGTACCGGAGGTGATCAAGGTACGATGCAGCGTCTGGGTCAACGACACGTTAAAGATTTCGTACGGCGTGCCGCGACGGATCTTACGGAAGTTTTCACGGATACGGTCAGATACCACGATACTGTCGTTCAGTGAGTAACCGATCACGGACATCAGGGATGCCACGATGGTCAGGTCAATCTCAATGTGGAACAGAGACAGTATGCCCATGGTAATCACCACGTCGTGCGCCAGGGCGATAACCACACCAGCCGCCAGTCGCCACTCGAAGCGGAAACCGACGTACACCAGGATGGAGATCAGCGCCACCAGCAGCGCCATGGCGCCGGTTTGCGCCAGGTCCGCACCCACGCTCGGGCCGACGAACTCAATACGCTTGACCGCCGCACTCTGGCTGGTGGTTTCGTTAATGACCTGTACGACCTTGCTGCCCAGCTCCTGGCTGCCGTTGGCATCGTGCACCGGCGGCATACGCACCATGATGTCGCGGCTGCTGCCGAAGTTCTGCAGCAGCGGCTCTTCAAAGCCCGCTTTCTGCAGAGACAGGCGCATCTGGTCCATATCGACCGGTTTTTCCAGGGAGATCTCGATGACCGTACCACCGGTGAAATCGAGACCCCAGTTAAAGCCTTTCACGCCCATAATGACGATGGACAGAATCAGCAGGAAACCTGAAATGCCGAAGGCCCAGTAGTCCCAGCGCATAAAGTCCCAGACTTTACGGCCGTGGTTCAATTGTTCAACAGTATATTCCTGTGCCACAACGCACTCCTCAGATAGACAGCTTTTTGACGCGCTTGCCGCCGTACAGCAGGTTCACGATGGCACGGGTGCCGACAATAGCGGTAAACATTGACGTTGCGACACCGATACCGGTGGTAATCGCAAAGCCTTTGATCGCGCCAGTACCCACTGCATACAGGATAAGAACCTTAATCAGTGTTGTTACGTTCGCATCGAAGATAGAGCTGAACGCGCCTTTGTAACCTTCATCAATCGCCTGCTGAACAGAGCGACCATTGCTCAACTCTTCTTTGATACGTTCGTTAATCAGTACGTTGGCGTCGACCGCCACCGCAAGGGTCAGAACGATACCCGCAATACCCGGCATGGTCAGCGTCGCCCCCGGCAGCAGGGACATAATGCCGATGATCAGCACCAGGTTTGCGATCAGCGCGGAGGTCGCAATCAGACCGAACTTCTTATAGAAGAAGATCATGAAGAGGATAGAGACCGCCAGACCGGCCAGACACGCTTCCAGACCCTGCTGGATGTTTTGCATACCCAGAGTTGGACCAATGGTACGTTCTTCAACAATCTGAATTGGCGCAATCAGCGCACCGGCACGCAGCAGCAGCGAGAGCTGACGCGCTTCGTTCGGGTTACTAATACCGGTAATACGGAAGCTGTTACCCAGACGAGACTGGATGTTGGCGATGTTAATCACCTCTTCCTCTTTCACCAGCACCGCACGACCGTTTGCATCTTTCTTACCGCTGTCTTTGTACTCCACGAACAGGGTCGCCATCGGTTTGCCGATGTTGTCCTTGGTGAAGTTAGACATGATGTTACCACCCGCGCTATCCAGCGAGATGTTAACCTGCGGCTGGTTGTACTCATCCTGGCTTGAAGTGGAGTCGGTGATGTGGTCACCGGTCAGGATCACGCGCTTGTACAGCACAACCGGCTGACCTTCGCGGGTCTGTTTCACTTCGGAGTCACCCGGAATACGGCCAGACGCCGCGGCAGACTGATCGACATTGGAGTTCACCAGACGGAATTCCAGCGTCGCGGTCGCACCGAGGATCTCTTTCGCACGCGCGGTATCCTGGATACCCGGCAGTTCAACCACGATACGGTCAGCACCCTGACGCTGTACCAGCGGCTCAGCCACACCCAGCTGGTTTACACGGTTACGCAGAATGTTGATGTTCTGCTGAACGGCATATTCACGCGCTTCTTTCAGACGCGCATCGGTCATCACCGCACGCAGCTGGTTGCTGCCCTGAGAGGTGATCACCAGGTCACGGTGACGTTGGGTCAGGTAATCTACAGCCTGATCGCGCGCCGCGCTGTCGCGGAACGTGATGCTCATGCCGTAGTTATCTTCTTTACGCACGGTAGTGTATGGGATGCCTTTGTCGCGCAGATCGCTGCGCAGGCTGTCGATATTCTGTTCCTGCAGCTTGCCGAGCGCGGTATCCATATCCACTTCCATCAGGAAGTGAACGCCGCCACGCAGGTCAAGACCCAGCTTCATTGGCTCTGCGTTCAGCGCAGCCAGCCAGCGAGGGGTTGCAGGAGCAAGGTTAAGCGCCACGACATATTTGTCACCCAGCACGCCCATCAGCGCTTCGCGAGCGCGGAGCTGCGTGTCGGTGGTGTCGAAGCGAGCAAGAATTGCACCCTCTTCCAGAGCCACAGACTTAGCGGTAATTTTTTCTTCTTGTAACGTTTTCTGGACCTGGATCAGCGTTTGCTCACTGGCGGCGACACCGCGCGCGCCAGTGATTTGAACGGCCGGATCCTCACCATACAGGTTGGGAAGCGCGTACAGCAGGCCGACGATAATCACGACGACCAGCATGATGTACTTCCACAAAGGATAACGGTTTAACACGGCAGTTCCCTTTGGGAAAAGTTGGGATTACAGCGCCTTCATGGTGCCTTTCGGCAGAACGGCAGCTACGAAGTCACGTTTGATAACCACTTCAGTGGTGTCGTTCAGGGCGATAGCAATGTAGCCGCTTTCAGCCACTTTGGTTACGCGGCCGACCAGACCACCGTTGGTCAGCACTTCATCGCCTTTCGCGATGGAGTCCATCAGCTTTTTGTGCTCTTTGGTACGCTTCTGCTGTGGGCGCAGGATCATGAAGTAGAAGATCAGACCGAACACAACCAGCATCAGGATCAGAGACATCGGGCTGCCCTGCGCCGGAGCACCTGTTGCCGCTACCGCATCAGAAATAAAAAAGCTCATTCAAATTCCCTCATTATTAATATTAATCAACGTTCAACGGTGGAACATCCCGCCCCTGACGTTGGTAAAAATCGGTCACGAAGCTCTCTAATTTACCCTCTTCGATAGCCTTGCGTAAACCAGACATTAAGCGCTGATAGTAGCGAAGATTATGAATCGTATTGAGACGCGCGCCCAAAATCTCATTACAACGATCGAGATGATGCAGATACGCGCGAGAATAATTGCGACAGGTATAGCAATCGCACTCGGAATCGAGCGGGCTGGTGTCACTCTTATGCTTCGCGTTACGGATTTTCACCACGCCATCGGTAACGAACAGATGACCGTTACGCGCGTTGCGGGTTGGCATCACGCAGTCGAACATATCAATGCCGCGACGTACGCCTTCCACCAGATCTTCGGGTTTACCCACACCCATCAGGTATCGTGGTTTATCCGCCGGGATTTGCGGGCAGACGTGCTCCAGAATGCGGTGCATGTCTTCCTTCGGCTCACCCACAGCCAAACCGCCGACAGCGTAGCCATCAAAACCTATCTCTACCAGACCTTTAACAGAGATATCGCGTAAATCTTCGTAAACGCTGCCCTGAATGATGCCGAACAGCGCATTTTTGTTCTGCAGGGAGTCAAAACGGTCGCGGCTGCGCTTCGCCCAGCGCAGAGACATCTCCATAGAGCGTTTCGCGTAGTCCCAGTCTGCCGGGTACGGCGTACATTCGTCGAAGATCATCACGATGTCGGAGCCGAGATCGTACTGAATCTCCATCGACTTTTCGGGATCGAGGAAAATCGGATCGCCGTTGATCGGGTTACGGAAGTGTACGCCCTGTTCGGTGATCTTGCGGATATCGCCCAGGCTGAAGACCTGGAAGCCGCCGGAGTCGGTCAGGATCGGGCCTTTCCACTGCATAAAATCGTGCAGATCGCCGTGGAGCTTCATGATCTCCTGACCTGGACGCAGCCACAGGTGGAAGGTATTGCCGAGGATAATCTGTGCGCCCGTGGCTTCAACTTCTTCCGGCGTCATCCCTTTTACGGTGCCGTACGTGCCCACAGGCATAAACGCGGGGGTTTCCACCACGCCGCGATCAAACACCAGGCGACCGCGACGCGCGCGGCCATCGGTGGTATCGAGTTCAAATTTCATTTTTTCTCCGACGTCAGAAAAACAGTCCAACGTTGTCATACGGTGCCGCGGACTTATTCCCCGACACGCTCATTCAAAGCCAGCGGATTGTACGTGATAAACATCGCGTCCCCGTAGCTAAAAAAGCGATATTTTTGTTCTACCGCAGACTTGTACGCATTCATCGTATGCTGATAACCCGCAAACGCAGAGACCAGCATAATCAGCGTCGATTCAGGCAGATGGAAGTTGGTCACCAGCGCGTCAATCACTTTGTACTGATAGCCCGGGTAGATGAAGATCTGCGTATCGCCAAAGAACGGCTCGATAAGACCGTTTTTAGCTGCCTGCGCGGCGCTTTCCAGTGAACGCACGGACGTCGTACCGACGGCCACGACGCGGCTACCGCGCGCTTTCGCCGCCAGCACCGCGTCCACCACATCCTGCGGCACTTCGGCATACTCGGAGTGCATGATATGGTCTTCAATGCTGTCCACGCGCACCGGCTGGAAGGTGCCCGCGCCGACGTGCAGCGTCACAAACGCCATCTCAACGCCCTTCGCGCGCAGCTTTTCCAGCAGCGGTTCATCAAAGTGCAGACCTGCGGTTGGCGCCGCGACCGCGCCAGGCTTCTGGCTGTAGACGGTCTGGTACAGCTCGCGGTCGGCCTCTTCGTCCGGGCGCTCAATGTACGGCGGCAGCGGCATATGGCCGATGGCGTTCAGGATATCGAGCACCGTGCGCTCGTCGTCGAACGCCACCTCGAACAGCGCGTCGTGGCGCGCGGTCATGGTCGCCTTGATGCTTTCGTCATCACCCAGCAGCAGCTCCGCGCCCGGCTTCGGCGCTTTGGAAGCGCGAATATGTGCCAGAATACGTTTATCATCGAGCATACGTTCGACCAGCACTTCAATCTTGCCGCCGCTGGCCTTACGGCCAAACAGGCGCGCCGGGATCACGCGGGTATTGTTAAAGACCAGCAGATCGCCAGGGTTGAGCTTGTCGAGCAAATCGGTGAAAGTACCGTGCGTCAGCTCGCCCGTTGGCCCATCCAGTGACAGTAAGCGACAACTGCTGCGCTCAGGCATGGGATAGTGAGCAATCAGGGATTCAGGTAGTTCAAAGGAGAAATCGGCGACGCGCATGACGTATACTCGTGACTTAAAAACAGGCGGCATAGTCTAGTGCTCACACCCTTTTGCTGCAACAACTAGCCGCCACTGGACAAATAAAACGCATGAATTTTCTCGCTCACCTGCATCTCGCTCACCTCGCTGACAGCTCCCTTTCCGGCAATTTGCTGGCCGATTTCGTGCGCGGCAACCCCGCTGAAGCGTATTCTCCCGAGGTTGTCGACGGGATTTTTATGCACCGCCGCATTGATGTCATCACTGATAATCTGCCCGAGGTGACGGAAGCGAAAGCGTGGTTTCGCCCTGAAACGCGCCGCGTTGCGCCGATCACGCTCGACGTGATGTGGGACCACTTCCTGTCTCGCCACTGGGAACAGCTCTCGCCGGAGATGCCGTTGCCGGCGTTTGTGCGCTACGCCCACCAGCAGGTGTCGATAATTCTGCCCGACTCGCCGCCGCGCTTTGTGAATCTGAATAACTACCTGTGGTCGGAACGCTGGCTGGAGCGCTATCGCGAGATGGACTTTATCCAGAATGTCTTGAATGGCATGGCGAGCCGTCGCCCGCGGCTGGATGCGCTGCGCGACTCCTGGTACGACCTGGATGAGCATTACGATGCGCTGGAGAGCCAATTCTGGCAGTTCTATCCGCGCATGATGGCGCAGGCGAAAAACAAGCAGCTCTGACAGCACGATCATTGATAGGTAAAAGCTGGCGGAACGATTGTCACCACCTCTTTGTCTTATCAACGAACACTCTCTATACTGGCTCGCGTTGCGTTCCAAATAACCTTAGTATCTACAGGAGAATCATATGGTTCTGGTAACTCGTCCGGCTCCGGATTTTACAGCTGCAGCAGTTCTGGGCAACGGTGAAATCGTTGAAAACTTCAACTTCAAACAGCACACCAACGGTAAAGCGACCGTTCTGTTCTTCTGGCCAATGGACTTCACTTTCGTTTGCCCGTCTGAGCTGATCGCGTTCGACAAACGTTATGAAGAATTCCAGAAGCGTGGCGTGGAAGTGGTTGGCGTCTCCTTCGACTCTGAATTTGTACACAACGCATGGCGTAACACCCCTGTCGAAAACGGCGGCATCGGTGCGGTGAAATACGCAATGGTTGCGGACATCAAACGCGAAATCCAGCAGGCTTACGGTATCGAACATCCGGACGCTGGCGTTGCGCTGCGCGGTTCCTTCCTGATCGACGCAAACGGCATCGTTCGTCACCAGGTTGTGAACGATCTGCCGCTGGGTCGTAACATTGACGAAATGCTGCGCATGGTTGACGCGCTGCAGTTCCACGAAGAGCACGGCGAAGTGTGCCCGGCTCAGTGGGAAAAAGGTAAAGAAGGTATGGCTGCGTCCCCAGACGGCGTTGCTAAATACCTGTCTGAGAACGTATCCAGCCTGTAATCGGCACGGTTTACGAAGAAGGCCCGCTTATGCGGGCCTTTTTTTATGCCTTACGCTGCGTCTCTCGCCAGATGCGCCAGGCCATTCCCGCCAGCAGAATTACGCCCGCAATTAGCACGCTCCACACCAGCAGCGCGTTCATCCGGCTCTCCCGCTCGGACGCAGAGGTAGCGGTCAGACGCCCCTCGCCGCCTAACGCGACATCATCCAGAATGTCGGCCTGCGGCAGGTGCTCCATATCATAGGTTTTGCGCAGGTCGGCTGGGATCAGCATGTCAGGCTCCACGCTGGCAGGCTTTGCAGCGCCATTACCCCAGGCAAGCACGTATGGCGCTTTTCCCTGCGCGTTGAACACCAAATCATAGCGGTCACGATGCCCGGTGACGCCCGGCAGGTATTCCGGCAGGCGCGCATTCAGCGTCGTGATTTTCACCGCCTGCACCAGGCCTCCGCTAAGCGAAACCGGTGAAGACGTTTTGCCCTCCAGACGGTAAAGCACCTCTTTTTTCAGGGGGTGCCATGTGTCTTTATCCGAACTCCGCCACGCTATCTCCACGGGAAGGACGCCGTCGCCATTCAGAAAAATGCTGATAGCACTCAGCGGCTGCGGCCGCGCCCAGTGCCACTGCGCTTCGCTTGTCGATAGCTGCTCCCCTACCCCCTCAAGATCGATCGCGTCCGGCGTCGCCCGCGCAGGAGCGCTAATCGCGTTAACGCCGGTTAAGGTCACCCCCTGGCTCTGAGCGTTCAGCACAACCAGGAGATAGCGATTCGTATCGGGAGACAAAACGATATCGGTATCGATCCGATCGAGCTTAAGACGATCCTGCCCGCTCATCACGTCCAGCAGCGGCATATCCTCGCGCAGGGTATACCAGCGCTTAAGATCCTCGCTGTAATAGACCGACGCCGTTCCCTGCCACGGCGCCTGAGGGGTATTCCAGAGCAGCTGCAGCTGGGACAGGGCAATCTCACCCGTAGCCTGCTCCGGCAGGGTCAGCAGATAATGCTGCCCGGCTGCGGCGGCTTTTTGCCCCTCCAGCACAATCTCTACGCCGTTTCCGGAACGGAGCAGGATCTTATCGCTGCCCTCATCCCCACGCGCAGGCGCAAGCGGTGAGGCGTCCAGAGGAAAGAGGCGCAGCGCCGTGGATTGCGCTGCCGCCTGCGGACGCGTCGCGGTGACCAGGCTGAAAGGAACCGGCTCGCCCGACTGGTTAAAGACGCGGACATCATGCAGATCCGGCGACGTGCTCTGCGTATAGACGGCGAGCGGCAGCGTCACCCGATACCACTGGGAAGGAGCAGACGTATCCAGCGAGCGGCCAAAGGCATAGTCCCGGGGCGATTCCGTTTGTACCTCGTCGCAGAACGCCGGGCCTGCAAGCGCCAGCAGAGCGGTACAAGCTACCGCTTTCATCCATTTCATTTTTCATCTCCTGTTTTGGGCGGTAGCGGCGAGAAATACCCCACGATCAGCACCAGTATTGCCACGCCGATAAACGCCACCGCACGCGACAGACCGCCTCCACCCGCGCTGTCCACCAGCATCAGTTTAACCATCACCACGCCCAGCAGCGCGGCACCGCCAAGCCACTCCTGACGGGAAACCCTACGGGTGGCGTGGACCATGATGACCAGCGCGCTCAGCATCCAGAACAGGGCAAACGAGGTCTGGATCAGCCGCGAATCCCACAGCGACGCCATATTCCAGGCCACGTCGCCGTACCAGGCCAGAGCGCGCATCAGCGCACCGTTAAGCCACCAGAAGCCAAACGCCATAATCGCGACGGCAGGCCACGGACGGGCCTGCAAGAGCTGCGTCGGGTAGTAGCGATCCACCGCCCGGTAAAAGACCACCAGCCCCAGCAGCGCGAACGCCGCGCCTTCTTCAAGCGGGTTCACCAGCGGCAGCCAGGTCTGACGATAAACCACGCCGTCCTGGAAATTGGTCACCACCAGCAATACCAGCAGCGCCGCGAGCACGGGGATCGGTGCTATGCACGCGTAGAGCGCGGGCCACTCCCGGAACGGCCACCCGCGACGGCGCACCGCCGCAGAGAGCGCCATAATCACCCCGCCGCCTGCGGCCATCGCCAGCCCGCTGCCCCAGGCCGCCATGCCCCACGGCAGCGACCGGGCAAACCAGTAAAGCTCCGCCGCCAGCGCCAGTAATATCATCCAGAACAGCGCCAGATGCAGCCCCATAGAGATGCGCGGCGCTAAACGGGCGCCGTCGCGCCGCAGCAGCATCAGCGCGGCGGGAAGCGCAATACCCCAAGCCAGATTTGACCAGCCGGCGGCAAACATCTGCTGGTGCGAGAGCTGATAGCCCACCATCACCAGCATCAGCGGCCACAGGAGCCATTTACTGGCATCCAGCTCCCGCCACGCCAGCCGCGCGGCAACGTATCGCCAGCCCCAGACCGAGACGGCGGCAAGCGCCAGCACGCCTGACAGAACAGGCAGTTCCTGCTTCAACACCAGCCGCGACGCGCCAAATAGCGCCACGAGCCAGAACAGCAGCCCGCCTGCCAGCAGCGCCCAGCTAACCGGCAGAAAGAGGTTCCGCCACAGCCAGGCCGCAGCCAGCCAGCAAAGGCTAAGGATGGCGAAGATAAGCAGCAGGCTCAGCGGCGTAACGCCGTTCATCTGCGCCCACAGCGCGCTGCCGAGCGCCAGCACCAGCAGCGCCGTCCCGCTATAGCTCATGCGTCGCTGGTGCTGCTGCACGCCCAGCCAGAGGATGCCCAGCCCCTCCAGCGCCCAGGCCATCGCCGTCCACCGCGCGGAGAGCGCGAGCGGAATCGCAAGCGTGGCAAACCCGCCGCCGATCGCCAGCGCCGCCATCACCAGCGGTCGCCCGATGGACGGATAGCGGCGCAGCGCAAGGAAAGCGAGGGCCAGATAAAATGCGCCGTATCCCAAAGCGCTCAGGGCCGGACCATATTCCCAGTGCCGGGTCATACCGTACTGCATCCCAAAGCCTATCAGCGGCGGGGCAAACAGCAGCACGCCATCAATAATCTGCTTTCCTTTCTCCTGCGCCCGCAGCGACAGCGCCACGCTCAGCACGCCGAATATCAGCGTATTGGCAATCAGGAACAGCTGGCAGATCCAATAGTCTTCAGGCTGGTACTCACTCAGCCCCCACAGGCCGCCCACGCCAAAGGTAAAGAGCAGCCCGAGCAGGTTGAGCTCGCGCCAGTGCTGCCAGATGCTGATGGCGAGAATGCCGGTGGAAAGCAGGAGATAGAAGGAAAACAGCGCCACAAAGTTGCCGCCCCCGGTAGATAGCAGCAGCGGCGCAAGATACCCGCCGAGGCTCGCCAGCATGGCAAGGCTCAGCGCTTTCTGCAGCACGGCCAGCCCAACGCTCGCGGCGCAAATCACCACCAGTAGCGCAAAGGCCAGCGTCATCGGCAGCATCTGCCAGAGCCGGAAGGCGCCGAAGACCGTCAGGTAGAGAATGCCCGTCGCCCCGCCCTGTAAGATAAGCGCGTAGATCGGCTGCTTGTGCCGCAGCCGCCACCCAACCGCCAGCAGCACGATGGCAAACAGCGCCGTCGCCACCAGGCGTAGCTCAAGCGGGAACAGGGAGTGTTCAACGGTATAGCGCAGCAGGAAAGAGAGGCCGAGGAAGAGCAGCAGAATGCCAAGCTTCGCCAGGGGATTACCCTGCATAAACCAGCGCGTCAGCGACGTCACAATGCCACCAAAGGCAGAAGGCTGTTTAGCCGCAGGCACAGGGGCCGGAGCGGGTTTTGCCTCGGCTGTAGGAATGTCGGGACGCCAGGGATCGACAGGCGCGGGCGCGTCCTCAGCCACAGGCGCGGTCACGACAGCCGGAGTGACCGCTTGCACCTGTTCTGTCTCCGGCGCTACTTGAGCTGCGCCGCGCTGCTCAAGCACCTCAATGCGCTGGCGTAGCCGGGCGATCTCCTGCTGCGCCGCCGTGCTTCGATTAAACCCGATAACCGCAAGCACGGGCGCAACCAACAGCGCAAAAACCAGGAATAAACAGCCAAGGATGTAAAGCTCGTCCATGTTTCCACCTTCACCGTAAACGATCCGTTAAGATTGACACAAATCGTTGCATTTGCGCCATCTTAAAAGGGGAAACTTTAGCGCATTAGCTGCCGAGCCAGACCGTCGCGGATACCGCAGGCAGCGCCAGCACGCCATCCTGTATCGTCGCCTTGCCCTCTTTGTTCGTCCACGTCGCCACCTTAAGCAGCGGCGAATCATCCAGCACCACTTCGCAGGCCTCGCCCCGGTTAATCGCCACCAGCACGCGCTGCTGATTATAGACGCGGACAAAGACCACCACGTTATCGTGGGCGTACGCCACCTGACAGCCGCCGTAGCGCAGGGCGAGACTCTGTTTGCGCAGCTTCGCCAGCCGCTGATACAGGCTGAACAGCACCTTATCCTGTTTCTCTGCCTCCCACGGGAAGGTTTTGCGGCAGAACGGATCGTTGTTGCCGTCCAGCCCCACTTCGTCTCCGTAGTAAATGCACGGTACGCCCGGCCAGGTGAAGAGCCAGGTGACCGCCAGCGGCAGACGCGCCACATCCTTGCCGAGCAGGGATTTAAAGCGCGCGGTGTCGTGGCTATCGAGCTGGTTAAACATCCGCAGCTGCTGCTGATGCGACAGGCCAGCGCGATAGTTATCCATCCATGCGGCGCAGGTTTCGGCGTCGATATGGTTCGGATCGTAGGAGATATCGGTGTTAGCCAGGAATCCCCACAGCGGGAAGGTAAAGCCGCGATAGTTCATCGCCGCATCTTCGGCATCATTTTGCAGCCACTGGCGCGCGTCGCCAAAGTGTTCGCCAAAGACAAACGCCTCCGGCTGAGCCGCTTTCGCCGAACGCGCGATCCCGGCCACGTGCTGAAGGTTATTTCGCGCCCCGCCCGCTTCACCGAGCATATGCACTACATCCAGACGCCAGCCGTCCATATTCCACGGCGCCTTCAGCCAGTGACGCACGATGCTGTCTTCCCCGCCGTAAATCTCGTTCACCAGAGACGGGGACTGGAAGTCCAGCTTCGGCAGGCTCGCGTAGCCCAGCCAGTCCAGCGCGCGGCCCTCCTCGCTAAAGCTGTACCAGTCGCGCTGCGGGGAGTCCGGATTATGGCACGCCCCGCCCATCGACTGGTTATGCCGGTCAAACCACGCGTGCGAATCTCCGCTGTGGTTGAACACGCCGTCCAGGATCAGGCGCATCCCCTCCTTTTGCGTATTCTCACGCAGGCGCAGCAGCGCCTCGTCACCGCCAAACTGCTCGTCAACGTGACGATAATCTTCGGTATCGTATTTGTGTACGCTCGGGGCTTTAAACACCGGGTTGAGGTACAGCGCCGTCACGCCGAGTTTTTTCAGGTACGGCAGCTTTTCGCTGATGCCGTCGAGATCGCCGCCGTAGAACGTCGAGCCGCCCGCCTGCGCCGTCACCGGTTCATCCCATTTTTTCAGGATGATGTCGTGACCCGCGGCATGATGGTAATAGACCTTGTCCTGGCCGGCGGTGCGTTTTTCGCTGCGCGCAAAGCGGTCCGGGAAAATCTGATAAAAGACCTGATCGTTAACCCACTGCGGGCCGTTATCCGGGTAATCGACGGCGAACTGCTCCAGCCGGGCCGGTGGGAAACGGCTAAACCCCTGCGGGGTAAACCACAGCTGACGGTTGTTCCACAAAAGCTTAAAGCTATAGCGACGGCGCGGCTGCCCGCTGCGCAAATCGATATTCGCCCGCCACGCCGTAATCCCCGGCTGCGGCTGGCTGCGCAGCTTGTGCATTTTCAGCCCGGTCTCTTCGTTATCAATTTCGGCGCGGAGCGTCACGCGTTCCGGCTGATTTTCCCCCGCCAGCCAGAGCGTAATCACAAGGTTGTCTTTGTTTTGCTTAACAAATGGGGCAACCGGAAGGTGCCAGGCGTTTAACATCACGAATCCCCTCTGATGAAATTGACGTCACCTTGCCACAGGGTGGTTAAGGATAGCTCACCATGACGAGATTTATTGGGGGAGGAGGACGGGGGAGGAGGCATAAATTCCCTCTCCCGCGAGGGAGAGGGGATAAAAATATTACTGTGCTTCTGCCAATTGACGGTCACGGCGGCACTTAAACACCCAGCCGATCAGCAGCAGAACGATCCACGCACAGCCCACGTACAGGGAAATGCGGGTATCCGGATGGTAGCCAATCAGGCCAATGATAAACACCAGGAAGATCAGCCCGACCACGGTCGTCGCCACCCCGCCCGGCACCTTAAACTTAAGCGCTTTTGCCGCATCCGGCGACAGACGGCGGCGGAAGGCAATCTGCGACAGCAGGATCATGATCCACACCCACACGGTCGCGAAGGTCGCCAGGGACGCAATCACCAGGAAGACGTTCTCCGGCATGATGTAGTTCAGGTAAACCGAGAACAGCAGCGCTACGGTCATCACCACCACCGTCACCCACGGCGTGCCGCGGCGTGAAGTTTTGGCGAACACCTTCGGCGCGCTGCCCTGCTCCGCCATGCCGTGCAGCATGCGGCCCACGCCAAAGACGTCACTGTTGATGGCCGAAAGCGACGCGGTCAGCACCACAAAGTTCAGAATGCTGGCAGCAAAGGCAATGCCCATATGCTGGAAGGTCAGGACAAACGGGCTACCGTTAGTGCCAACCTGGTTCCACGGGTAGATGGACATAATCACGAACAGCGTACCCACGTAGAACACCAGAATACGCATCGGTACCGAGTTGATGGCGCGCGGAATGGATTTCTCCGGATCTTTCGCTTCCCCGGCGGTGATGCCGATAATCTCGATGCCGCCGTAGGCGAACATTACCATCTGTAGCGACATCACCATCCCGAGCCAGCCGTTGCTGAAGAAGCCGCCATTGCTCCAGAGGTTATGGATGCCGGTCGGCTGGCCGCCGTTGCCAATCCCCCAGATGATGATCCCGAATCCCGCCACAATCATGATGATGATGGTCGCGACCTTGAAGAAGGAGAACCAGAACTCCAGCTCGCCGAACACCTTCACGCTCATCAGATTGACGGCGCAAATGAGCAACACCACGCTCAGCACCCAGATCCAGTGCGGCACCGCCGGGAACCAGACGCCCATGTAGATGCCAAACGCCGTTACGTCGGCAATCGCCACAATCAAAATTTCGAAGCAGTAGGTCCAGCCGGTGATAAACCCGGCCAGCGGGCCGAGGTTTTCCTGCGCGTAGCGGGAGAAGGAGCTGGCAGATGGGTTGTGAACCGACATTTCGCCGAGAGCCCGCATGATGATATACGCCGCCACGCCGCCGATGATATAGGCCAGCAGAACGCTTGGACCGGCCATTTTGATGGCATCTGCCGAGCCATAAAAAAGACCGGTGCCGATAGCAGAGCCCAGCGCCATAAAGCGGATGTGGCGCGTGCTCAATCCACGTTTAAGTTTGTTAGTGCTTTCCATTTAAATCTTGCCATTCAACACGAAAAAAACAAAAAACCACGGGGCCTTAAGCCCCGTGGTTAAACAGTTTGTTGCCGTTGATTAATGAGCGTTCGATGTGACCTGACGCCCTGCAGCACGGTCCCAGATAACCGCCAGAACCAGTGCAACAACGGTAGGCATCAGCCAGGCCAGGCCCTGCTCGGACAGCGGCAGACGCTGTGTCCAGGCTGGCAGAATTTCAGCGAACGCTGATGCTTTAATCCCGTCAAGGATACCAAAAATCAGGCTGATAAACATGGCTGGCGCAATAATTCGTGAGGAGTTATGCCACCACGGACGGGTGAAGCTCAGCACCACCAGCACGATGCACGGCGGATAGATCGCCGTCAGCACCGGAATAGAGACCTGAATCAGGTGGCTCAGACCGAGGTTAGACACCGCCATGGAGAAGATACCGAGAATAAACACCAGGGTACGGTAAGAGAGCGGCAGATACTGCGCAAAGAACTCTGCGCAGGCGCAGGTCAGGCCAACCGCTGTTACCAGACACGCCAGGAAGATCAGCGCCGCCAGCAGCATGCTGCCCGCCCCACCGAAGGTGTGCTGAACGTAAGCGTGCAGGATAGCCGCACCGTTCGCGTTCTGATCAACCAGCATCGCGCTGTCAGAGCCCAGGCGGAACAGCGCCAGATACAGCAGCGTCAGGCCCACACCGGCCATCAGGCCAGCCCAGATGGTATAACGGGTCAGCAAACGCGCTTCGGTCACGCCGCGGGAACGCGCGGCGTTAACGATAACGATACCAAACACCATCGCGCCCAGCGTATCCATCGTCAGGTAGCCGTTCACAAAGCCGTTAGAGAACGCGGCGTTTTTATAGGCATCCATCGCGTCGCTAATCGGGCCGGCTGGCCAGATGATGGCCGCCACGGCCAGCACGATCAGCGCTACAATTTTCAGCGGCGCCAGGAAGTTACCTACCGTGTCCAGCAGCTTGCCCGGATAGAGGGAAACCAGAATCACGATGGCGAAATAAATCAGGCTGTAGATGAACAGCGGCATCGCGCCGTCGCCGGTCAGCGGGGCGATGCCCACTTCGAAGGAAACAGTCGCGGTACGCGGGGTGGCAAACAGCGGACCAACGGCCAGATAGCAGACGGTAGCCAGCAGAACGCCAGCCACTTTGCCAATCGGGGTGCTAAGGCTATCCACGCCGCCACCGACTTTCGCCAGTGCGATAACGGTCAGTACCGGCAGGCCCACGGCAGTAATCAGGAAACCAAACGCGGCGGTCCAGACGTGTTCACCCGCCTGTAAGCCAACCATTGGAGGGAAAATGATGTTGCCTGCGCCAACGAACAGCGCAAATGTCATAAAGCCCAGCGCGATAATGTCACGCGATTTTAAGTGATGGGTCATAAAACCTTACTGCCTGTGGATGTGGTGTTGAAAACGTTGAGATTTTTCGATTTCCCTGACGGGACGATACAGCCGAAAATTTGCTCAATTTCAGCGGGAAATGCTCCCGTCCTGGCGTGGAGAAGAATAGTTTTTCGATTTACCACGCAAATACAGTCGGTCTGACAGTATCTGGGGGGCAATTTAAACGCTTATAACGTTTAAAGGCAAGGAGGGATCGCAAAACCAGAACAATATGCCAGTATGAAAACGCGCACCAGAACAATGCGCTAATTATAGGAAAAACCCATGGCTAATCATGCGAACAAAAAACAGCCAACCGTATAAAATTCACACGCGTTTCGCTTGACTGCAAAGCAAACGGGCCAGCGATGGCTGACCCGTGGAAAGGTAAAATGACACGCCTGCCGTCAGGCGCTCTTTTTGGCAATTAATCGTTCCGGGATAACGAAACTAAAGCGGGTTCCCTTACCCAGGGTACTCTGGATATCAAGACGGCTTTCATGGTGATTCACCGCGTGTTTCACAATCGCCAGCCCCAGGCCGCTCCCCCCCGTCTGCCGCGATCGCGCTTTATCCACCCGGTAGAAGCGCTCGGTCAGGCGCGGAATATGCTCCGGGGCGATCCCCGGCCCGTTATCCTCAACGCTAAACTCGGCGCCTGCCGGCGTTTGCTGCCAGCGCACCACGATATCCGTTCCTTCCGGCGTATGGTTTACCGCGTTGTACACCAGGTTGGAGATGGCGCTACGCAGTTCATCCTCGCTGCCCAGCACCTTCAGCGTGTTGTCGACGTCAAAGGTCAGCTGATGTTTTTTATGGCTTAACGTCTGCGCTTCACGCTCGACGACGCGCAGCATCATTGGCACATCAATGGTGTCATTCAGCGCAAGAGAAGGCGCCGCTTCAATCTTTGACAGCGTCAGCAGCTGCTTCACCAGCCCTTCCATACGGTGCGTTTGCTCGCGCATCGTATGCAGCGCTTTTTCACGCGGCGCGCCTTCCAGGGTTTGCTCCTGCATCATCTCCAGGTAGCCCTGCAGCACGGTCAACGGGGTGCGTAGTTCGTGGCTGACGTTGGCGAAGAAGTTACGACGCGCCCCTTCCAGCTGGTGCATCTGGGTCACGTCGCGCGCCACCATCAGCCACTGGCGATCGCTGTAGGGCATCACGCGGATTTCCAGATGGCGACCGTTATTCAGCTTCAGATTGTGGGGACGGGTGAAATCACGCTTTTTCAGGTACAGCGTAAACTCGGGATAACGCAGAAGGTTGAGGATGTTCTGACCATTATCATCCGGCCAGCGTAGGCCCAGCAGCTGCTGCGCCAGGCCGTTACACCAGAAGATCGTCCCTTCTTCGGTCGTCAGAATAACGGCATCGGGCAGCGACTCTGCACCGCTGCGAAAGCGTTTGATCAGGCTTCCCAGCTCGCGGCGACGCTTTTTATTACGCATCTGCATCTGGTGCAGGCCGTACAGCAGCGGCTCCCAGCTGCCGCTTCCCGGCGGCGGGGTCATACTGCGGTCCACCCACAGCCACCAGGAGAGACGCAGCAGGTTCCAGAAATGCCAGGCTAACAGCCCGGTGACCGCCGCCAGCAGAAACCACGGCAGATGCCCAAGTAAGGCCCCCAGAAGAAGGGCCGGAATACAGCATAAGATTAGTTCAAAGACGAGCCTTTTCCATGACAGACGTTCCAGCACGCGTCACACTCCTGTCATTATTCAGAAACGGGTCGAGAAACGATAACCCGTGCCGCGGACCGTCTGTACCATGCGATCGTGGCCGCTCAGTTCCAGCGCTTTTCGCAGGCGGCGAATATGTACGTCAACCGTCCGGTCTTCGACATACACGTTAGTTCCCCAGACGTTATTCAGCAACTGCTCGCGGCTGTAAACGCGTTCCGGATGGGTCATAAAGAAGTGCAGGAGTTTAAATTCGGTAGGCCCCATGTCGAGGGGATTTTCGCCGGTCATCACGCGGTGTGACGTTGGGTCAAGGCTGAGGCCCTGCATCTCGATCACCTCTTCGACCGCCATCGGGGAAATACGGCGCATGACGGCCTTAATGCGGGCAACCAGCTCTTTCGGGGAGAAAGGCTTGGTAATGTAATCGTCCGCGCCGGTCTCCAGACCGCGCACGCGATCCTCTTCCTCTCCGCGCGCCGTGAGCATCACCACCGGGATGTCGCGGGTCAGCGCTTCACGCTTCAGATGTTTGATAAACTGCAGTCCGGAGCCGCCGGGCAACATCCAGTCAAGCAGAATCAGATCGGGCCAGGGTTCATTCAGCTGGTTCACCGCGCTGTCATAATCTTCCGCTTCAACCGGCTGGAAGCCATTTTGTTCGAGCACGAAGCACACCATTTCACGAATTGGAGCTTCATCTTCTACGACCAGAATACGTCTCGCCATACTTTGCCCTGTCTTATCTTATTTAAGTTACAAGTTTGTAATGCGGCGCCATTATGCGTCAGATTTATGACAGATTTATGAAAAACAGTACCACTATAAATGGCAAACTGTTGTTTTATTACAGCGGTTATTTTCCTCACCCTGACAGTTTATAATCGCCCGCATCGTTTTTCGCCACGGATCTCCTATGCGCATACTTCACACCTCGGACTGGCATCTGGGTCAAAATTTTTACAGCAAAAGCCGTGCGGCTGAACATGAAGCGTTCCTGAACTGGCTTCTGGAAACGGCCCAGGCGCACGAGGTGGATGCCATTATTGTGGCGGGTGACATCTTTGATACCGGTTCGCCGCCGAGCTATGCGCGTGAACTGTATAACCGCTTCGTGGTGAACCTGCAGCAGAACGGCTGTCATCTGGTGATTGTCGCCGGTAACCATGACTCCGTCGCCACGCTCAATGAATCCCGCGACATCCTGGCGTTTCTCAATACCACCGTGGTCGCCAGCGCCGGGCACGCGCCGCAGATCCTGAAAAAACGCGACGGGTCGCCGGGCGCGGTACTGTGTCCGATTCCCTTTTTACGTCCGCGCGACATCGTGCAAAGCCAGGCGGGACTGTCGGGCGCGGAAAAGCAGCAGCATTTATTGCAGGCCATCACCGACTACTATCACCAGCAGCACGCGGAAGCCTGTGCCCTGCGCGGTGAACAGGCCATTCCGGTCATTGCCACCGGGCACCTCACCACCGTCGGGGCCAGCAAAAGTGACGCGGTCCGCGAGATCTATATCGGTACGCTGGACGCCTTTCCGGCGCAAAACTTCCCGCCCGCGGACTACATCGCGCTCGGGCACATTCACCGCGCCCAGGTCATCGGCGGCTGCGAGCATATCCGCTACTGTGGCTCCCCTATTTCGCTCAGCTTCGATGAAACCGGAAAAGCCAAATCCGTGCATCTGGTGAGCTTTGATGAGGGCAAACTCAGCGCCGTCGAGACGCTGGAAGTGCCGGTCACCCAGCCGCTGGCGGTGCTGAAGGGCGATCTGGCTGCCATCACCGCCCAGCTTGAGCAGTGGCGCGGCGCTGAGCTTAACCCGCCCGTCTGGCTGGATATTGAAATCACCACCGATGACTACCTGCACGATATGCAGCGGAAAATTCAGGCGCTGACCGAAGAGTTGCCGGTTGAGGTGCTGCTGGTGCGCCGCAGCCGCGAGCAGCGCGAGAAAATTCTGCTCGGCGCCCAGCGCGAAACGCTTAGCGAACTGCGCGTTGAAGAGGTGTTCGAGCGCCGACTGTCGCAGGAAGAGATCGATGATGCGAAACGCGTCAGGCTCAACGAGCTGTTCAGCCATACTCTGCACGTCCTCAATGACGAGGAAGAAAACGCATGAAAATTCTGAGCCTGCGCCTGAAAAATCTCAACTCCCTCAAGGGCGAGTGGAAAATTGACTTCACCGCGGAGCCTTTTGCCAGCAACGGCCTGTTTGCCATTACTGGCGCAACCGGCGCGGGTAAAACCACCCTGCTCGATGCCATCTGCCTGGCGCTCTACCACGAAACCCCGCGCCTGAATAAGGTCTCTCAGGCGCAAAACGATCTGATGACGCGCGATACCGCCGAGTGCCTGGCGGAAGTGGAGTTTGAGGTGAAAGGCGTTGCCTATCGCGCATTCTGGAGTCAGAACCGGGCGCGCAACCAGCCGGACGGGAACTTGCAGGCACCGCGCGTGGAGCTGGCCCGCTGCGAGGATGGCAAGATTCTGGCCGATAAGGTGTCGGATAAACTGGAGCAAACCGCGGCGCTCACCGGGCTGGACTACGGCCGTTTTACCCGCTCAATGCTGCTCTCGCAGGGGCAGTTTGCGGCCTTCCTCAATGCCAAACCGGCCGACCGCGCAGAACTGCTGGAAGAACTCACCGGCACCGAAATCTACGGCCAGATTTCCGCGATGGTGTTTGAGAAACACAAAGCCGCCCGCAGCGTGCTGGAAAAATGCGAGGCGCAGGCGGCGGGTGTCGTGCTGCTCAGCGAAGAACAACAGCAGCAGTTGCAGCAAAGTTTGCAGGCACTTACTGACGAAGAGAAAACCCTGCTGGCCCAGCAGCAAAGCCAACAGAAAGATTTTCAGTGGCTTACGCGTCATGACGAGCTCGTGCGGGAGCAGCAGCGCGTTGCCGCCCTGCAGCAGCAGGCGCAACAGGCGCAGGCGAACGCGGCGCCGGAACTGGCAAAACTCCAGCTTGCCCAGCCCGCCGCCCAGCTTCGTCCGCTCTGGGAGCATCAGCAGGAGCAAACCGCACGTCTGACGCAAACCCAGCAGCGAATTAACGAAGTAAATACTCGCTTACAGACCAAAACCGCACTGCGCGCGCGGATCCGCAATACCGCCCTGCGTACCCATGAGCGGCTACAGGCCGAACTGACGGCGCTGGGACAGTGGCTGGCGGAGAATGAGCGTTATCGCCTGCTGGGCCAGGAAATTGCCGGCTGGCGCGCCCAGTTCTCACAGCTAAACCGTGACAAAAGTCAGCTCGTCGCGCTTGCTGCGCGGATGACTGAGCTACGTCAGAAGCTGGCTGAGATGCCGGAAAATACGCTGACGCTGACGGCGGATGAGGTCAGCGCGGCCATGGAGCAGCAGTCCCGGTCCCGCACGCTGCGCCAGCAGCTGACGTCGCTGCATGCCCGCTATCAGCCGCTGCAAAAGCGCCTGAGCCAGAACGGTGAAAGCGTGCAGAAAGCCCAGGCGGAGCAGAGCAAGCTCAATGAAACCCTGTCGCTGCGCCGCCAGCAGTACAAAGAGAAACACCAGCACTATCTGGACCTGAAAGCCCTGTGCGAACGCGAAGCGACGATTAAAAATCTGGAAAGCTATCGCTCACGGCTTGAGGCAGGCAAACCCTGCCCGCTGTGCGGCTCCCACGAGCATCCTGCCGTGGAGACCTACCGGTCGCTTGAGCTGACGGATAACCAGCGTCGCCGTGATGCGCTCGAAAAAGAGGTCGCCGCGCTTAAAGAGGAAGGCCTGCTGGTGCTGGGACAGGTTAATGCCCTGGCTCAACAGATCCAGCGTGAGACAGACGAAGCGCAGACGCTTTCTCAGGAAGAGCAAGCGCTCACTAAAGCATGGCTGGAGGCGTGCGCGTCTTTGAATATCGCATTGAATATTCAGGAGGATATCGCGCCATGGCTGAACGAGCAGGAACACTACGAGCGCCAGCTTTATCAGCTCAGCCAGCGTCTGACCCTGCAAAACCAGCTGAACGAGCAGGAAGCGCAGGAACGCCAGTATCAGCAGCAGCGCACCGCAACGCGCCAGGCGCTGGAACATACTCTTCTCGCGCTCTCGCTTAGCGTTCCCGAAGAGGGCAATGAGGCCGACTGGCTGCACGCCCGCGAAGCGGAATTTGCCCACTGGCAGGAGAAGCATACGCAGCACGGCGTGCTTCAGGAACGCATGAGCGCGCTGAAGCCGCTGCTCGACACGCTTCCGGCAACACACGGCGAAGAGGCTGAGCCGGCTATTCCTGATGACTGGCGCGACATCCACAATGAATGCGTGTCGCTGCAAAGCCAGCTCGCCGCCCTGCAGCAGCAGGAGTCGCTGGAGCGCGAGCGCCTGCAGCAATCGCAGACGCAGTTCACCGCGGCGCTCTCCGCAAGCTGTTTTGCCGATCGGGATGCGTTCCTTGCCGCGCTGCTGGATGACGATGCTATTCGCCGCCTCGAACAGCTGAAACAGTCGCTGGAAAACCAGATACAGCAGGCCGCGGCCCTTTCCGGCCAGGCTAATCAGCAGCTGCAGGCGCACCTTGCGCTGCGCCCGGAAGAACTTGACGCGGATGCGTCTACCCTGCAAAGCCAGCTGCAGCAGCTGGCGCAACGGCTTCGTGAGAACACCACGCATCAGGGCGAGATCCGCCAGCAGCTTAAGCAGGACAGCGATAACCGCCAGCATCAGCAGGCGTTAATGCTGCAAATTGAAGAGGCCGCGCGCCAGGCCGACGACTGGGGCTATCTCAACGCGCTGATCGGCTCCAGCTCCGGCGACAAATTCCGCAAGTTCGCTCAGGGGCTGACGCTGGATAATCTGGTCTGGCTCGCAAACCAGCAGCTTAACCGCCTGCACGGCCGTTATCTCCTACAGCGTAAGGCCAGCGAGGCGCTGGAGCTGGAAGTGGTCGACACCTGGCAGGCCGATGCGGTGCGTGATACGCGCACGCTCTCCGGCGGCGAGAGCTTCCTGGTCAGCCTTGCGCTGGCGTTAGCGCTTTCTGACCTGGTCAGTCACAAAACGCGGATTGATTCCCTGTTCCTGGATGAGGGATTCGGCACGCTCGACAGTGAAACGCTGGATACCGCGCTGGATGCGCTCGACGCGCTGAACGCCACCGGGAAAACCATCGGGGTGATTAGCCACGTCGAGGCGATGAAAGAGCGCATTCCGGTGCAGATCAAGGTGAAGAAGATCAACGGACTGGGGTATAGCAGGCTGGACAGGGAGTTTGCGGTGGGGTGAGTGTTGGGTCGATTCGGTCTGGTGCCCTCTCCCTGGCCCTAAACATCAAAAACGGCAACGCAAGTTGCCGTTTTGCGTTTATTCCGGCCATAACCACGCCGCGCCGCGCACGCCGCTGGAGTCGCCGTGGACGGCTTTGCGGATCGGGGTTTCGCACTCGCCGCCGAAGACCCACTGTTTCACCAGATTTGGTACCGTGGCGTACAGCCGATCAACGTTGCTCATGCCACCGCCGAGCACAATCACGTCCGGATCGAGAATATTCACTACGTGCGCCAGCGATTTCGCCAGACGCATTTCGTAGCGGCTAAGCGCCAGTTCGGCCACCGGATCCTGTTCTTCCACCAAACGCATAATCTCGTTCCCCTTGAGCGGCTGGCCGCTCAGGCGGTGGTAGTCGGTTGCAAAACCGGTGCCGGAGATAAAGGTCTCGATACAGCCCTGCTTGCCGCAGTAGCACGGCACCTCGGCGCGGTATTTGAGTTCATCTTCATCCATCCACGGCAGCGGGTTGTGCCCCCACTCACCCGCCGTGCCGTTGCCGCCGATATGTGAACGTCCGCCAAAGGCCACGCCCGCGCCGCAGCCGGTACCGATAATCACCGCAAACACGGTCTGCGCTCCTGCGGCTGCACCATCAACGGCCTCTGAGACCGCCAGGCAGTTAGCGTCATTCGCCAGACGCACTTCCCGGTTCAGACGCTGGCTCAAATCCTTATCAAACGGCTGACCGTTGAGCCAGGTAGAGTTGGCATTTTTCACCACACCCGTATAAGGCGAAATGGAGCCAGGGATCCCCATCCCGACCGTGCCCCTCTCGCCCGTCGCCTGCTCGGCCATATCAACCAGCCGGGCAATCGTCTCGATCGTCTGGTGATAATCATCGCGCGGCGTCGGCAGACGGTGGCGGAACAGCTGTTCCCCCTGCTCGCTTAATGCGATGACTTCTGTTTTGGTGCCGCCCAAATCAATCCCAATACGCACAAGACTCTCCTCATTATTTTGATTATCAACAGAGTAGAAGCACGCTTCCCGATTAGCAATGCAAGCGATGCGACAATTCGTTATCATGCCCGCTGATTTAACGACAAGGCCGTGGAAATTATCATGCTGTGGTTCAAAAATTTGATGGTTTACCGTCTCAGCCGCGACGTTTCGCTGCGCGCAGAAGAGATGGAAAAACAGTTAGCCGCTTATAGCTTTTCCCCTTGCGGTAGCCAGGATATGGCGAAAACCGGTTGGGTTCCGCCAATGGGTTCGCAAAGCGATGCACTGACCCACGCCAGCAGCACGGGTCAAATCATCGTCTGCGCCCGCAAAGAAGAGAAAATTCTGCCCACGCCGGTGGTTAAGCAGGCGCTTGAAGCAAAAATTTTCAAGCTGGAAGCCGAGCAGGGCCGCAAGCTGAAGAAAACCGAAAAAGACTCGCTGAAAGATGAAGTGCTGCACTCTCTGCTGCCGCGCGCCTTCAGCCGCTTCAGCCAGACGATGATGTGGATCGATACCGTTAATGGGCTGATCATGGTGGACTGCGCCAGCGCCAAAAAAGCGGAAGATACGCTGGCCCTGCTGCGTAAAAGCATCGGCTCTTTACCGGTCGTACCGCTGGCGCTGGAAACGCCGATTGAGCTGACCCTGACCGAGTGGGTCCGCAGCGGTACCGCGGCGCAAGGTTTCCAGATCCTGGACGAAGCCGAGCTGAAAGCCCTGCTGGAAGATGGCGGCGTGATCCGCGCGAAAAAGC
Organism: Enterobacter sp. 04-C-12-SI-ECC; assembly: GCF_047530715.1. Classification (NCBI taxonomy): domain Bacteria; kingdom Pseudomonadati; phylum Pseudomonadota; class Gammaproteobacteria; order Enterobacterales; family Enterobacteriaceae; genus Enterobacter; species Enterobacter sp. 04-C-12-SI-ECC. The sequence continues at coordinate 96,380 of NZ_JBLKDI010000006.1, forward strand.
AGGATCTGGTGAGCGACGAGATCGCCGTACACATTGAAGCGGGCAAAGTGGTCACCAAACTGGCGCTCGACTGGCAGCAGCGCATTCAGTTCGTGATGTGCGACGACGGTTCCGTGAAGCGTCTGAAGTTCTGCGACGAGCTGCGCGATCAAAACGAAGATATCGACCGGGAAGATTACGCCCAGCGCTTTGACGCGGACTTTATCCTGATGACCGGCGAACTGGCCGCGTTAATTCAGAATCTGGTGGAAGGTCTCGGCGGCGAAGCGCAGAGATAATTTCCCCTCCCCCTGATCCTCTCCCCAAAGGGGGAGAGGGAAGACGATTATTTCAGGTAGCGGCACAGATAAGAGGTCGGTTCAGCGACCTGCAAATGAAATTCGCTGTGGCCAGGGACGTTGAAAACTTGTCCGGCAGCGTAAACTTTCCATTCCGTTTCACCCGGCAGTAAGACGTTCAGCGCGCCGCTGACCACCGTCATCTCTTCCGCTTCCGCCGTGCCAAAGGTGTATTCCCCTTCAGCCATAACGCCCACACTGGCGCGGCCAGTGCTGCTGCTGGTAAAACCGATGGATTTCACTTTACCGGAAAAGTATTCGTTACTTTGAAGCATGAACTGGCCCTTATATTCAGAGATAAAAATTCACTATAGGGGCCATGCTCATCACCTGTCACGCAAAATCATTACGTCAGAAGTTCTGAGGCCAGGCGAGCCATCAGAACGTTGGATAACAGCACCGGCACGTCCAGCGCCTTTTGCAGTAAATCCCGGTGATGCTGGTGAAAACCAAGACAGTCCAGAATCAATACATCCGCCCCTCTCTCCAGCAGCTCCTTCCCGGCAGCAATGAGTTTAGCCTCGCTGTCCCAGAAGGGGTTTGCCAGCGCATACAGGGGCGTTTTTTCGAGCACGTGCCACTTTGCTTCCTGGTTATCCATAAGCTCCTCGATGGGCACAATGACCCCCACCTGATGCCCGTCAACAATGGAGGCTACCAGCGGAGGAATAATGCGCATCGGCTCAAGCAAAATCGCATTGCGCGCGATGAGCCCCTTAATGGGGGCGGTGCTCATCAGCAAAATAACGTCATATTGCTGATTATCGAGTACTTCTATTACTGCCTGCAGCGAACGCTCAATTTTCTGCCGAGAAACATGCGCCAGTTTACCGTCGCTTAATAACGTCGCCAGGGGATCCTCCCCCGCCTCTACAGCGTAGTCTTCCATGACCTCTTCCCGGCTCATCTTACCCAGCAGGCTGAGATGCGTGATCTGTTGTTCAGATACATGCTCGGTTAAGAGCGGTAACACTTCGCTTACAGGGACCACACCAATGGTGAGGATCGCCAACGTTGCCTTCATCTTCTTCGCCTTCCATCACTACAAAAACGTAAACACAGGTACAGGCTCTCTACGCTGCACAGTTCGTTTTTTCAACAAAACAGCACCAAGCGTAGCAGGCGATCTCTGCCCCGAAATGTAAAGATCGCCTGCTGGTAACGGAGCTACCTGTAATAACTAAATATTAACTCCTGCTTAACATTTGCGATGAGTAAAAAGTGTGATTCAGGCACGGTATTGGAGCGTTTAGGAAAACATTCACGACTTTTCGGGATCTTCGTAGCGCCGCTTGGCATCCAGCGCTTCCTGTTCAGTCTCATGTTCACTGATCAGCGAGTCCGGTTTGGGGTGATCGGCACGCAGCTGGTACCAGGTGACGGTCTGGTCGCCATTGCCTTTTTCAACGGTAACAATACGTGCTTCGCGCGGATAGGGAGGTCTGGTTGGCATAGCTCATCCTTTTTTTATGTCTGAGCTATCAGTATAGACGGCGGTTAGCTGGCACACGCCAGACGCAGGGCGGTAATAATCTGAATTACCACATCTTCCGGGGCCGCAGAGGCATCTACGACATGGTGTGCCGCTTCACGGTAGAGGGCATCACGCTCGGCCAGCACTTCGCTCACCTCTTCGCTGAGTGGTCGTGACGTCAGCGCCGGGCGTTGTCCCTCTTCAGGAAATGCTTCAAGTCGCCCTACCAGAGCCGCCACCGGCGCGCAGAGATAGATCACAATGCCTTTTTCGCGCATAAAGTGACGATTACATTCGGCCAGAACAATACCGCCTCCCGTCGCAATGACGGCTGACGGCGTGGTTACCGCTTTCAGCGCGGCCGTTTCGCGGGCGCGAAAGCTTTCCCATCCCTCTTGCTCCACGATGTCTGCGATGGTTTTGCCGGCCTCGGTCTGCAGCCAGTGGTCGGTATCAACAAACTGACGATGACATGCGCGTGCCAGTTCCACGCCAACGGTGGTTTTCCCACAGCCGCGGGGGCCAACTAAAAAGATGGGTTGGGTCATAGCCAGGTGTTCCCCTTGATGCCGAATGGCTGAAGAGTGTAAAGAAATAATTGCAGAAGATGTGTCGATTACTTTACTGCAAAGCGGTACGGGATGACAACCCTGTGGAGGCCACACTGTACCACATATTGACAATAATTATCATTACGCCGTACGGCGCTTCACTTCCAGCAGCCATTTATCCAGTTCGGCAGCAAACTGCTGGCGATCGCGCTGGGACAGGCTGTCCGGTCCACCGGTCTGCACGCCGCTGGCCCGCATCGTATCCATAAAATCACGCATAGTGAGTTTTTCCCGGATGGTTGAAGGCGAATAACGCTCGCCGCGCGGATTGAGCGCCGCCGCCCCTTTCTCCAGCACTTCCGCCGCCAGCGGAATATCGGCGGTGATGACCAGATCTTCCGCGCTGCACAGACGAACAATTTCATTATCTGCCACGTCGAACCCGGCCGGCACGCGGAGGGAGCGAATGAACCGCGAAGGCGGGACGCGAATATTCTGGTTCGCCACCAGCGTCAGCGGCATCTGCACGCGCTCGGCGGCGCGGAATAAAATCTCTTTAATCACATTCGGACACGCGTCCGCATCAACCCAAATCGCCATGTTGTCTCCCCATAATGACTCTGCCGACTATTGTCGCCTGCATTTCGTTGTTAAGCTATCAATCAGAGAAAACAACGCATAATGACGGAGAATCATGATGGACAAGAAAATCGGGTTTATCGGCTGCGGTAACATGGGCAAAGCCATCCTGGGCGGCCTGATCGCCAGCGGGCAGGTTCTGCCGGGTCAGATTTGGGTTTATACCCCGTCACCGGATAACGTCGCCGCATTGCGCGATCAATACGGGATCAACGCCGCCGAAAGCGCGCAGGAGGTGGCCCAGGTTGCCGATATCGTCTTTGGTGCCGTTAAGCCGAACATCATGATCAAAGTGTTAAGCGACATCACCTCCAGCCTGAATAAAGAGACGCTGGTCGTGTCGATTGCCGCAGGCGTGACGCTCGATCAGCTGGCGCGCGCGCTGGGCCACGATCGTAAAATCGTCCGCGCGATGCCGAATACCCCCTCACTGGTCAACGCCGGTATGACCTCCGTCACCCCTAACGCGCTGGTGACTTCAGAAGAGGTGGCGGACGTGCTGAACATTTTCCGCTGCTTCGGCGAGGCGGAAGTGATTGCGGAATCCATGATCCATCCAGTGGTCGGCGTGAGCGGTTCAGCCCCCGCGTACGTTTTCATGTTTTTAGAAGCGATGGCGGACGCCGCCGTGCTTGGCGGTATGCCGCGCGCGCAGGCGTATAAATTCGCCGCGCAGGCAGTGATGGGCTCCGCCAAAATGGTGCTGGAGACCGGTAAACACCCGGGTGAACTGAAGGATATGGTCTGCTCCCCGGCCGGTACCACCATCGAAGCGGTGCGGGTGCTGGAAGAACGCGGGTTCCGTTCTGCGGTTATCGAAGCGATGGCAAAATGCATGGAAAAGTCAGAGAAGCTGAGTAAATCCTGATGTCTGGCCGGGCGTCAGGCGGCCACTTCGGTGCGGCCGCGCCCGGCATTTTTCGCCTTATACAGCGCCACATCTGCCGCCTTCAGCCATTCCCGATAGTGTACAAACTGCGGCCCCCAGGGGGCCACGCCCACGCTGATGCGCAGACGCTCCTTCGGCGCACACGGTAACGACAGCGTCTCCAGCCGCGCGTGAACCCGCGACATGACGGCGATGGCGCTTTCAGCGGCCGTCTGGGACATAATCACCGCGAACTCATCCCCGCCAAACCGGCCTATCGCATCGCCTGACCGTACCGACATCTGAAGCTGGCGGGTAATGGCCACGATGGCCTTGTCGCCTGCGTCGTGCCCCCAGGTATCGTTGATGTTTTTAAAGTGGTCGATATCAATCAGCAATATCGTGGCGGTGCAGTGGCTCCGGCGACAGTGCTCAAATTCATTACGCAGCAGCATTTCCCAATGTCGGCGGTTAAAGACCCCGGTCATACCGTCACGGGTGCTCATCATTTCCAGCCGCCGCTTATGTTCCGCCAGCCTGACGGCCGTTCGATGGCTAAGCCAGGCAAACAGCATGGGATAAAGCATAAGGACAGGAAGCGTTAAGCCCCACTCCAGCGCCCCCGGATTAAAGGGCAGCGCTCTGCCAGCAAGCGGTAACGTAAGCAGCGCAGTAAGCAGGGTGAGCACGATCCCCGCGATAAAAAGGCGGCAGCCGCCAGAGCCCATCATATTCATCCCCACCATCATCACCAGCGCCGCAGTGGGTAATACATACATCCCCATCACGCCGATCCAGACCCCGGCTATAACGGCATCCATCTTGAGGTTAAAAATTTCCTGCTGATGAGGTGAAGCGGCGCGGCAGGATAACTGCCAGGCAAAGTGCGGCCAGATGAATGCCCACCCCACCAGCAACAACCACCAGCCGCCGGGTAAAAAATGGCTGACCAGAATTTCCGCCACCGGGACAAACATCGCCGCCAGCCCGACAACGCGCGCCAGCCGGGCTCGCCTGGCAAACTGGATGCCGGTACGGTGAGGGTCATCCTGAGAAAGGGTTAAACTCCACTCTTCCCGAATGCGCTTTTTGTAGTAATAAATGTCATCATTCATCATTTTTGGGAATATTCTGAAACATTTTCCCAAATTATAGAGAGGGGGACTGCGGGGAAAGTATGAAATTTCGGGTGAGCCGCCGGAGCCGCTCACCCGTTAGAACTACACTTTTTTCTTCAGGCAGGCACTCATGAACTTGCTGCGATCGTCGCCCTTGAGGGACTGTTCGGTTGCTTTCGCATTACACTCGCGCATTTTTTGCTGCTGCGGCGTCAGGCTTTTTTCGCCGGGTTTCGCGGCGCCGTTTTTCAGGCAGTCGCTCATGTAGGTTTTACGTGCATCCCCCTTCAGACTCTGGGACGTCGCCTGTTGATTACAGGTGGTCATGCGTTGCTGTTGCGGCGTTAATGTTTTTTCTTCCGCGTTCGCCGAGGAGATCAGGAACAGGCCGGAGAGCAGAGTAACCAGTAATGTTGTTTTCATTGCACCATCCTTTTGTGAACATTCCCTGTAAGTCTGGTTCGTGACAGGAAAAAAACCACCCGGCAGATGTGATTTCGGCCGGGAATTTATCATTTCAGTTCCAGCGCGCAGGAATTGACGGTATCAGCATAACTGGCAGAGGTAATTAACAGGGAATGTAACGCGCTAAAAAGCGCGCTCTGTTTCAATTTATTTTCTTCATGTACAAATACAAAAATAAAACAGAGCGACTCCAGGCATCCTGCATGACAATCCTATGACATGTCAGTAACGGCTTAACTGCGCGGATGCCTCAACAGCTTCTTTACGTATTGCTGCAGCAACTCGGCATCTTCTGGCGGAACCTGCGTATCGGGCCGCGCCTTATCCAGCGCTCCTTCAATGCTTTCAATTAACGCCTGCTGATCCGATGTTGCCATCTGCCGCAGCAGCGCGGTGACAACTATTTCCAGCGCTTCGACCTGGGCGACCAGCTCTTTCGACTCCTCTTCCTTTTGTGCAAGCTTAACCAGCAACTCAGCAATGAGATTTTTCATCGTGCTATTTCCTTATGGGATTTCCTCTGAAATTAACACCAGGAATGAAATATGCAAAGCGGAGAAAAGTATTATCTTATGCAAAAGTGACATTGCCGCCAAATTAGCGCAGCGATCTTTTCAGCGAAACGTTTTCCTATAAAAAAACGCCGCATTTTGTTATATAAAAATGCGGCTACCATAAGAATATATAATACATCTGCGAAAAGATTATTTCGCTGATTTCGCCTCCGCTAATTGCCTGCGGCGACGCAGGGCAATAGCCAGCTGGATAATATTGATTAAAACGACAATCGCCGTCGCGGCAAATACCCAGCGAAAACCCGCCATTGCAGAAACGGACGCACCAATAAGCGGACCGGCGACGTTGCCTAAATACATAAACGACTGGTTATAGCCAAAAATACGCCCCGTGACTTGGTCGCTGGAATATTTGACCAGCAATGTCTGTACGGCGGGCAACATAGCGCCATCCGCAAAGCCGAGTAAAAACCGCAGCACGCCCAGCTGAAGCGGAGAGGTAACAAACGACATGGCGAAAAAGAGCACCACCGCAAATATCAGCGTCGCCATCAGGATGCGCGCCGTGCCGATCCTGTCGCCCAGTTTTCCCAGACGCGGGGCAGAGATCAGCGCGGAGACGCCCGGCACGGCGGCAATCATGCCGCTGAGAAAGGCGATATTGTTGCTGTCCGGCTCCATCGACTTGATAAACAGCGCCAGAATCGGGCCGACCGAACCGTTGCAGAGCTGGATCACCATGGTGGTGACAAACAGGCTAATCACAAGTCCCGGGTATGGCAGCGAGGCGAAGACGGCCTTGCCGCTCAGGCGCTCAGATTTACTGATAACGGGGCGGCCCCCCTCTTTGATAAGAAAGAGCGTAACCAGAAAGCTGATCACCAGCAGGATTGCGGTGATGATGAATACCGCGCGCAGACCGACATGGTCAGCCAAAAAGCCTCCCAGCAGCGGGCCGCCGATAACGCCGCTGATCTGGGCAGTGGAGAGCGTACTCAGCGCCCAGCCGCTGCGCTCGCGCGGCACCTGAGAGGCAACCAGCGCCATGGCGTTGGGAATATACCCAGACGTCAGCCCCATCACCGCCCGCAGGAAAAACAGCTGCCAGACGTTGGTGGCGAAGGCCTGGAGCAGAATAGCAATCGCCATCCCGAGGGAGGCGCGCAGCAGCATCAGCTTGCGCCCTTTCCGATCCGCCAGGCTGCCCCACATCGGTGACACAATGGCGGAGACCAGAAACGTGACGCTGAACGTCAGCCCGGACCACATGGACAGCGCTTCGTGGGAGCTGACCCCCAGCTGTGACACGTACAGCGGCAGGAACGGCAGGATCTGGCTGATGGCAAGCCCGGTGAAGAAGCAGCCGAACCAGACCGAGATGAGATTAACTTTCCAGGATTCCATACAGAAATAGTCTTCATTTTTAGGCGAATTCGCCGTCAGATTAGCAAGTTACGCGTCTTAACGTCGCACCAGAGATGCGGCCTCGCTGACTTTGGTGTTTTATCTTCCCAGTCATCATATTTGTGAAATAAGTCACAATTCATCCATTTTCTGGCGGAAGATTATGCTTCAGCGGCAGAGACCAAAGCCGCGCATTCCCAGATGAAAATGGCTGGCGTGCGCCGCGTTATATTCCGGCCCAAGACCGTTTCCGTAGTAACCGCAGCTTGCCGCCAGCAGAGCCTTCAGCCAGGGCTGCGTTTTTGCCGATTTCCAGCCGTTAAGTACCGTAACGCGCTCTCCGTTCGCCAGCCGAAAAGCGGCGATATCCAGCGCCTCTGCCGTGGCATGCTCGCTGCGCCGCGCATCGGGCCGGTGGTAGATATTGCGGCAGGCAAAGCTGCCGAGGTGCTCAATGCGCGTCAGTTCACTGCCGGTAAAGCGTTTAGTCAGGGGCCGGGCCTGCTGGCTGACAAACAGGGCTGAGCTGAGCGCCAGCGGACAGCTGGCAAGAAAACTGCCGTTCAGGCTCACCGGGCCAAAGTCACGCACGCGCACGACGTTGTTCAGCGGGCATTCCCCGCCGCTGTCAGCGACCGCCTGGGTGCGGATCAGTTTTTTTTGATTAGCCTGCGCTAACAGGCTCGCGCAGGCTTCGGGCGTTAAGTGCCGCAGCTTATACTGGGTAATGCGGCCAGGCGGGTCGTCCAGGTTCAGCGGCGTGAAAGGGTTGTAGTAAGACGGCAGCCAGCGATAGCCCGCCGTTGCGATTGCCCCAAGGATGAAAATGGTCAGCAGCGTTTTTCCTTTCACTCTCCCCCCTCACTGTTCCCCAAAACATTATGGCAGAAGGCCGCGAAACCCGCAGGGCATCGTGGTATGTTATTGGCTTTTCGTCAGACTGGAAGAGAGTGAGATGGCAAAGCAGCGCGTAGGTATTGTCTTTGGGGGAAAATCAGCGGAGCACGAGGTGTCATTGCAATCGGCTAAAAATATCGTCGATGCGATCGATAAAAGCCGTTTCGACGTGGTGCTGTTGGGCATTGATAAACAGGGCCAGTGGCATGTTAACGATGCCAGCCAGTATCTGCTGAATGCCCACGATCCGGCACACATCGCCCTTAATCCTTCGGAAATTAGCGTCGCCACCGTACCCGGTGTCGTGAAGGGTCAGCTCATCGACGCCGGCAACGCGCAGGCTCTCGCCCAGATCGACGTGGTCTTCCCCATCGTGCACGGCACCCTCGGCGAAGACGGTTCCCTGCAGGGAATGTTACGCATGGCCAACCTGCCGTTTGTGGGCTCGGACGTGCTGGGCTCCGCCGCCTGCATGGACAAAGACGTCACCAAACGCCTGCTGCGCGATGCCGGGCTGAATATCGCGCCGTTCGTGACGCTCACCCGCGCCAACCGCGACAAACACAGCTTCGCGCAAATTAGCGCTGAACTGGGTCTGCCGCTGTTTGTGAAGCCAGCCAACCAGGGCTCCTCCGTGGGCGTCAGCAAAGTCACCACCGAAACAGAGTTCACGCAAGCCGTCCGTCTGGCATTCGAGTTCGACCATAAAGTGGTGGTTGAGCAGGGGATCAAAGGCCGCGAAATTGAGTGCGCGGTGCTGGGCAACGATTTCCCACAGGCCAGCACCTGCGGTGAAGTGGTCTTAAACAGCGACTTCTACTCGTACGACACCAAATACATTGATGATAAAGGCGCCCAGGTTGTTGTTCCTGCGGATATCGATCCGGCCATTAACGATAAGATCCGGGCGATCGCCATTCAGGCCTATCAGACGCTCGGCTGCAGCGGCATGGCGCGCGTGGACGTGTTCCTGACGACGCCGGAGAACGAGGTGGTGATCAATGAAATCAACACGCTGCCGGGTTTCACCAATATCAGCATGTATCCAAAACTGTGGCAGGCCAGCGGGCTTGGCTACTCTGAGCTGATCACCCGCCTGATCGAGCTGGCGCTGGAGCGTCATGCCGCCGACAGCGCCCTGAAAAGTTCCGTTAACGGCTAATCGGTACCCTTAGCCGTCTCCTCCGCTGTCGTCTCTTCCGGACGGCGGCGGATTATCAGCCCTGCCAGCCAGAAACTGATTACCCAGGTCACCAGGCCCACGGCATAGGTTTGCCAGCCTTTCGCTTCAAATCCCAACAGCCCCACGACGCCGTTAAGAATAAAGATCAGCCCGATAGCAAAGGCGTAGTAGTGCCAGTCACGGCGAAGTTTGGACGTGAGCTTCATAACAACTCCGGCAGGAAAAAAAGACATCCTCTCACAGTTTCACCGCCAGGTCTGTGGCAGATGCGGAAATTCTGAAATGCGGTGCAGTTTCATTTAAGTTAACAAATTGTGACATGCTGCAGAAATCAACAATCCAGGAGAAATCCTGAGCGAAAATTACCACGATTCTGATATTGACAAATGCGATGACCTGTCAAACTCACCCCGTAAGACGCGTATTAAAACAGAGTGATATTTCGGGAGGTCAACATGGCTGACTTTACATTGTCGAAACCGATTTTTGGCGGCAAACCAAAAACCTCCACGGCGGGTAATATCGCGTATGCCCTGTTTGTCCTGTTCTGCTTCTGGGCTGGCTCCCAGCTGCTTAATATGCTGGTGCACGCGCCGGGCGTTTATGAACACCTGATGCAGGTGCAGGATAACGGACGCCCGCGGGTTGAAATCGGGTTTGGCGTGAGCACGCTGTTTGGCCTCGTTCCCTTCCTCGCGGGGTGTATGATTTTAGGCGTTGTCGCGCTCGTCCTGCGCTTTCGTCGTCGCCATTAAAGCCCCATACAGCGAGCCCGGCGATCGTCCACGCGTTTTGCGAACCATGCGGTGGTCAGGTTACGCGTGATCTTCGGGCTTTCCAGCTGAATCCCCGGCAGAATTGCCCTCGGCAACGTTTTCCCACTCTTCTTATCGGCAAGCGCAAACACTTTCTTGTAGAGATCCGTTTTCTCAAATGCCAGGCTGTCGCCTTTCTCAAGCTGACGGCGAATGTCGCTGTTGCTCATATCAAGCGTTGTCGATAATTTCCGGATCGCCCGCTCGGTGCTTCCCGCCTCGCTGCTGCCGTAGGCGATAAGATCGCCGTCCAGCGCCAGCTTGACGCCGCTTGCGCGGCTAACCGCGCTCTGAAACGCCGCGTTACGGCTGGCATACCAGCCCGCGTTAAAGTCTGCAAAGCGGTACAAGGGCTCGCTGTAGTTCGCCGGATAGTTCAGCAGATGATACGTGCCGAACCACAGCCCGCCGCGCAGGGAGAAGACCTCCTGACGCACCGTACCGTCAATTTCCCACGGGTAGCCGTCGGTATGCTTCTCGGCAAACGCAATGCTCACCTGCATCGGGCCGCCGGTGTGAACCGGGTTCAGTGAGCCAAACAGTTTCTGCCCCATCGGCACCATGTTAATGAAATCATCAAAGATGGCGCTGAGCTGTTTTTCGGTTTTCACCGTGTCCAGCCGCTCGCTGTAGCTTTTGCCGTTTGGCGAAGTGATTTTCAGCGCGGTATGCACGAGGAATACCGGGATATGCATCGATTCCGCGCGGCGGTCGATCTCTTTCCAGGCAATTTTGTTGAGACCCGGCACCACCGGGTCTGACTGGTACATCGACTCCTGCTGCGCCACCGCCAGCACCGAGCAGATATTCTCCTCGGTTGGGGCAATCTTCTGGCTTTCAAAGGTTTTTGCCAGCGCATCCGCCCACGCATTGCGATCCTTCACACTGGCGGGCATTTTTTGCCGCACAACGCTTGCGACATCCACGGGCTTCTCGCCCTTTTTAAGCGGAGCAGCCCCTTTTTCGGCACAGCCCGCCAGAACGAGGGCAGCCAGCAAGGACAGCGGTAACGCACGCGGTACGGCAAAAGACATAGCAACTCCCTGTATTAGCTAAATGTGTTGGTGACTTCCTGCAGGTCCCGATCGTCCAGCTCATGTTCAAAGCTGCGCAGACGTTTGTAGATGGACATCAGTTCCACCAGCGTGGTCCAGGAGTTGATCAGATACTGGAACGAGTTTCTGACCTGATCGAACACGTTGGTAATCTGGGTCAGTAAGCCCAGCGTGATTGTTCCCGCAACAATAGACGGGAACAACAGGAATAGTCCAAAAACAGTATCGACCTGCAGATAGAAAATACGGGCAATATTGAAATACATGTAGTGGAAATAGAGCCGGAAATAGTTGAAACGGACGTTGCGGAACAGCTCTTTTATCGTCGGGGGCGCAGCGCGCGTTGGGTCGTCCTCTCCGTAGACCAGCTCTTTACGATAGGCCGCTTCCACACGCTGATTCTTAAACTCTAAGCCCGGCAGCTTAATCCCGACGACGGCAAGCAGGCCTGTGCCCATAAGCGACCAAATCAGCGCCGGGATGAGCAGGCCGTACGGTAAATGTCCGACAATCGGCAATGCTGAAATATGCGGAGAAAGCGCGACCAGAATCGGTAAGAACGCAAACAGTTTCAGGATGGCATTAAGCAGGCTGACGCCCATATCCTCAAGCGTTGACGCAAAACGCATGGTGTCTTCCTGAACACGCTGAGCAGCACCTTCAATATGGCGCAGACGCTCCCAGTGAGTCATGTAGAATTCGTTCATCGCCGTACGCCAGCGGAAGACGTAATGGCTGACGAAGAAATTATTCAGCACCGCCACGGTGACAGCGATCATCGCAATGCCCATAAAAATTTTTAACTGATTATAAAGCTCGCCAATTGGCACCCTGTTAGGGGCGCTAAGCGCTTTCTGGATGAGATCGTAGAACGGGGCATACCACGCGTTAATGGCTACGCTCACTTCGACCAGAAACCAGGTGACAAAAATAATCAGCGACGTTCCGAGAATGGACCATGTCTGCCAGCGATGAGGGGAATAATTAAACCAGAAAAGCGCAAACAGCCCGACGCAAAGCGCGTAATAGGCATAAAACAGCAGATAGCTGAACGACCAGAAGCGCGCCGCGCTAATCGGCACCTCGCCTGTCGCCCCCACGATGCGCGTCAGCCATGCACCGCCGCCCGCCAGCCAGAACACGACTGCGATCAGTGCCCAAATAAATGCCGACAGGAAAAAAGGCCCCGGCTTTGGGAAAAAAGACTTAAACATGATACTTCCTTCTTGTTGTTATGGTTGTTGCTGTGCTCAACACATTACCACACGAATACCTTGCCCGAGCCGGACCCCGGCTCGGGCAAAAAGGTGAGACCCGTGGGTTGATTATTAGTTCGCTTTCCAGTTTTCGAGAATTGTTTCGGTGCGTTTCACCGCGACAGGGTTCGCTGGCGCAATGAAGTTTCGCCAGACGTCGTTGTGGTGGTGAATCAGGATCTGTGCTTCGGCAGCCGGGCGGTTGGCGGTGGTGTGGGCATCTTCCGCCACGGTAATGTGGTAACCCCGGCTGACGCCATTCTTGACCGTGGCGTCAACGCAGTAATCGGTGGCGCAGCCGCAGATGACAAACTCGCGAATGCCCTGCTCGCGTAACAGCGCCTCAAGCCCGGTGTTATAGAAGGCATCGCAGGCGGTTTTGGTCACGCACAGCGCGCCAGCAGGTTGATGGAGTTCAGGCAGCAACGCAAACCCGTCACTTCCCTCTTCCAGCCCCCCGGCCTCGGCATGCTGAATAAAAATCACCGTGTCGGCAGCCTGCGTAAGCTGGTTGATCAGAGAGACACACGTCTCGCGCTGATGACGCGGGGTTTCAAACACCCCGTTCTGCATATCAACCACCATTACCACACGCTTTTCAGACATACCGTTCTCCGCAAGATTGAGTAACACTGGTGCCTATCATAAGCCCGATGTCACAAAATGGGAGAGCGCTCGCAGGGAAATTCTTCATATTTACCCATGGTTACGTTTTTCTCGCTATGGTTATGCTATTCGGGGCATTGCACGGTGCCGATTAGTAGTATAAATACCCATTACTTTCCTCATTCACTTCATGGATGCTTTTCGTTGAAACGTTGTCTGCTCTCTTTTGCCGCGCTGTGTGCGGTGAGCTTCTCCACCGCCCAGGCAGCCCAGCCGCTGACGGCGCCCGTTTTGGCTTCCGATATTGCCGATCGCTACGCGAACCTTATCTATTACGGCAGCGGCGCGACCGGGATGGCAATGGTGGTCATCGACGGCAACCAGCGCGTTTTCCGCAGCTTTGGTGAAACGCGTCCAGGTAATAACGTTCGTCCGCAGCTGGATTCCGTTGTGCGCGTCGCGTCCTTAACCAAGCTGATGACCAGCGAAATGCTGGTGAAGCTGCTCGACCAGGGCGTGGTAAAGCTCGACGATCCGCTCAGCAAATACGCCCCGCCGGGTGCCCGCGTGCCGACGTATCAGGGCACGCCAATTCGCCTGGTGAACCTCGCGACGCACACCAGCGCTCTGCCGCGCGAGCAGCCGGGCGGCGCGGCGCACCGCGACGTTTTTGTCTGGCCAACGCGCCAACAGCGCTGGAACTACCTGAGCACCGCCACGCTGAAATCCGCCCCGGGCTCGCAGGCCTCTTACTCGAACCTGGCGTTCGATCTGCTGGCAGATGCACTTTCAACGGCGGCGGGCAAACCTTACCCGCAGCTGTTTGAAGAGCAGATCACGCGTCCGCTGGGCATGAAAGACACCACCTTTACCCCTTCCCCGGACCAGTGCAAACGCCTGATGGTGGCAGAGAAAGGCGCAAGCCCCTGTAACAACACGCTGGCGGCCGTGGGCAGCGGCGGGGTCTATTCCACTCCTGGCGACATGATGCGCTGGATGCAGCAGTTCCTTTCTTCGGATTTTTACTCCCGCAGCAGCCAGGCCGATCGTATGCAGACCCTTATCTATCAGCGTACTCAGCTGCATCGCGTCATCGGGATGGACGTGCCGGGTAAAGCCGATGCGCTCGGCCTGGGCTGGGTCTATATGGCGCCGAAAAATGGCCGTCCGGGCATCATTCAGAAAACCGGCGGCGGCGGCGGATTCATTACCTACATGGCAATGATTCCGCAGTCCAACGTGGGCGCGTTTGTGGTGGTCACCCGTTCTCCGAACACGCGCTTCGTTAATATGAGTGACGGCATCAATAACCTGGTGGCCGAACTGAGCGCCAATAAAGCCCAGGTGCTTACTGCGTCTAACTGATCTTAATATTCCGTGGGCAAGCGGTTGATGCTGACCAGCTTGCCCCGGCTCATATTGATGTAGTTCCCCTGACGCAGCGCAGCCAGGACTTCTGCAACGACCGAACGTGAAATACGTGTGCTACGCTGAATATGATTCATAACGCCAATTTTTGAGCGCAGCGAGTCATCCCACTCGGCCATATTGATCAACATCGCCCGGATCTGACTGTAAGAGTTATTTCCCACCAGCTGCAGGTCACGTTTACCCAAAATATGGTTAATCCATGACACCCAGCAGAAAGCATCCTGCCAGAGATGATTTTGCTGAATAAGTTGACGCGTGGCAGAGACCGGTAAATAAAATCCAGAACAGGTTGTGTGTGTCATCATGGAATATTCCAGATAACTATCATTTATCCATGCATTCAAACCATAGATAAAAGGTGCCTGCGCAATGCCCATCAGAAGTTCATCAGATTTACGATGGATAGCTGTAAGACCAGACTGTATTACAAAAGTAAATGGCTCATCATCATTATTGCCGGTTGTTATTAATTGCTGTGGTTCGATCTTAAAGGGGGTACCGGCGACTTCCAGACATTTTGCGAGCCGGCTTAATTCAGAAAGTGGTTTCGCATTAACGTTCATGCATACCTCAAAGCATCTGTATCTGTCGGTTCTTTATTATTTTTAAACCATATAAAAAAGCGGGGGAAAATATCCCCCGCGCTTTCTATTTACCAGGTATATTTCACACCCAGGTTTGCTCCCCAGTTCTGGTCAACGTCGCCGCCGCCCAGATAAGTCGCATCGGTGTAAGCACTGAAGTTTTTGGTGAAGCTGAACTGGGTGCCCAGCCCCACGCGAACCGCAGAGCCTTCGACGCCGTTATCAATGCTGTCAGAGTTGATATCAGCATTATTGTCAGCATCGTCATAGACGTAAGCCAGCTTGAAGTACGGGGTCAGCGCCTGTTCGCCGCCGTAGTTGAAGGTATAACCCGCATCCAGGCCAAGTTCATAACGCATGCTGTCGTAAGACTGACCATCGATACGCATGTCGTTGCTCAGCTGGTAGTCGTCGCCTGACTGGAACAGGCCGGAAATCGCCGCATAAGGGGTGATATAGCCTGAGAGGTTTGGTTTCCAGTCATAGCCCAGCTTCATCCCGAAGCCGACAGCGTCAGAGGTGGTGTCACCGTCAACATACTGACCGTTGCTCATGGTTGCAGAGAGGTCATTGTTAAAGCGGGTGTAGTTCAGTGAGCTGTCGAGGAAGACGTTGTTCGCAAACGTCGCAGACGCGTAGATCATCGCAGTCTGGCTGTCCTGATCGACCTGACCCGTACGATCGCTGATATCGCCTTTCGCAAAACCAGCTGCACCACCGACGATCCACTTCGCATTATTACCGTCAATCTGTGTGTCCAGACCGACCATAATGCCGCTTACGTCCTGATCGTAGCTGACGGTGCCGTTATCCGCGTCAAAATTGCCGCCGAAATAGCTCACCCACGCTCCGCCGTTGTCTGCCAGGCCATGACGGCTGTTGGTCAGACGCGTACCCACGGTATCCTGCTGGAGATTCCAGATATTGGTGTTGGCAGAAGGAATGCTCAGCGCCATGTTGGCGTAGTCAGTCAGCTCTTTCTGCTGGAGAACAACGGTGTCACCCTCCTGCTGCGCCTGATAGGTGTAAGCACCTAAATCAGCTTTGTTTGCAGCAGTAAAGCTGGCTGCGGTATCTGCGTTATTGTCGTAGACGCGAATGATCTCTTTGTTTTTGTAGTCGGCAACTGAACCAGCGCCGGTTGCATCGTCGATGCGCACCTTGTAGTTACCGGCAACGTCACCGTTCACCGCCAGATGGCCGTCGGAGTTCAGCGCGACAACACCGTAGTCATACTCCGCGTTGTAGCGATCGTTAGTGATATAGCGTGCGTTGTTCAGATCACTGTTCAGCACATAATCGCGGCTGGCAACGTTGAGCACGCCGCCATCGGTCAGTACCATATTGTGCGTATCAACCTGACCCAGACCCAGCGCCAGCTCGGCACCGTTGTCTACGGTAATGGTGTTGGCATACAGCTCTGCTGTCTCTTCAGTCAGTGCCGCACGGCTATAGCTGTCCAGATACAGGCTGTCGGTTGCCACGGCTCCGCTGTCGCCAATATTCATGGTTGAAGCATTGGTCAGGGTGATTGAATCCGCCAGCAGGCCGGAGTTTTCAACATTGACCTGAGACTGGTTGTTCACCGTCAGCGCATCAATGTTGGAGACCTTGCGGGTATCCCACTCGGAACCGTTATCCAGCGCCACATTGAACAGGCCGCTTTGGTACACCTCTTCACCGGCAACGTGACCGTTGCTGTCGAAGGTAGAATCAGGCCAGATGCTGTTCGGGGACAGAGCGTGCCAGTCAACGTTGCTGTAGCCCTGGCCATACATCTGCGCAGTGCCGATAGCTTCAACGCTGGACTGCGCTGCACCGACCCACTTGCTGCCGTTAGTCAGCGTAACATCCAGTGTATCGGTACCGTCCCAGCCGTTGGTGGTTGGGTTATAGACACCATCTTCAGTGGTATCCGTTGCCGGATCGCCATTCTCGTAGAAGTTGTTATCAAAGGTGCTGGAGAAAAGAATGTCACCCGTTACGGTAGAGTGATCGAAGGTAGCGGTGGTCTGCATGGCGTTATCAGACGCGCCGGCCGCAACGATCAGCGCCGCATCATCCGCAGCCGAGGCGTTGGTTTCACCGTAGTCGCTCGGCTTCGCCGTTTGACCGTAGAACCCGTTGGTGCCCAGATCGCTGTACGCACCAGAGGTCAGCACGGAGTCTTTCACCACCAGCGTATCGGTAAAGACATTGCTGCTGTTAGCAACGCCTTCAACGCCGTCGTATGGTGTGTTATCCAGTTCCTGATAACCCTGCGTCAGCGTAATACCCGCGACGTGGGAGTTGTTCTGAATAACGATATCAGATTCAACGTCCAGGGTAATTGCGTTACCCAGACCATAGGTGTCCAGATAATGCGTTTCAGTATTCTCGCCATTGACGACATCATACGCGTAATGCTCGTAGGCATCGTTGATGGTGGAGTTATCAACGGTCAGGCTAAAACGATCGTACTGGGTATGACTGGTGCCGTCAGTATCCACCCCATCTGCACACGTCGTGGTCATACACTCTGACGTGATCATGCCGTTAATGGTGCTGTTAGAAATACTCAACGCGTTTGCACGGCCATTGACCCCATCATCGAGATAGTAAGTCGAAATAACACCGTTTACGGTTGATTTATTGATGACCGGATAAATGTCACCATCATGGGTGGCATCCGAGTAATCCCAATCTGCGTAGCCATAATACCACGGCGTAGATGCGGTATTATCATATCCAAAAGTATTATATGTCGTACCGGAAATATCTTTCGCATTAGCCTGAGAAGCGATAGCCAGCGTACAAGCTAATGCAAGTTGAGATACAACCAGTTTCTTTTTCCATGTTTGCATTGGGTCATCCCTCCTCAGGGACGTAAGCATGTTTGTCCGTAAATCAATTAGCAATGTTTAATTGCGGAGTGAATTATGCAGTTTCATTCAGAAAAGGTTCAATGAATGATTCATTTAAGTCCGTATCCAGACAATCAGCAGATGTAAAACGAGAGAAAAAGAGCGCTAAATATAAATACTATAAAGAAAAAGTCAAAATAAACTAAACAAGCAAAGGTGATATAAGTTTTATAAACAGATCATTTTTATTTATACATTCCCTTCGTAATAGAATTAACATCAATAATTCGAACCGACATTCCGCAGGATTAGTTAATTATATATAATTCAGTGGCAATCATAGACAGGCCGCATTAATCGGTATCAAAATGCCCACTTTAGTAAAACACCTCACTTCACTTTGAGGTACACTAACCTTCTTTGTTCCACAAACATCAGGCATACCATGACCGATTTAATTGCACGTCCCCGCCGCCTGCGTAAGTCACCCGCACTGCGCGCTATGTTTGAAGAGACAACACTGAGCTTAAACGATCTGGTGTTGCCGATTTTTGTTGAAGAAGAGATTGATGACTACAAAGCCATCGAAGCCATGCCGGGCGTGATGCGCATTCCTGAAAAATACCTGGCCCGCGAGATTGAACGCATTGCCAACGCGGGGATCCGCTCGGTGATGACCTTCGGCATCTCCCACCATACCGACGCCACCGGCAGCGATGCATGGAAAGAAGATGGCCTCGTGGCCCGCATGTCCCGCATCTGCAAAGATACCGTGCCAGAAATGGTGGTCATGTCCGACACCTGCTTCTGCGAATACACCTCCCACGGGCACTGCGGCGTGCTGTGCGATCACGGCGTGGACAACGATGCCACCCTGCTGAACCTCGGCAAGCAGGCGGTCGTGGCTGCCGCTGCGGGTGCGGACTTCATCGCGCCGTCTGCGGCGATGGACGGACAGGTTCAGGCTATCCGTCAGGCGCTGGACGCGGCAGGCTTTACCGACACCGCCATCATGTCCTACTCCACCAAGTTTGCCTCCTCCTTCTACGGCCCGTTCCGTGAAGCGGCGGGTACGGCGCTGAAGGGCGATCGTAAGACCTACCAGATGAACCCGCTGAACCGCCGGGAAGCGATTCGTGAATCCCTGCTTGATGAAGCCCAGGGCGCAGACTGCCTGATGGTGAAACCGGCTGGCGCCTATCTCGATATTCTGCGCGACATTCGCGAGCGCACCGAACTGCCGCTGGGGGCATACCAGGTGAGTGGTGAATACGCGATGATCAAATTCGCCGCGCTGGCCGGTGCCATCGACGAAGAGAAAGTGATCCTCGAAAGCCTGGGCGCGATCAAACGCGCGGGCGCGGATCTGATCTTCAGCTACTTCGCGCTGGATCTGGCCGAGAAAAAAATCCTCCGCTAATCTTCACCAAACTGCAATACAACCGACATCTGCTCCTTCTACTGTCTTCGCAAGACGGCAGGAGGAGTAATCATGTTTAGCCTCGATAGCGTTCTCGACGATCTTTGGCCTCAGGCGAGGCCTGCACCCTGGCAAAAAAGTCTGTTAAAAAGGCTGTTTTACGAAGAAGAATTCCAGCAGTTTGCCGCCGCTCACCGCCACCTGAAAGGACTGGATATGGTGGAGCAAGTTCTGGAGCACCTTGATATTCTCTGCACCGTTTCCGCCCGCGATCTCGAACAAATCCCCGAACATGGCCCACTGGTTATTATTGCTAACCACCCGACAGGCACGCTGGACGGGCTGGCGCTGATGTACGCCGTCTCTCGCGTGCGGCGCGACGTTAAAGTCGTGACCAACCGGATGCTGACCCACCTTGAGCCTCTCAGTTCGCTGTTTATTCCGGTGGACAATATGGGCGGCAGGACGGCGAAATCGTCTCTGGTTCAGATGGAGCAGCATCTGCAAAACGCGGGCGTGCTGATCTTCTTCCCGGCGGGTGAAGTTTCACGCCCCACGCGCAAAGGCATTCGCGATAAAAAATGGCACTCCGGCTTTATCAAACTCGCCAGCAAGCTGCGCGCCCCGCTGCTGCCGGTGCATATTCAGGCGCATAACAGCCTGCTCTTTTATGCCAGCACGCTGGTGTCGCCGACATTGTCGATGCTGCTGCTAATGCAACAGATGTTCCGCCGCCGCCACAGCCAGCTGCCGATTAAAATCGGCCAGCAAATCGCCTGGCATCACTGGCATAGCGCCACGCTTTCGTCACGTGAGATGGCCGAGCAGTGCCGTCAGCACGTGATGCGTCTTGGCAAGGGATTGCCTGGCGTCTTCAAAACCCAGTGCGCCATTGCCCGTCCGGAAGACAGGGCCACCCTGAAACGCGAGCTGGCGCAGGCGGAGTGTCTGGGTAAAACCAGCGACGGTAAAACCATCTACCTGTGGCAGCGCAACGGGCAGGAAGAGGCGCCTCTTCTGCGCGAACTGGGCCGCCTGCGCGAGATTGCGTTTCGCGCGGTGGAGGAAGGGAGCGGTAAACGCCGGGACACCGACAGCTACGATGACGATTATCTGCACCTGATCCTCTGGGATGAAGAGGATCTGGAGATCGTCGGGGCGTATCGCTTTATGCCGACGGCCATGCAGATCGAAAAGCGCGGCGTTGAAGGTCTGTACAGCTACAGCCTGTTCCACTACGACGACAAAATGCAGGACGTGCTTGAGCACGGCATTGAGCTCGGGCGCAGCTTTATTCAGCCGCGCTACTGGGGGCGTCGCGGTCTGGACTATTTATGGTCCGGCATCGGGGCTTACCTGGCGCGTTACCCACATTATCGCTACCTGTTTGGCCCCGTCTCCATCTCCGGCGGCTTACCGCCTGCGGCACGGGATCTGCTGGTCGCCTTTTACCGCCTGTGGTTCCCCGCGACGCATCCGCTAGCCGCGTCACGTCAGCCGTATCCGGCGTCGTTACCGGACGTACTGGCACAGTTTGGCGGCGTGGATTACGTGGACGATCTGACGAAGCTGAAATCCCTGCTCGGCAATCTGGGCTGCGGCATACCGCCGCTGTATAAACAGTATTCCGAGCTATGCGAGCCCGGCGGCGTGCAGTTTATTGATTTTGGCAGCGACCCGGCGTTCAACAATTGCGTAGACGGTCTGGTGCTGGTGGATTTGTGCTACCTGAAGGCGAACCGCTATCAGCGGTATATTGAGGCGCACCTATAATTGGCCGGCAATTGTGCACCGTTTTCGCCGGGTGGCGCTGCGCTTACCCGGCCTACGGGTACTCCAGGATCAGGGGCGGTAAAACGGCTTATCCCCCAAAATCGTCGCCCGCTGCATAATCCTTCGCTGCGGCAGATAGTCCGCGTTGGCGTAGTGCTGCGTCACGCGGTTATCCCAGATCGCCAGGTCGTTCTCCTGCCAGCGCCAGCGCACCTGAAACTCCGGTTTAGTGATATGTGCGAACAGGAAACCTAACAGCGCGTCGCTCTCTTTTTCCGTCACGTCCACAATGCGCGTCGTGAATCCTTCGTTCACGAACAGCGCCTGCTTGCCCGTGACCGGATGGGTGCGCACCACCGGGTGCAGCAGCGGCGGATGCTTCGCCACCGCTTCCAGCCAGCGCTGATGCTCCTCTTCGCTTTTACGGTACTTATATTCCGGGAACGATTTTTTGAAGTCGTGCTCCGCCCGCAGGCCGCTCAGCAGTGCCCGGAACGGCGCAGAGAGCGCCTCAAACGCCGCAATCCCGCTCGCCCACAGCGTATCGCCGCCGGTCTCTGGCAGTAATTTTGCTGCCAGAATTGCCCCGGCGGGCGGCGTTTCGATAAAGGTGACGTCCGTGTGCCAGTTGTCGTTGTCCGGCGGGTTATCGTTGTGGGTATCCAGAACGATAATCTCCTCCACCCCTTCCGCATGCGGATAGACCGGGTGAATATGCAGGTCGCCAAAACGCAACGCCAGCGCGCGCTGCTGCTGCGGGGTGATCGCCTGCTCGCGAAGGAACACCACCTGATGGCGCAGCACCGCGTGGTACAGCTGCTCAAACTGGTTATCGCTCAGCGGGCGGGACACATCCAGGCCCAACACCTGTGCACCAATGTACGGCCCCAGCGGGGTGATGGTCAGTCGTTCACTCATTGTATTTCTCCATGCCAGGGCGTCAGGCGGCGCTGTAGCGCGCGCAGCCCCAGTTCTAATCCGAAGGCGATCGCGGCAATCACCGCGATCCCTGCCAGCACCACGTCAGTCGCCAGGAACTCTCCCGCCGACTGCACCATAAACCCTAATCCTCGCGTGGCGGCGATCAGCTCTGCCGCCACCAGCGTGGACCAGCCCACGCCGAGGCCGATGCGCAGTCCGGTTAAAATCTCCGGCAGCGCGCCGGGTAGAATCACAAACAGCAGCACCTGCGTACGGCTGGCCCCCAGCGACTGCGCCGCACGGATCCGCACCTGCTGGGCACTCTTCACGCCCGCCAGCGCCGACATGGCAACCGGCGCGAAAATCGCCAGATAAATCAGCAGAATTTTCGACGTTTCGCCGATACCGAACCAGATTACCATCAGCGGCAAATAGGCCAGCGGCGGCACCGGGCGGTAAAGCTCAATCAGCGGGTCAAGGATGCCGCGCACCGTCGGGCTTAGGCCCATCGCGATCCCGACCGGGATACCGATAACCACCGCCGCCAGCAGCGCCACCAGAATGCGCGTCAGGCTTGCGCCGAGATGCTGCCAGAGCGTAGCGTCCATAAAGCCCTGCGGCCCGGCGATGGAGATGAGTTTCGCCAGCACCTGTCCCGGCGGCGGCAGAAACAGCGGGCTGACCCACTGCTGGGCCGCAACCGCCCACCACGCTGCCAGCAGCACCAGCAGCGTACCGACGCTCAGCGTAATTTGACGTGAGAAAGGCCAGCGCAGCGCCAGACGCGTGCGGCGCGTTTTTTCACTAAAGACGATGCTCATGAGAAGGCCTCCCGCTGTTCGAACACGCGGCTTAAGACGTATTCACGCTGCTCAATAAACCGCGGATCGGATTTGATGCTGCGCACCGGCTCCCCGGCGACGTAGCGGCGGGCAAATTCAAGCGGCAGCCGCTCCAGCACGCGCCCCGGCCCCGGCGAGAGCAGCACCAGCTCGGTCGCCATAAACACCGCCTCTTCGATATCGTGAGTAATCAACAGCACCTGCTTGCCCGTCTCATGCCACAGGCGCAGCAGCAGGGTTTGCATCTGCTCGCGGGTAAAGGCGTCCAGCGCCCCGAACGGCTCGTCCAGCAGCAACAGCTGCGGATTCGCCGCCAGCGCGCGGGCGATCCCGACGCGCTGACGCTGGCCGCCGGAAAGCTGCCAGATAAAGCGTTTTTCCGCCCCTTCCAGCCCCACTTTTTTCAGCATCGCCCGCGCGGTTGCCAGCCGCTGTTCACGGTTCACACCCGCAAGCTGTAGCCCAAACGCCACGTTCTCCTGCACGTTGCGCCACGGAAGCAATCCTTCGTTCTGAAAGACCACGCCGCGCTCGGCGCCAGGGCCATCCACCTTTTTCCCTTCCAGCTGAATGGTGCCGTGCTGATACGGTACAAACCCGGCGATCAGATTCAGCAGCGTGGTTTTTCCGCAGCCGGACGGGCCGAGCACCACCAGCAGTTCACCGCTGCCCAGCGTCAGGTTGATGTCCTCCAGCGCGGGTTTACCACCGTAATCGGCATACAGGTTCGTAATGTTCAGCATGGCGGACTCCTTATTTCACAAAGCGGTCGGTGACGTACTGGCTGTAATCCGCCGCGACCGCAGGCACTTTGCCCTGCTCTTTCAGGAAGGTGGCGGTATCTACAATCGCTTTGCCCACCGGCCCGTTTAGCTGCTGCACCTGCTGCGCGGGGGTCAGATAGGTATTGCCCCTCACCAGCCCCGGCACGTCCGCTTCCGGCACGCCGCTCAGGCGGGAGAGTTTTTCCAGATTGGCGGGCTGCTTCAGCCACTCATCCGGGTTGCTGATGTACGGCTGCTGGGCGTCAATCGCGCTTTTCGCGAAGGCTTTCACCACCTCAGGATGTTTCTCGGCAAAGTCTTTACGCACCACCCATACGTCGAGGGTTGGCGCGCCCCACTGGCCCACTTTTTCGGAGTCGGTCAGCACGGTGCCATCTTTTTCCAGTTCGTTTACTGCCGGTGCCCACACGTAGGCCCCGTCAATATCCCCGCGCTGCCAGGCGGCGATAATCGCCGGCGGCTGGAGGTTGATAATTTGGACCTGACCCGGCTTGATGCCCCAGTGTTTGAGCGCTGCCAGCAGGCTGTAGTGGGTGGTGGAGATAAACGGCACGGCGATGCGTTTGCCGATCAGGTCTTCCGGTTTGGTGATGTTTTTCTTCACCACCAGCGCTTCGGAATTACCGAGCTGCGAGGCGAGGAGGAAAACCTCAATCGGCACCTGCTGACTGGCCGCGACCGCCAGCGGGCTGGAGCCGATATTGCCAATCTGCACGTCGCCGGACGCTAACGCACGCACGACGGACGCGCCGCTGTCGAACTTGCGCCAGTCGACTTTCGCGCCGCTCTCTTTCGCAAAGGTATTATCCGCCTGCGAAACCTTCGCCGGCTCAGCCGACGTTTGATACGCGACGGTAACGTCCACCGCCTGCGCCTGAAATGCCCACAGCGCCAGCGCGCCGAGAAGTGTGATTCGCGATGAAATTGCCATAGTGCCTGCTCCCCTTGTTGTTATGAGGGCAGTATTTCCAACGCGGGAATTTTGATAAAGGAATAAAAATGAATCGCTCATAACGATTCGTTTTTAGATAAAAAGCGGGAAAGGATAGTTGATTTTGTGCGGTTGGTTTGTGCCGGGTGGCGCCTGCGCCCTACCCGGCACAAACTCAGCGCTGCGCGTTCAGCTCTGCAATATCCTTCGGCGTGGTGCGACAGCATCCGCCGATTAACTTCGCTCCCGCCGCCAGCCACTGCGGCAGATACCCCGCCAGCGTCTCGCACGCTTCGCCGTGGTGGTGCCAGGTTTTGGTTACCGCATCATAATGCTCGCCCGAGTTCGGGTAGACCACCAGGGGCAGCGGCGTCAGGCTTTGCAACTGCTTCAGCGCCGCCGTGGTGTTTTCCAGCGCGATACAGTTGATGCCCAGCGCGACGACCTGCGGATAGTCCTGCAGAGAAGAAACCACCTCCCGCAGCGGCGTGCCGTCGCTCAGGTGCTCGCTGTCGCGCAGGGTGAAGGAGAACCACGCCCGCGCGCGGGGATACGCCGTCAGCAACGCGGCCAGCGCCTTTATTTCCGTGAACGACGGCAGCGTTTCGCAGGCCAGCAGGTCTGCACCCGCGTCCAGCAGCGCTTCCACGCGCGGGCGATGGAATTCTGTGAATTCTTCGGCACTGCGCACGTAGTCGCCGCGATACTCTGAGCCATCCGCCAGATACGCGCCGTACGGCCCAACGGAGCCCGCTACCAGCAGCGTGCCCGCGTGCGGGTTTTCGGCCAGGTACGCTTCGCGCGCCTTACGCGCCAGCTCCACGCTTTTGCCAATCAGCGCGCGGGACTGCGCCTCATCCAGACCGCGTGCCGCAAAGCCCGCAGGCGTGGCCTGGTAGCTGGCGGTGATCGCCACCTGCGCGCCCGCGCGGTAGTAATCAAGATGCACTTCACGGATAAGATCCGGGTTTTCCACCAGCACTTTGGCCGACCAGAGGCTGTCAGCAAGGTTACAGCCGCGCGCTTCCAGCTCCGTTGCCATTGCGCCATCCAGCACCACAAACGGCTGTTTTTCAAGGATGGCGGAAAGCGGATTATTCTGCGACATGTTCAGGCTCCTGCGATGTCATATTTCGGGTCAGGTAGTAGGCACCATAACACAGGGCGACGAACGGAAGCCCGCAATAAAGGGCAATGCGCTGGCTGGGGTCAAACCACAGGCCGACGCAGGCCACCACGCAGAGGATAAAACCGAGCACCGGCACCAGCGGATACCACGGCGCGCGGTACTGCAGCGCAGAGAGCGGCTGGCCGGACTGCAGATGACGGCGACGGAAAACGAAGTGCGACGCGCAGATGCTGATCCACACCGCCACCACCGCAAAGCCAGAAATGGCCGAGAGTGCGACAAACACCGTGTCCGGGGCCACCACGCTTGAGAATAGCGCCAGCACGCCGCCGAGCATGGAAACCGAGAGCGCCGTCAGCGGCACGCCGTTTTTGTTCACGCGGGCAAAGCAGCGCGGGAGCGTTTTCTCATTCGAGAGCGACCACAGCATGCGCCCGGACGCATATAAGCCAGAGTTCGCCGCCGAGAGGATCGCCGTCAGGATCACGAAGTTAAAAATATCAGCGGCATAAGGAATACCGACCTTTTCAAACACCAGCACGAACGGGCTTTTTTCCACGCCCGCCTGCTGCATCGGGATCAGCGCCGCCAGCACAAACACGGTGCCGATAAAGAAGATGATCAGCCGCGCGATGGTGGTGCGAATAGCCACCGGAATGACCTTGTGCGGATTTTCCGTTTCACCCGCCGCGATGCCGATAAGCTCGGTCCCCGAGAAGGCAAAGTTCACCGCCACCATGGTCATCAGGATCGGCAGACCGCCGTGCGGGAACCAGCCCTCGGCGGTGATGTTGCTTAAGCCCGGCGCGGGTGAACCGTCCTGCATCGGAATGAAACCAAAGACGGCCGCCCCGCCGAGGATGATAAAGGCGATGATGGTGATGACCTTCACCAGCGAGAACCAGAATTCCCCTTCGGCAAAGAAACGCGTGGAGATGACGTTAAGGCCGAAAATCACCACGCAAAAGACTACGCACCACGCCCAGACGGGCACCTGCGGAAACCAGTACTGCATGCAGAACCCGGCGGCGGTAAAGCTCGAGCCGAGCGCCACCGTCCAGGTGAGCCAGTAGAGCCACGCCACGGTATAGCCCGTCGCCGGGCCGAGATATCGGGCGGCATAGACGTGGAACGCGCCGGTTTCCGGCATCGCCACGGAGAGCTCGCCCAGACACTGCATCACCAGCCAGACCACCAGCGCGCCGATCAGGTACGCCAGCAGCGTGCCCGCCGCACCGGTGGTGGAAATAATGTATCCGGTATTGAAGAATAACCCTGTCCCAATCACGCCGCCCAGCGAGAGCATAATCAGGTGGCGTGTTTTCATGGTGCGCTTAAGCTGTCCATTTTCTTGTTGTGTTTGCATATTACCTTCTATACGTATGGACATCTAAACATCCAAAGAAGGTGTTATACCGCGATTGTTAATAAAAAGCTAGATGACCAGACGCAAACGGGCGCGCCGCGCGCTGAGTCTGGGGTGGGTTGTGAGGATGACATAAAGAATGGGACGCCAGGCCATAAGCACCTCCGCAAGCAGGTACTAACAGCATGGTGCGGGAGCGTGCGATCTTCGGTCAGTCGAAAGTGCTATCCGTGAAGCGCAAATTCATACTGCGATATTGCTGAACTGGCCGCCGGGTTGGTAATTCTCGCAATCGGTTCTATAGTCGTCACAGTTTCTTAGTAACCAGGACTGACTGATGCGCTTTAACGGACTGACTAAAGGTTTCTTTATTTTCATTCTCGCCCTTGTGACCTGGGCCTTCTTTGACGTGCTGTCGCCCTACTTCTCCGCGATACTGTGGGCCGCCATTCTGACCGTCATCTTCAACCCGGTAAAAAACAAGCTGCGCACCGCGCTGGGGGAGCGCAACGGGCTTGCCTCGCTGTTGACCATCGGCATTATCTGCCTGATCGTCTTTATCCCGCTGATGGTGATCCTCTCCTCGCTCGCCATTGAGCTGAACGTGGTTTACACGAAGCTTCAGGAGAACAACACCCAATTCCCGGAGGTGGTGGCGAGCATCTTCAACCATTTGCCGGACTGGGCCAGCGGCTTCCTGGCGGATCACAATCTGACCAACGCGGCGCAGATCCAGAAAAAACTCTCCGACGTCGCGCTGCAGGGCGGGCAGTATCTGGCGGGCAGCGCGTTCCTGATTGGCAAAGGCACGTTTGGCTTTGCGATTAGCTTCGGCATCATGCTTTATCTGCTGTTCTTCCTGCTGAAGGATGGACCGTATCTGGTACGCCAGATCCTCGACTCCCTGCCGCTGTCTGATTTTGTTAAACAGCACCTGTTCGCCAAGTTCGTCGGCGTCTCCCGGGCGACGGTGAAAGGGACGGCAGTGGTGGCCGTCGTTCAGGGCACGCTCGGCGGGATCGCGTTTGCCATCGTGGGCATCGACGGCAGCGTGCTCTGGGGCGCGCTGATGGCGTTCCTCTCGCTGGTCCCCGCCGTCGGCTCGGCGATTGTCTGGGTGCCAGCCGCCATTTACCTGTTCGCCACGCACCAGCTCTGGCAGGGGCTGTTTATTGTTGGCTTCTTCGTGATTATCGTCGGGCTGGTGGACAATATTCTGCGCCCGCTGCTGGTGGGGAAAGACACCAAAATGCCGGACTACCTGATTCTGATCTCCACCCTCGGCGGCATGGAGCTGTACGGCATTAACGGCTTTGTGATTGGGCCGCTCATCGCCGCGCTGTTTATCGCCTGCTGGAACCTCTTCTCCGGCCGCGATCACGCGGGCAATGCCGAAGAGCTGGACGCCGAGTTCATCGAAGAGGGAAAAAACTCTCCAGATTTGTAGGGACGTGACGATAACGACCACATCAGGCGGCGCTGTGCCGCCTTTTTTTTCGCCTTAAATCAAACGTTTTCTATAATTTGAAGAACGCCATCCTCTTTATGCGGTAAAAGGATCTCCAGGTGCGAATCGCGACAATAACCAACTGGGCCTACGGTGCCACGGTCTGCCTGACTATCGCCTCCGGCATTATCATGCTGATGGCCTCCGGAGCTGACACCGCCGAACGTCAGGCCATTGAACTACGTCAACATTTTGATGAGCTTACAGAAAATATTGAAACCGACGCCTGGATACAGTCCGATTTAGCGCGCCTGTATGTCATCAAAAAAAATCCGCAAATCCTGGATGAGTACAATGCGTCAGAGAAAAAACTGAAGAGCATCGAGCTGAAGCTGGACAAACTGCAGGACACCGGCGCTTCAGATGACGAGCTGGCCCTGCTGCATGATGGTTTAAAAATCATTGATGCACTGCAGGATGAGCAGCAGGCGGCACTGACGAGCGTGGCCCGGGGTGAAGATGCGCAGGCCGTTGCCCTGCTCTATGGCATGCCCTACGAGCAGGAGCTTGAGCGCGCACAAACACAGATCGATCGCTTTCGCCAGATACTCGACAAACGTGTCATCGCCTCCGTACGGGAGGCGACGAAAAAATCGAAAGCGCTGCGCACGGCTTCTGAAGTGATGGTTGGCCTGACCGCCCTGCTGTTCTTGTTTGTGCTCGGCTTTATATTAAAACGCCGCGTGCTGCGCCCGGTGGTACGCCTGAGCGACGTGGTTCACCGTCTGGCCTCTCAGGACTTCGCCGTTGAAACGCCCAACTTTAACCAGATTGATGAGATTGGCGATATGGCCCAGGCCATCCGCATCTTTCGTGAAAACGGCCTTGCGCGACAGCGTCTGGAAAAAGAGCGCGACGCCGACTGGGCCATCCGCGAGCTGCTGGCGCGCATGACCCAGCGGCTGCAGGGGTGTGAAAACTTTGACGACGTGATTAACGTGGCGGAGCTGTTTTCGCCCAATATCGCGCCGGGGATAGCGGGCCGGCTCTACGTTTTTGACCGCGATCCGTGGCAAATGCGCTGCGTCGCCCAGTGGCTTTCACCGGCAGATGATAAGGCCACATTCCACCCCGATGCGTGCTGGGCCGTGCGTCGCGGTCAGAGCCACCCGCCGGTTAACGGTGAACCGGATGTCGCCTGCTATCATCTCCCGGAATCACAGGCGGAAAGCGCGCTGTGCGTACCGCTTATCGCCCAGGGCGAGGCCATTGGGTTGCTCTCGTTCCAGAACATCACCCCGGAAAATGCTCCTGCACGCGCGTATCTGGAACTGATGGCCGAGGCGCTCGGACTGGCGCTGGCGAATCAGCGCCTGCGCGACGCGCTGCTGGAAAAAGCCTTGTTTGACCCGCTTACCGGCCTGCGTAATCGTCATCATCTGGAAGACACCCTGCACACGCAAATGACGCAGGCCATGCGCAACGGCGAGCCGTTAAGCTGCATGATGATCGACATCGATCACTTTAAAAGCATTAACGACCGCTTTGGTCACGAGGCCGGCGATCAGGTAATCAAAAACGTGGCGACGATTGTTCAGCGGGCCGCGCACGACGGCGGGCTGGCATTCCGCTATGGGGGCGAGGAGTTTCTGGTTCTGCTTCCCGGGGCCGGTGAAGCAGAAGCGCACGCCTGCGCGCAGAAGATTTACAACGGCGTGCATGCACTATCGCTTCGCTACGGGCTGACCGAGATTGGGCCGGTGGATGTGTCGATTGGTATCGCCAGCTATCCAGAGCATGCTCAAAGTGACAACCTGCTGCGCGCCGCGGACGTGGCACTGTACCGGGCGAAAGAGCTGGGACGCTCGCGAATTGTGAGTTTTGGGATGCTGGAGGCGGGCTAGAACGCCCGCCGGGTGGCGAACGCGAAAATATCTGGCATCAAAAATTATAAACTTTTCGTGATATTCTTTTTTAATAAAGTTTACCTTATATACTCTTCTCAGAGCGTAAAACGCACGTTATAAAATAGTGGCTTTTCAGTCTATTATTCTTTAGCGCGTCTATAATCGCCTCATCATAAAAATATCCTCTGGCATATTACCGCGATTATAAAAAATAATCGCCTCAACTTTATCCCTGTATTAATGCGTGGCTCGCAGATGTTCGTGCGCGTGTCAGGCATTATTCTTTCACACTGGAAAAACGTCTATGTCTAATGTGGATTTACGATACAAAAAATCCTGGGGAGCGCTGGCCATCATCGCCGCGATCGTGGGCGCGATAGCATCCGCATTTGCGTGGACGGCGGGTTGGATCGGTTCTCGCACCACCAGTCAGGCATTAGTCTCGGAAACACCAACGCCGTTTCCTCCCGGATTTCGCCGGGCACATGGCAAAGGAATGTGTTTTACGGGAAACTTCATTCCAGCCGGTTCAGCAACGTCTTTGTCAACCGCGCGCCTCTTTTCCCAGCAGCACACCCCTGTTGTCGGACGGTTTTCCATCGGCACTGGCGACCCCCACGCGGCGGATAGCTCAACGAAAACCCTGAGCATGGCCCTGATGTTCAGAACAGACGATAACCAGCAGTGGCGTATGGCGATGAACAACGAACCCTTCTTTGCGACCCGGGACCCTGAAGGATTTCTGGCGCTGCACCAGGCAACCGCGCCAGACCCGGCCACCGGCAAGCCGGATCCACAGCGCCTCGCGGCATTCTTAAAAGCCTATCCGGAAGCAGAGAAATACCTCAAATGGGCGGCACAAAAGCCCGCCCCCGGGAGCTTTGCCGGCGCAACGTTCTACAGCATTAACGCCTTTTACCTCGTGGACGGTCTCGGAAATCGCCAGGCGGTACGCTGGATGATGCGCCCGCACGATCCTTTTGTGTCGCTGAGCGAGGAGCAGCGCCAGAAGGCCGATCGCAACATCATGTTCGAGGGCGTCAGCCAGAGGCTTGCTCAGAAGCCTCTCTACTGGGATTTTGTTCTGCAACTCGCCCAGCCGGGCGATCCGGTAGATGACCCTTCCCGGCCGTGGCCTAACGATCGCAGGCAGATCGTAGCCGGTACGCTGGAAGTGGCGCGCGTCGAAGCCCAGGCTGACGGTCCGTGCCGCGACGTTAACTTCGACCCCTCGACGGTTCCTTCGGGTGTGAACGTGTCTGACGATCCGGTGTTAAACGCCCGTTCTGCCGCGTATTCACACTCCTTTAGTCGCCGGGAACGGGAAATTGGTTACGGCAAAGCCACCGAAGCTGTTGAAAAGCAGGAGGTAAAATGAACCCGAATCAAGAACACGGAAAAGCGCCGCAGCATTTCAACGCCCTGGCAAGAGGACTACACTGGCTAATGGCGGCGATGATTCTTGCCATGCTGTTTATTGGTACCGCAATGATGACGACGCTTCATCACCGGATTGCGCTTATCGACCTGCATCGCCCTCTGGGGATTGCCATATTACTGCTGGCGCTGCTCCGTCTGGTGAACCGACTTCGTAGCAAGACGCCCCGGCTGCCTGCTGATTTACCCTTCTGGCAAGTGCTTGCGGCTAAAGCGTCGCACTGGCTGCTGTATGCGCTCATGCTGGCAATGCCATTTTTGGGCTGGGCGCAGCTGTCGGCAGCAGGCTTGCCCGTCGTCATGTTCGAGGGATTTAATCTCCCACCGATTTTGCCAGTAAGCCCAACCCTTTTCGCCTGGTGCCACGATGCGCATAGCCTTCTGGCAAAACTCCTTTTTGCCGTGGTGCTATTACATATTTCTGCTGCATTAGTACATGCCTGGATCTACCGGGATAGCGTTTTTGCCAGAATGACGAAAAGCGGCAACCAGAAAAATTAAATAAAAAAATGGCCTTTTTATCCGCTCTCGAATAGAAAATCGCCGGAGTGTGATAATTAAACGGCACAATTAGCGCGACATATAAATTGGCGAAAAATAACCAGGCGTCGTTGTCCCGGTAACCTGCAGTCTGGGGCATCCGACGTTATGGTTAGCAACGCTGCCCGGGCGATGCCTCGTGCGCGTCAATAAAAAACGATCGTTTTTTAGCCGAAAGCGACTTTATTCACATAATGGTCGCGTACTTAAAAAAAGAAGCACTCCCAGTGCTGTCAAACCCGCTCGCACCAAACCACTTCAACTCGATGATTTTAAAACAGTTTCCTGCAACGCATATCCAAAAACGGTAGCGTCTCAACAAAATACATAAACTAGTAGGATAACTAAATTATAATTCATATACTTCTGTGCAAAAGTGGAGGCCATAATGCGATTAATCCTAATGCTGGTGTGCTGTCTGGTTCAGAGTTTAGCCTGGGCGGGTGAACTGCCGAAACCCGCCGGAAAACCCATTTTGACGATTTACGGGAATATAGAAAATACTAACGAAGATGGAAAAGCAGTGTTTGATCTCGCAAGCCTTGAAAAACTCGGGATGGTGAGTTTCGAGACGACATCTCCCTGGTATACCGGCAGGACGAAGTTTGAGGGGGTTCCAATGAACAAACTCATGGATTATGTTGGAGCAAAGGGTTCTGTCGTTAATGTTATTGCCCTTAACGATTACGCTACCGCTATTCCTCTCAGCGATTTTAAGAAATATAACGCTATTCTTGCCTTAAAGATTAATGGCGAATATATGCGTATCCGCGATAAAGGCCCATCATTCATTGTATACCCTTATGACAGTCTTCCTGAGTTGAATAATCAAATTTATTACTCGCGTTCAGCATGGCAGGTTAGCAAAATGAAGATTGAATAGCAGTTCAGGAGAACATAATGAACAGGATACTGGTTGGTATCATTTTTTCTCTTTTTATCACGACGGGATATATTGCATTTCTTGTTTACGATCGTCAGCAAGAGCTGCAAAAACTGACTCACTACACTGAGTCCTGGTCCGTGGCTCAACTGGTATCAGAGTATTACCGATTTGAATCATGGCTTGGTCTATACGCAACCGATACCGATGACGTTACGATAGACCAGGCCCGCATGCGTCTCGAAATTATGCTCAGCCAGGGCGAGTTACTGAACGGGGGAGACTTAGGCCGCTATATTGAGAGCGATAAAACGCATCAAGAGATCGCTGCACGCCTGAAAGAAATACTGGCGTATCTGGACAGTAATCTGGAAAAAATGAGCCATGAAGACTTAAAAAAGTACCTGGCAAATATGCACCTGCTCGACGCGCCGCTCAGTCAACTGTCTTCAAGCGCATTAACCAAAGATATTAACACGATTAATGAATCTAACCATAAAATACAGATTCTATATTATATTTACTCTGTACTTTCGTTACTTCTGGTGATATTAAGCTTTATTCTGGGGTTCTTAATGATCTATCAGAATAAAAATATTCTTAAAGCCCACATGCAGGTTAAAACCCTCGCTGACGAACTTCAGCGGTCAAAAGAAACGCTGCAAATACAGAATTCGAAGCTGGAATATGATGTGTATCATGACTCCCTTACCGGCATGAAAAACCGTCTATTCTTCTGGGACGATCTCAATAAAATTACCCTTCAGGCAGATAAAAACCATACCCCTGTCACGGTAATGTTATTTGATTTAGACCGGTTTAAAGAGGTCAACGATACCTATGGCCATGACGCCGGCGATTTACTGTTGAATCAGGTATCCCGACGGCTTACCTCAATGAGTAACGCGACGGATACGTTTTACCGCCTGGGCGGTGACGAATTTGCACTTCTCTCCAGCGGCCTGACCGAGAACGCAGCGGTTTCGCGCGCCAAAGAGATCAGCGCTCACATCAGTCTGCCCTATACAATCAATAACCAGCTGATAAAAATTGCCACCTGTGTAGGTATCGTCTTATCTGATAATGAGCGGCGCTCTGATTATCTCTATAAATTTGCCGATCTGGCCCTCTACGAAGCTAAAAAAGAGGGCTCACAGCAGATAAAAGTCTTCCGTCAGTGGATGCTACAGAAGCTGCAGGAAAGCAGAACCCTTGAGCATGATATGGCTCTCGCGATCAGCAACCATGAATTCGTTGTTTATTACCAGCCTATTGTCGATTCTTTCAGCAATGAAATTTACGGCTATGAAGCGCTTATTCGCTGGATACACCCGGTAAAGGGGATTTTGTCGCCTGATTACTTTATTTCTGTTGCTGAAAAAACAGGGATGATCAATGAGATTGGCAAAAATGTGCTTGAACTTGCCTGCCGGGAGGCGGCTTCCTGGTCGGTACCGGCCAGAATCTCGGTAAACGTTTCCCCTGTTCAGCTGGGGACTAAATCATTTACTGCAATGGTTCAGTCCATCCTGAAAGAGTCGGGCCTGCCGGCCAGCCGCCTTGAGCTGGAAGTTACGGAGTCATCGCTCTTTAGTGACAGCAACACGCCGCTCACTATTCTCAAAAAGCTCAGATCGCTGGGGGTAAAAATCTCCATTGATGATTTCGGAACGGGTTATTCCTCGCTATCAAGGCTGAGTGAACTCAATTTTGATAAAATTAAAATTGATAAATCCTTCGTGAATCCGATATCCACCCAAGACGACGCGCTTAATATCGTTAAACTGATAACCGGCATGGCGAAGAGCCTGAATATGCGGGTCATTGCAGAAGGTGTGGAAACCGAAGCGCAGCTTGAACGGCTTCAGGCGCTGGGCTGCGATCTCGTGCAGGGCTATCTGTTCGGAAAGCCACAGGCTGAAATCGATAAAAATATAAAAAACGGTACAGTGTGATCTTACCGGGATCACACTTTTCAACCCTGGGTATACACATACAATGACCGGGTGTTATCATTCACCCCGTAAATATCTTTCAACTCAATCCGAGGCTTTGATGCTGGAGAATGTAATCATCCGATAATCAGCTCCCCGACCTTTTCAGGCCGGACTGATTATCAATGCGCCGAAATCGAATGCGGACACCGCAGTGTGTTTGCACGTTTTGCACATGATGATTAAACAGGTTTTCCAGTATGAATTTATCCCGTCAGGAACAGCGTACCTTACACGTTCTCGCCAAAGGTGGCCGTATTGTGCACGTCCGCGATACGTCCGGCCGCGTCACCGCCGTTGAATGCTACAGCCGCGAAGGGCTATTACTCAGCGACTGCACGCTCGCCGTCTTCAAAAAGCTCAAAACCAAAAAGCTGATCAAATCCGTTAACGGTCAGCCCTACCGTATCAATACTACCGGGCTGAACAACGTCCGTGCCCAGCCTGATAATCGTTAAGGAGAGGATGATGGATATCCCACGCATATTTACTGTTAGCGAAAGCGAACACCGCATTCATAACCCCTTCACGCCAGAAAAGTATGCCACGCTGGGGCGCGTGTTACGCATGAAGCCAGGCGCACGCCTTCTCGATCTCGGCAGCGGTTCGGGAGAGATGCTTTGCACCTGGGCACGCGATCACGGGATTACCGGTACCGGCATCGACATGAGCCCGCTCTTTACCGCGCAGGCAACGCAGCGCGCAGAGGCGCTCGGCGTCAGCGAACGCGTCCATTTTGTGCATAACGACGCGGCAGGCTACGTGGCTGATGAACAGTGCGACGTGGCGGCCTGTGTAGGCGCCACGTGGATTGCGGGCGGCGTCGCCGGGACAATGGACCTGCTGGCACAAAGCCTTAAGCCCGGGGGAATCATGCTCATCGGTGAACCTTACTGGCGACAGGTTCCCGCAACGGAGGAGACGGCTCGGGCTTGCGGCGTCTCCTCCACCGCAGACTTTCTCACCCTGCCCGACCTTGTCGCGTCTTTCGATCGCCAGGGCTATGACCTGGTCGAAATGGTGCTGGCAGATCAGGAAGGCTGGGACAGATACGAAGCCGCGAAATGGATGACCCTGCGCCGCTGGCTGGATCAAAACCCCGACGATGGTTTTGCACAGGAGGTGCGCACGGAGCTGACGGCAGCCCCTAAGCGCCATGTGGCTTACACAAGGGAATATATTGGCTGGGGCGTGTTTGCGTTAATTGCACGATAGGAGGGAGTGGCGGTATAGCCTTTCGGGGCTATACCGGCCTTAAGCATGAAGCGCTCAGCATTGTGAACGCTGCGCTACGCCTGGCATGAAAAAACTTCTATCATTGTTTTTCCGTTACCGCATTCAGTCTGGCGGATGTTTGCTTCCTGCTAATTTGGATCCCAATCGTTGAAGATAACGTTCAGTAAATCCGTCTCTGCTTCAACCTGAGCAGGAAACGCAACAGTTGAATGCTCAAGCATGCGCTTAGAATTGATGCAAATTTGGGAGTTTCTTTCCCAAATCTGCCCCATCGTGCAGATAAGAAGGGAGCTAATGATGCGTAACTTTTTGAGAGAACTGGTGCCGATAATAGGAGTGTAACACGCGATAAATCTTGTGTTCGGGTCTTCTTCTACGACCTTCGCAACTACCTGATTTAACGATTTTTACGCACGCTGATAATCTGGCATTCACCCTGCACATGATAAACGCCCCTCAACTTTAACGGGGTGGAAAATGAAATACAAGCCGGATCAATACATCATTTCCGATAGTTACGGAGTTTATTACGTCAGGATCTCAATTCCTGTATGGCTCCGTAATGCATTTGGTGGAAGAAAAACTCTCGTCCGTAGTCTGAAAACTTCCGATCTTCGTGTGGCTCGTAGGAAGCGTGATGTTATAGCCGATGAATTTCACCACATCAGGCAAATTGCAGAGCCGCCAAAACCGGACAGCTTGCAGGACACGATCAGCTATTTAAAGAGCGTGGCTAAGTACGCGAAAGCTGCCCCGAAAGCATCAGCGCCGATTATCTACCAATGCCCTTCTCTGATTAAGATGTTAGAGATCTACCTTATGCATAACGCTGATCGCCTGAAAATGGGAACATTAAGCAAGACCAGGAAAGCCGTAGAACTATTCCTGAATTACCTGCGAAAGAAGGATGTGGAACTTAACGATATCAACCGTACCACCGTTACAGGCTGGCTTGATCATCTCAGAGAGACAAAGGCAGTCCAGACAGTGGCTAACTATCTATCAGCAATGGCAAACATTTTCGATCTTGCCTCTTCCCGATACCAGGACGCCCCACCGCTGGAAAGTAACGTGTTCAGGGGGCATAAACTCAACACAGCGCAGAGCCGCCAGAGTTACGAGGCATTCACGGAAGAGGATATTACGAAGCTCATTAGCGCGTTTAACAAGTTAGGAGAGGACGAGCTAAGGGATGTGACCACTATCGCCGCTTATAGCGGGATGCGCATTAATGAAATAGCCAGTTTAAAATCAGACAATATCTGTGAAGTAGAGGGGGTGCTATGTTTCGAGGTTACGGAGGGTAAGACACGCAATGCGGCGCGGTTGGTTCCACTTCATAGTGCGATTAGAACAATGGTTCTGGAACGCTGCCAGAAGCCGCACAACGGTTTTTTATTCTACCGTGCAAGTGTGACCAAGAGAGAGGACGGCAAGCGCTCCTCGTGGCATGTAAACCGCTTTGGACGACTTAAACGCGACATTCTCCCAGGGCAGGAAAACAAGGTGTTTCACTCGATCAGGCATCTCGTTGCTCAAACTCTGGATAGGGGCGGGGTTGGTCGAGATAAGTTAACCCCCGTCCCAGAAGATCGCATAGCCCTTCTTCTGGGACATTCGAGAGGAGAAACGGAGAGTTTCAAAACATACAGCAAGAATGCCGCCTCCCCTGTTGAGCTACAGCAGTACATCGAATTGCTACGCTATTCAAAAATTGACAACCCATAAGAAAAGGGGCGTAAGCCCCTCGTTAACTTATCGAATAGAACATTATTACATTACTTATATATTTAGGTGAAGATGAACCAGTATCAAACAAAAAACCGAGCAAAAAAACAACCAGAAATACATCACAAGACTAATATATAACAATCAGCAAACACCCACCGCAAAGTAAAAAGTCATTTTATATCAATCACTTAGTCAAAACCCTGCATCCGTACCATAAATTTTAGCAATACTATTGCTTTATTGTGATAAAAATTACAATATAATTTTAATTAAAATTTAAGGTATTTGTTATGGATACTACATTCATTGCTGATCCTATAGTGAGCATTGACGAGAGGTTGTTAGGCGTTGAGCTTCTCACTCGCTTCATTGCCTCAGATGGACGCCCCCTTCACCCTGAATTCGTAATTTCATCTTGGGATTTAGATAGGAAGCGGCTTTTCCTATACGAACAATGTGGAAACATTGCCACTATGCAAACGTGGTTCGAACGAAAGAATCTATTTTGTACACTGAACATTGATCAGAAAATGGCTTTTTTAATACGTCATGACTACATACTTAGACAAACTTTCGAATCGATGCCATTCATCAAACTTGAACTTTCTGAGCATTTCCCTGGTTTGGATAAGGGATTGAAAAGTCCCTTATTAAAATCGCTGAGCCAGGGTGTAAATGGGCTATGGCTCGATGACCTTGGGGCAGGTAATGCAAATGTAGTTAGTTTGATAGAAGGTTACTTTGAAGTGGTAAAAATAGATCGTATTTTCTTCAATGAGCAGGTGAAAAAACCAACCTTCAACCAGTTAATTGCATCAATTAAAAAACACTGCGGCAAAGTTATTATCGAAGGGATTGAGAATCGAGAACATTTGGGAATACTGCGTGAGGTGGGGGTTTGGGGATTACAGGGGTATCTTTTTAAATCTGTCCCTTTTAAAAACGTGGATTTATTGCTGTAGTGTTGAAACCATCAAAAAAGGGGCTTACGCCCCTTTGATGTATCACCCGCCTGTACTGCTTTGACCGCTCAAGGCTGACAAGGTTAGTGACTGAGTAAACGCCGCTTGTGAAGCTTTCGCCGTAAAATCCACATAATCCGCAAGCCTACTTGAATCACTCGCAATTGTGAGCGGAACAGACGCCTCAAGATTGAGATTGAATACAGGTGCAAGATTGTACGATGGCGCACTATTGGTGCTGGTTAGGGATGATATAGCAGAATCACGAAGCGATCCCCCTGGCAGAGAATCACCATTCAGACTGTATTGTTCTACCGCTGTCCCTGTAGGCTGATCATCTATTCCTAACCAATCTTTAACAGCATGACCTACACTACGGGTATCAAACCCTGTCTTGTCCTGCACCCAATCGGCAGCACTGTTGGCAGAGCCTGTAACAGCACCATCATAGAGAGCCTGGGCCGCTGGTTTATCTTTTTCAGCAAACCATACAGGGAAACGTTCTTTCAGCCCTTTATTGATATCACTCACAACACTGGAAATCTCACCCACAAACCCAGTGATTTCTTTCGAGAGATTGCCTAAGCCCTCTCCAAGCATTCCCGCCGCTTCGGTGATAATTTTGGTTTTCCTTACCAGATCGTCGCCCCCATCGGCAAAGCCTTTCATCCAGCCTGTAAACAACTGATTGTCTACTCCATTCATCAGATTACCCATTGCCACGGACAGATCGCCGTAAGCGGATACCTGGCGGATTTGCTCGTCGTTCAGCGTCTGCCCCGATTCAACGAGAGTTTTCAGCGTCTTGTTATACTCTGCACCGTTATTCATGAACATATCGGTGTAGTGCATCAGGTCATCACCTAAACTCTCGATCAACGTACCAATCTGAGCCTGTGACATACCACGGCGTTGCCCTTCATTCACCGTAGCTTGAACAAAATCGAGTGGTGAATCTTGGAACTTGGAAATCTGATCCTTACTCCATCCAAATTTGTTCATTATCGACGTAATGCCACCATCCCCACCCTTCCATTCGCCTTTCTTCATTTGAGCATCGTTAACAGTCATGGCGAGGCGTTCACGCACATCTTTCATGTTATCGACGGCTTTTGAGGTATTAGCTGAATCAACACCGTGTTGCTGTCCCCAGGCTACCATCGTTTTTATGGCGTTTGGGTTGGTTTTCACACGTTCACTCATTCTCACCAGTTCGAGGTTATCATTCCCTTTGTCAACAATTCGCTGCCCCACTCCGAGGGAGCCAGCCGTTAACGCAAGGCTTCCTAATACCCCACCACCGACGATAGGAGCATTCCCGCCCTTCTGAGCCTTTAGCTTAGTGGCTGCTGCGGCATACTGGGTACGCTGTGCCTGTGTCACTTTCGCTTGTTGTGCGGCTTCTCTGCGTAACAGAGTTACACGCTCACGAATAGATGCGTTCATACGGGCACTGGTCAGATTGCCTTTGGCAAATTCCTCTGTTTGCTGACGTATGAAACGTAACGCTTCATATTGAGACTTAGGATCAAGCTCGTATTTACCTTTAATCCCAGAGATTTGCAGCCCTGCATGGCGAAGTCTAAGTTCGGCTACTTCCTGGCGCTTCTGTAGCTGCTGCTTCGCTTTCAGATTAGCCTTTTCATCCCTGACTTTCTGCTTCTCCGCCGCACGTTGGGCTTTCATTTCCTTCGTATCACGAGGTTTATCATTAAAACGTGCATCGTCAGCTTGTTGACGGGCTTTCTGTCTGCGCTGCTTTTGAGCCTGGAAGCGAATCTTCGGATCGGCTATTTTCTCAAAGTATTTTTTCAGGTCATCGCCAGCTTTACGGGCTTCCGCCAGACTTTGTTTATCGACCACAAAGGAAACGGTCGTCTTGATGGAAGCTACGTTGATATCAAGCATCACCACCGCCTTTCTGATCCAAGAAGTGATGAATTGCCGCTTCGACGGTTTCAACACGGAAAATACGCGCTCTAACGCCCGTATACGATATCTCTAATAGCTCGCAAAGCTGGCTCACCTTGAGCAGCCCTTCTGCATCGTCTGCACTCAGTCGGACGTGTAGGCCACGATTGGATTTGAGTATGAGTTCCACCTCTATTTTTCCTCTTGTTATGGGGGAAATAAAAAAAGGGATGCAACCAGAGCCACAATTGCGCTGTGGATTAGTGAGCATCCCTCATTAAAACGCCTGATTATTTCCAGCGGCAGGCTGCCGCTTGCTCATTAAGCAGTGATGGTGATTTTCACCTGCATACCTAACGCATGGTTTACAGGCAGTGCGCTGTTTTCGTGCATAACGTGGTAAGCATCGCCGCGCTCGCTCAGGTAGCCCCAGGAGTAGTATTCAGCAGGTGCAGCATCAATCAGCGCAAAGTTGCCAGAGGCAGCGCCGTAGATGTTCTGATAAGGGTTTGTACTGCCACTGCCCTTGCTGAACACCGGAACCGCCACCATGTCAGCATCATCTGGCATCTGTGCAAGGATCAGCGTGTCTGTGACCTTCACAAAATCTACTGGGCTACCAGGTAGGCTAAAGGTTGAAACACCAGGGAGAAGCTCGTGACGCTGGTAGAACAGGTTACGGTCGTCATATGGCGCTACATACTGGAACGCTTTAGACATACTGTCAGAGAAGCGAATCTGGCTGAATGCAGCAGGTTTAGCGAATACGATCACTCGTTCAATCTGACCAGCCAATCCACCTGCGGCAGCCTGAACTTTGTCTAAGATGGCATCAAAATCCTGTGCCGCTGTCGCTGCACTCACGCTGGCTGTCATTGGCACAACGCCAAACAATTCAGCATAAGAGATCAGCAGGTCATCAGTTGCAGGGGTGTACACTTCACCTTTGAAGAGGCAGCGGGCCAGGTACGATTCTCGGGTACGAAGGTAAGCAATTTTATGTTTCCCAGTGTATTCGGTGTACAAGTCTGTAACGGTTTGTTCGTAATCAGTGCCTTGTACCCTTTTCCCTTGTACGTCTACTGGTTTGAAGGTGTCTTCCCTTGCAAACCAAGGAATCTCCACCAAATATTCTTTACCATTCTGACGCGCGGTAGTGTCGTGGTTTGATGAATAACGGCTCTGCGGGGTGTTAAACAGGCTGTAGTTATCATCCAGAAGCTGTGTCACCACCACTTTCGGATTCTGAACACCTACTCCGTCGAAGAGGTCGAGGGCATTCATAAGGTAGTTACGTTCCGGCAGGGCCTGGAAGATTGGCGCTAAATCGACCATCTCACGCCCAATTACGATTTTAGTCATTAATGATCATCCTTGATTAAGAGGTGAAGAATGGACGGCATACGAATCCTTTGGATTCGAGCGTGGTAATAGCTGCGGCGTGGTTAGCTGCATTCAGGTTGTCGGCTTTGAGCGCTACGAAGCTGCCAACATTAGGCGCACGTAGGACATTCACGGTTTTACCGTCGCCAGCACTCACGAAATCACTTACCACCACAAAGGCATTATCGCCGGAGGTGTATAAAGCGCCATCAGCCCCGATGACATCGGCGCATTGAATATCCGCTGGCAGGTCGAAAACACGACCTTCTACGACTGCAAAAGAATCAGTGGCGTAGCTCACTACGTCCGTGAAACTCTTACGAATTGGGAAAAGTTCGGTTAGGTCTACAATCATTGTTGTTTGATTTCCTTGGATTTGATTGCGATCCGTTCCTGCATACTAAGCTGAGGTGTGTCCTCAGAAGGGAAATACTGTTCTACAGCTTTTTCTATTTCCTCAACGGTACATCCTGCCATTTCAGCCACTTTAGCTATTAACTCAGGATTAACTTGAATCACTTCGGATTTGTATTTTAGGATTCGGTCGCGATTGTTTAAGAGAAACATTCTTCGTTTCCTTCGCGTTGTGTCTGCCGTTAATAACGAAAATGTTACACACAGACGATTAAAAAGGGGCGGTTAAGCCCCTGGAGGAATACCTTGTTAGAGAGGCATTGTTAACATCATTTTCAGGAGGAATGAGGTTAAGAGTGACTTCTAAAAAAGAACCCCCGTTTTATATCTTAGGAGATTAAAAAAAGATCGGGGGTGCTTTGCTCCCACTTCAGAACAGAAGCCCTTCTGTCATGGCGAGAAGTGGGAATGGAATTTCTTATCACCCTGGAATAGTAATAAGAATTTGCCAGCCTGAACGTAACTACCGCTGACGGCGTTTATTCAGTCTGACTACATTCACCCTAACGGAATGAATGAGTAAAGAGCGAATGCCCTTTCTGAAAAAGTCGGAGATGCGCGGTGATTGCGATGCAATACCAACACAACGAGACATTACATCCCGCGCATTCCTTCGGAACAAACAAGACAAAGAAGAAAGAACCAACACTTTCAGAAATAGCACTCAGAGGGAGAGAGTGCCGCTATGGGAAACGGCATTCTCAGGGAGTGCGTATTGTCATACGAGGGTGAGTGATTCGAATACTTACCCTATACCTCTATTATGACACAAATAGCACAATAAGTCAAGACCTTTCGTAACTTTTATGTTATGCGCATTCTTCCGCGATCTGGATGGCAAGCTCTCCGAGTTCAACGGTGATGTGTTCCATAGCGAGGGCAAGCTCCTCCATATCATTGGCAATGCGCCACGCCTGATCCACGGTGACGGTATCCCCGTTCATCTGCACCAGGTGCTCTACAGCAGCGTTCCAGTGCTCAAGGGCGGTAATTGCCTC
The DNA here is from genome assembly GCF_047530715.1 of Enterobacter sp. 04-C-12-SI-ECC. Lineage (NCBI taxonomy): Bacteria > Pseudomonadati > Pseudomonadota > Gammaproteobacteria > Enterobacterales > Enterobacteriaceae > Enterobacter > Enterobacter sp. 04-C-12-SI-ECC. Next base: position 140,432 of record NZ_JBLKDI010000006.1, read on the forward strand.
TTCAGTGTATTGTATCGCTTCCAGGAGCGCGGAGGGCGTTCTCTCACACCACGCCTTATTAACAAGCCGCAGGGCTGGTAAATGCCAAATGTCGTGGAAAGAGTTAATTAGGGTGTTCACGATGTTCACGATGTTCACGGTGTCCATAGTGTTAAGAGTCATAATGTTCCTTGGTATCAAATAGGGTGTCAAAGTCGCGGGTTAAATTGTTAAGGTGATTAACCGAAAGCCATCCGCAATAATGTTCGTATGAGGAGAAATTAAGAATTTGCCATTTGTGGAGGTTTGAAGAATCCACATTGAATATTTTAATCTTCCTGGGTTTCCAGAATGCACCAGGGCAGCTATTGAGAATATCCTGTAATGCGCCCATCTCGTCAGGAGACATTGCAGGGCTATTCTCTTCAATAATTGTAGTTTGCCATTCACCAGGAACAGAATTGTATTCCTTCGAAAGGCGAGATAGATTTTGAAAATCAGATGTTCGTAATAATGATTGTGCGTTTCGTTCAAATTTTGTAACTACGTTACGTTTTCTTTTTCCCATTCATTCCTCGTAGAGGGAAACTTCCGTGTTTTCTCGTTAATGTCCATACTGCGTAAAATGCAAATAACCAATACATAGCGATGATCATAAAAGTTTCCCGTAGATTTTATTAGTTGTTTGAGTAGATGATCTCATAATCCGAGATCATTGATTTTACTGTTACGTCAAAATAGCCAGTTTCTTTAAAGTCGATCACACCGAATGATTTTAACGTGTGAAGCCAGAACATCACACCGCTCTGCGAACATCCAGAACGTTCGATAATGTCACCAAGTCGGATCTTGGTTGGTTTGGATCTGTAAAAGTATTGCAGGGTTTCTAATACGCGCTTTCCAGCGTCGTTAATCTGAATACGGTCAACGCCGTATTTTACTAAGTATTGAATCATAATCCTCCTGGTTATTAATGGCTACAAGCGCCCTGTTCTTTCGAAGAGATTTCTCTTCATTTTCAGATGTTCTATGGCTTTCGGGTTGGTTAGCTTCCCCTGACTCTCGAATAACACGAGGTATGGCAGATCGTAATCCTGGAATACCAAGAAGCGATCAGATGCGTCGTTTAACCTATTAAAAGTTATCCCGTCAAAACGTTCATCCCGTGGCGTTTTAAACTCGAATGGGGAAAGGGTTTGCTGTTTGTCTGGTGTTTTCCTTGCCGCTGGTTTCTTCGTGGGCTTTGGCTTCGGTGCTGGCTCCACTTTTTCCGGCGCTGGCGCTTCCTCTTCCGGCGTATCGTCAAACTCGCACATCGGATCGGCTTCTGGAACAGACTGTTGCTTTTCTTCCTGCACCTCTGGCGCTACGTCTTCTTTAGCGTTGCCAAACACTGGATGTTTTAGACAATCCACCCATTCAGGCGCGGTTTTGCGTTTCATCGCGTTAATATCACGCTCGAAGAGGAAATCTTCTGGCGTTAGATCTGCAACGCTTTCCCACTGGTAGGATCTGCCTTTAATAGTTCCCGAAATTAGCCCCACAGCTTTAAGTTTCTTTATTCCGTCGCTTGCTGCATCGTATTTTACCCCGACACTCTCACCAAGCTGATCAATGTTGTCGTAATACTTCCCACCTCTCTTTTTCACAAAATTGTGAAAACGATGGCGTATTCTTACAAATAGCTGTTTGTTTGTTGGTGATAATGAAACTGTAACGCCCGTTTTCAGATTGGTGATCCGGGTGCATTCGTTGAAAGCGTCTTCTGTATTGGTAAAACTAAAAACCTTACTGTTTATAATGTCAGTCATGTTAGGGTGTATCCTTATTTGATAGAACGTTCTCCGCTCTGAATTGATGTGGAAAGTTTGGTTGCAGCGTCAATTAACATCTCCTGCACTGTTAAGCCTCGCGCTCGTGCTTCTTTGAACAAAGTGGTAAACACTTCATCCGGCAGTTTTACGAATGTTCCGGCTGGTTTCTTCTTTTGGGTTTCGCTCATATGGTTTCCTCCTTCTGGTTTATTCGTTGGTGGTCGAAGTGCGGATTTCATCCCAGCGCTTCAATACTTCTGTGAGAAAGGCTTCCCTCTCGTGGTATCCACGAGCGCGGCAAGCGTTGCGTAGTGCTCGGATGCGGTAACGGTTGGTGGTTCCGTCTTTCAATTGTTGAAGTGTGTCTTCAACGTCAAAGTATCTCAGTGTGGCCTCCTATGGTTGGCGTAAATAAAAAGACACCTTGCAGCCTGACGGCTCAAAGTGCATTAAGAGATTATGTGGATAAAGTTTTATGCTATATGGGTATTCTAACCTATTTCTAAACTTTTGTCAACCCCTTAACGGTGATTATTCGAAATTTTTTTGATCATTTTCAATGCGTTGTATTTCTGCTTTGCGATTTGTGCTCTTTATACACAAAATAAACAGTGGATGTCAATCTGTTTTTGTGGTAGAACTTGCCACCAGAGAAGACAGCCACAAGAACAACGAAAAACAGCCTGTAACGCTCTCTGCGGCGTTCTGACGCTTTCAGGCTACCATTGCATTCCCTACCCTGTTTAAATCGCTCTACGGGCTTCCTGTGCGCCCTCTGGCACTTACCGAAACCAATAGCACAACTACAGAGGGATAACGGTAGTTATCAGGATAGTAGGTGTTGGTATTGGATTGAGGCTGGATGAACTGGAGCTATCAGCGACCAGTGAAGCCTTAGCCACTGACTTACTGAAACCTTGCATGGGTGAACGTTAGTTCATGAATGGATGGTTGAAGTTAGTCAGCTTATCAGATGGACAATCAACGGTAGTTGGTTGGTCAGATGGTAACAAAGCGCACAGCGCAATGGTATTCGCCCACGGCGAAAGCGATCTCTTGCCGATGGCAAATAATCGTTCGTGCCTGACTCTCGTCAGAAACGAAGTTTGCACGAGTCCAGAAGGTAAAGAGTAACGCTTTGCTGCGTCGTGAGCAGGAACGGGGGTGTCCGGGAAGCCACCAAACGGCGTACCAGGACATTTCCCCTTGAGTGACGGCGAAGAGCCGCCAGCAAAATGATCTTTGCGACAAGCGCAAAAACATAGATCTTCTAAAAGCTCTCTTTTAGAGATCGCTTTTAGAATCTCTTTATATAGTACAGGTTTTTCCCGTATATCATGCCGAAACATACGGGTTTTTCCTGTATATCATCATGCAGACATACGGGTTTTTCCTGTATATCCAGTTAACCAACATCTAAACATACGGGTTTTTCCCGTATATTACGAAAGTAACAAAACGTCACTTTCAGCCCTTCACCCAACGGTAGATCGTCGCCCTGCTCACTACGAATCGCACATGCAACAATCCTAAGAACAGCCAGAGGAAAACCTTAGGTTATACCTATCAAAACCATACGATATTAACGCCAAAACCTATCTTAAATGTCAGGTAAAGATTGCCGTTGTTACAGGGATAAAGTTACCATAGCAATTAAGATAGTAACAATTGAAACTATCACTCACTTTGCGTAAAGCCTTGCGCCGTGAGGCTCACAGCGATCATTGTCCACAATGTACACTTTCATGGTAGGTGCAATGTGCTGAACGAGCTTTCTAAATTGAAACGATGCTTCTTTTTCCATGTCAAATCCCACCAATTCATTAGCATTCTAATCATTTCTTGGTGCAATCAACTCATGTGAGAATTATTATCATCTGTCGTGCGATATCTCACTCCGATAGGACATTCAGGTTATCTGTCCTATTCATCATTTAGTAGAAACAATCACTTATATTTTAGCTCGATTTATTGGCCTTTTTTCGGCTATTCCTGGGGCAAAATCAGGGTGTAAAAATAAATATATTGACAAAATAAAGTTTCCATGAAACATCATTGTTAAAAATAAAACCATTATAAATCAATAAGATATTTTAAACTCACGAAATCACCAGATCGGGAGGCCTGGTTTTAGTCCGTTAAGCACTTCTCGCAACCGCGCTCCCCTAAATCGGCTTTAATCGCGTTTAATGCCACTTAATACTTCCTAAACCCCACCAATAAGACATTTATGCAAATGCGAACAAAATGATCTTGCTATCCTTCTGTTTTTGATCAATATTTACACCATAAAGACAGATTGTGGAGGTAGAGAATGGCAATCAGTAAGGGTGCAAAGCGTACAGACGGACTTGAGAGCGCCGAACAGGTGAAGATTGTAGTGGAGGAAATCGCGAAGAAGAGCCAGACAGTGGCGGATCTCTTCCTTATAGGAGTAGAGACACAGCTTCGCGGCGTGGATATGCGTTCCTGGCGCTGGGACGAACTGAATATTGGTAGCAAGGTATTGCGTATAACACAGGACAAGACAAAGGAAGCGGTAGAAGTGGAACTCACGGAGACAGCAAGGGAGGTGTTGAAAGCTCGTTATAACGAGCGCGGGAATAATGTATATGTGTTCCAGAATGACAGTAACCGGAGCAAGGGTAAGCCGATCAGCCGTTCTAAAATCCATGCAGAGATTCAGTATGCAGTAGATAAGCTCAAGATGCGCGGCCTCCTTCCACCGGACGCAGTGATCGCAATGCACAGCGCACGTAAGACCGTGGCAACGATTGCCCATAATAACAATGAGGATTTAGAGGTGATTAGTAAAATGTTAGGGCATCGCTCCACCGAACACACACGCGCCTACCTGGGGATCACTCAGGCCAAAGTGGACGCACTACGAACGAAGTATTCAACAGGCATTAAGAGAGGGACGCACGTATGAAACATGTGATTGTACTGCCGCTGGCGCTCATGAGACTGAAAGGTTAACGCAAGGCGCACCAGAGCATTTGGAAAGCAATCAGAACACACCAGCAGTGAGGGTGCACTTGGTAAACTTGTAGTGATCATAAGTGAACTCACAGTACACATTACCCACACCTTGCAGAGATACATCCCCCTGATACTTTCTCTCTCGTGTGTCGGGATCAAATTGGTTGAGGTAAAACTCCCCAAACATACTAAAAAACTTCTTCGCCCCAAATCTGCTCACACGAAGTTCGAAACTATCTATATAACCAGATGAACGCATCTCGACGGCAATAATACGCGCGATGGCAATCGCCTCCTGTTTACTTAACCAGTTATTCACAAACAAGAACACAATAAAAGAGCAACCTAATGTTTCAGGTAATGCCAAGATAGAAACAATTAACATTATCACGCGCAGCAACTATTATTCCTTCTTTCAAGAATCAGACAGAAATCATTAAGAAAACTCTTACAGTTTTTGAGGCTATATTTTAAGTTAGCAATCTTACCGCAACAACTTAACACAAAAACTCTTGGTAGGGATGATCCTTGATGCGTAAAAGTTTATTGATGTTGTTAGCTTCTTCTCTGCTTCTGTCTGGGTGTGCTGTATAGAAACAACAGGTTCTAACTGGTGGTAGCAAGTCTGATGGGACTGTAAAAACGAGTTATTCTTTCGGGATGTTCGCCCCCCTAAAGTGAACGTCCAGCAAGGCGCTCAAGCAGCAGCAGAGCGTTGCGCTGCATGTGGCTATTCTGGTGCTTAGCCTTTCGGCGGTTATACTTCAGTTTGTTCTCAACCATCCTCAAGCGGATGTATGGAAACACTGGTCTCAATGGAGTATCAATGTACTGGCGATATTAAAAAATAAAATAAAGGGGACATCGCCCCCTTATGCCCTTGCCAACCATTTTGTAGGGATCTCTTCCCACTTTTTGCTTACTTCATCAAAGAAGAACACATCATCAATGCCATGCTCAAGGAGGTTAACTGTCTGAGTAGCTGTCGGTATATTCAAATCTTCAACAAGCGCTGACAACACGGTATTGATTTGATCACATCCGTCCCATTCAATAATTTTCTCTTTATGTTTTCCATGAAACCCATAGTGGATACGTAACTGCTTATTGGTCATTACCATCCCCCTACTGTTAGTATTATCCTGATACATTGACTCAACAAAATCTCGTTGCTCTCCAGTCAAGGTGAGTGTCTCCAAAGAAAGAGCCCACTAAATTGTGCAACTAATAGATTTTAGACGATATAAGCCATTTAGCACCGTGATGGGTAGCTTAAAACATGTTGTTAGCCGTTCGCGCCAGCTTGATTTCCTCTCGCTCTTCCTGCTTCTTAGCAAGCCAAGCTTTACCTTCTGGCGTAGCAAGGAATTTACGAGCGTGAATCTTACGGTTGTTGCGCTTAGTGGCTGCCTTATTCGTGGCTTTTGACATGATATCACCTCCGCTGAATCTGCCAGCGCTCAACGTACAGCAGAGAGACAGTACAACGAAAGTTACAATGGTGCAGATAATGGATGACCATTACGTGCCGTGTTGGGCACATAAGAAAAGGCGGCGCGTAGCGCTTCCGCAGGGTGTAATCCCTTCGCAGGGAGGATAAAGCCTTAGCACGTTCTCTTATCAGGTGATCGTTATACTCCGGTGATCGAAACCGTGGCAGAGCCGGATTCTTTCCCGATCCGGTTAGTCTTCCCAACATTACGCCTGTTTATTCTCTGCAACGTCATCTCGACGTGTAGCATCATTGAGCGCCGCACGAAGCGCGGAACGTATCGCTAAGGGTTCAAGTGATGTGTTTAGAGAGTCCGGCAACTCTTTTAGCTTCAAGGGATGGCATAATTTCTAATGCTGTTCGGGCTTGAGCCTGGTAACTACCCGCCAGTACGTTGTACAATACTTGAGCCGATACAACGCAAAGGCGTTTACCAGTGCTAACAGACGTTAGAACAGAAGTTACAAACCGTTAGATAAACATGCTAAAGAATGCTGTTTTTACGGGATTTTCTGTTGATGGTGCGATAATAGGAACATAACACAACCCATCCAACCATTGATAAATATACATATTTTCTTGTTTCATCTTTATAAATGCCCCCTTTTGTGCCCCCACCTTGTTTTTCATGCGACTCGATGAGGTTTTCATTGAGTCGCCAATCTCACCAGTTTCTTCACAAACCGTGCAAATCTTCTCGGCTCTTGAAGACCCCCTCACTGCCGCGAATGACTAAGAACAATATTACTTACTTCCCGATAAGAGCAACTTTTCATTAATCCACATGCTCTTCTGGCATGAAGGATATCTGTCACGGTCAAATATGGTACTTGTCCCTGTGAGCTAAATCCTCTGCGATCAATGCGAACCAGTTCGTACTTATCTACCAGGAAGTTGACTGCATCGGCCAGGATAATCCCAGCATCAATATGTTCCTTAATTACAGTTTCATCACTGAACGGCGTGTCGTTCAGTGTCAGACCATAGTGCTGTTCAAGCAGACGAGTAAGTAACATTTGCCAGACTGCAACGGGCGACAGGCAGGGCTTCGCCGCCCGCGAAATTGTAGCAGGTAGATTTTTCATGTTTGCTCTCGTGAAATTTGTTAGCGTTGAGTGGGATAAATGGCGATGTATACGTAGCCGCAACTACCAAGGGTATCGGCTTCGCAGGTGAAACCGTTGTGGTACAGAGTGACACAGTGGGCATGGCGAGAATTCATTTCACCAGTGGTCAGCATCGATTCCATCTGACGGATAAAATGCGGAAATACGATATCCAACTTCAGGCATTCGGCGTCACTGAACTTACCGGTGATACTAGCCCGGTCAGCCAGATAGTGCAGCCGGTTGCCTTCCTGAACTAATCTGACTCCAAGCCGTGGAACAATATCGCTTTTTATCCCCCATTCATGGGCTGGTATTAATGACATGAAAACCTTCCTTTAAAGCAAACTAAGTTCAGCAAAAGACACCACCTCGTTTCCGATTACAAGATGATCCAGCACGCGCACTTCCACCAGTGCCAGCGCTTTCATAATCCTCTGAGTAATATGTTTATCCTGCTGGCTGATTTCTGTCGTACCAGACGGGTGGTTGTGAGCCAGAATGACCGCAGCAGCGTTATGTCTCAGGGCTGATTTAACCACTTCGCGGGGATGCACTTCGGTATGGCTGAGCGTGCCGGTAAACAGTGTTTCTCGTCCCAGCAGGCAGTGTTGATTATCGAGATACATCACGATGAAGACTTCCCTCTCCAGGTGCGCCATCTGCAGTTGCAGCCAGGTTTTTGTGAGGCTGGTGGAGGTAAATGACTCACTCGGTTGACGCAGGTATTTCTCAACCAGTCGTAATGCCCTTCGCATTACGCGCTGCTCGTTTACCGGAAACACCGGCGATAAATTGGATACAGACATAATGGTTCCTTAAAACAAAAGGCCCCGCTGGTTTTTTAGCGGGGCCTGAAGAATGATAAAAAGTTTCATGACGCGAGATGCAACATATTCTCGGCCATCACCCACAGAGCACGATTGAGCTTCACATCTCCGTCGATACCGTTTACCGAACGGGTATGAGCACGCTTACCGCTGATCGTGCGCCCCGAAAGACCACCTTTAATCAGGTTTTCCTGAATACGCTGGTAAGTGGTCCACAGGTCGTTGCTCTCGTCCTGCCAGCGACGTGGCGAAAGTATCTGCGATTCCGTCACCGGTTGATGCTCTTCACCAAAGCGATAGGTTAATGCTGCTTTCGCCATTGCCTGCTGTGCGGGTGGCGGCAACAAAAGCGACTGCATGGCATCGCGTTTCTCTTCTACGCGGTCAAATATCCCCAGTACTTCGTAGGCTCCTTCAATGACTTTCTCGACTACGTTGCCTTTGTGCGGCACCCGCACCTCACCGAAACTCTCCCCGCATACCAGCCCGTTCTGGCATACGGCACGAAATAACCCCGGCAGCATCTGGTAAGAGCTGGAACCATCATGGCTGTTCAACAGGATAATTTCTGGCACCTGTTTGCCGGTAATTTGTCCTTCCCGGCGCAGACGAAGCATGTGTTTCGTGTGCTCTCGTTTACTTTCATCCCGGACGCGGGTCTGGCAGGCAAAGAACGGACGAAACCCTTCACGTTGAAGGTTATTCAGCAAAGTAATAGTGGGAATGTAGGTGTAGCGTTCGCTCCGGGATTCATGCTTTTCTTCGCTGAAGACGCTTGGCACATAATGGGCCAGTTCGTCGCGGGTTAATGGGCGGTCACGACGTACAAGGTTGACTGCACCAAAGCGGCTGGCTAAACGTGTCATAGTTAATTCCTTTAAAAATGGGCATAAAAAAGCCACTCCACTGGAGTGGCTTCGGATGGAAGATAAATTATTCAGGGAGAAGCTGGTGGCTGGTCTTGCTGTGGCGACAGTTCACTGTCAGGTAATGTCGGCGGAGTTAGCTTGTCGATCTGGTAATGTTGTAATCGCTGCAGAATAAAGGGTTTACTGTACTGGAAGTATCGAAGACACCATTCGTACTTCACGACTCGCCTTATGATCAGAGGCAAGCGTTCATACGCTTTGCTGCACACCGATAAAACAAAGGCATCATCATTAATTCTGTCCTCTGCTATTGCAGCCAGCCCTTTGATAAAGGAGCGCTTCAGCTTTTGTCGAGAATTAGCTTTCAGGTGAACGTCGGAAGGCGATAGTACGTGTGATCCAGGAGCTTGCACACAAACCGTGTTGCCAGATAGGGGCTTTTTCAGGCAAGAGTGGCGAGTTTTTTTATGAGCCTTATCAGGCTAAGGGTCATCAGGCTGGCTCCCAATGTTTGGCATACGACCGACTTACTCCTTAGCAGAGTGAGTCCTGCAACGCTAAAAACAACGGGCCAGGTCAGATCCAGTGATTGTGTATCTATATCGTCAGGGAATTTCGGGTATTTCATAGGACTGTCCATAATACGTCCGGTATCGCGGGTAGCGTATACCGGACCGGGTAAATAATTAGGGGAGATCGACGGAAGCTATTTCCTCAGAAGCGTTTGTGGGACCACTGTAAACGCCGACGTATTCATTTAGAGGGAAGATAATTACTGCATTATTCTTCGGATCAAAAGTGCAACCATTTAATCCTGCAATTGCAGCAGTTTTCCCTGAGTTTTTATTTTTCACAATCAGTTTATTGTCTGCACAGTTGCTGGCTTTAACAAAACTCACTACATAACCGTCCTGCTCAGCGACGGTTTCAGTCGTCGTTAGTTTTGGCTCAGGGCTACGTCCTGTCTGCCCACTTACGCGCTCGCGGCTGTAAGGAACATATTGAACAGCGTCGTTACGCATGGTTGGCGGGTCGTTGTTCATGCTCAGGTAAACAGGGCAGTCAGCAGCGCCCACTGCACAGCTCTTACTGAAAATAGTACGAGACGGCCAGCCTTTAGTGCCAATGTAGGCTGCACCAGTTTCATCCAGGCAGTAAGTTTCCTCCCATGCATAGTCTTTATTTTGGCCCGGCATGGTGCGGGTGGTAATAAGGCAGGTCAGAGCTTTCACTGGCTTACCGTCGTAGCGGATAAAGTTTTGCTCCAGCGGTGCACCCGGGTACAGCAGGGGCGATATGTTTGCAGCCGCAGCCTTATTTTGCGCATCAACCGAAGCACTGGCCTTTCCGCTATGTTTTACGTTCACGGCCTCGTTGTTCATGTCCCGCAGCATTTCGCCGCCTTTTTCTGTCAGAAAGAAGGTATAGCGCTCAGGATGAATGTTCCCCTGAATAGTGATAGCAGAGCTGAATGCCGGGAGCGAAAGGGTGCAGACTAAAACCAGGCGTGAAATGAATGTCGCCATAAAAGATATCCTTACTGATGATTAACAATGTGGGAGCATGAGTTACTGGAAGGGGTGATTAATGGCTGATGCAGTCTTCCCAGTTGAGGTCCGACAGAGCGTCCCTGAGCCCTGCGGTTTTGAACGGGTGAGATACGGGTTTATTCATCCGGGTGATTTCAATTTGCCCATGGTTGCCTGTGTTTTTGAGCGCTATAAAAGCCGCCTCATCTAGCGGGTAATGAACAGCGTTGATATTGATTCCCATGGATTCTTGTCCATTATCTGGTATATCCATTGGCTCCTTATCAGACCCGCTGTAGCTCACTATCAAATTGCTGTCCCGGCAGGTGATCGTCATACGTTCTCCGGCGCTATTGTCGGCGTTAAGTTCAAACTCCATCGCATTGACAGTGCCAAACCAGTTGCCCCATTGCTGCTCCTGGCCCATGGCGTGCACAACACAGCTAAACAATGTTGCACCGAAAAGAAGTACAGATGTGATCTTCAACATAGAAATTCCTTACTATTGTTTTACAAACGAAAAATGGCCTTTTGTAGTACAAAGGGCCATTCGATCGTATGCATTTTGTCCGGGGCGGGATAATCGTTATTACTGATCAGTTACCAGGAATTGATCGTTATTATCTATGCAAATAACGATCAATAATTCACTATCGATAGGTAGTGACTATCATTATTTGAAGTATCGATCGGTGTTGCAGATCAATGCGGTGAGACACTCCAGAATCTGTCCGGAATGATCTCACCGTGGTAATACAGGTCTGAAAAAAAATGGGATGCGTCAGAACGCGGGGATGCTCAGTCTTCGTCCTTGTCACCTTCCATCATCGCTTTTTGCAACCTCGTCCAGATTTTTTTTGAGGTTGAGCCCGGATTTTTATCTGGCATCGGTGCTGAGTGTTCATCACTGCGAGGTAATTTCCCCATACGTTTCAGAGCTTCCCCAATGGAAATATGCGTAACCTGGCCATCGCTGGAATTATCAGTAGGAGAGGCGTGCAGTACCGTTGCATTATGAGTTTGACAGTCCTTTTCTTCCTTTTCCGTTATTTCATTGACCGGAGCATATTGGCTATAGGACTGTATTTCCGGTATGAAGGACATGTTACTGATAGTAGCAAGCTCGGTAAGTGTTGTGACTGTAAATGGTTCAGAAACGGGATTGGGCGCGGATGTTTTATTCTTTATCCGGGCACGCAAAGATGCTTTTCTTTCTCTGGTATCAGAAGTTGCTCTGTACTGATGTACCTGCCATGCCTTTTTAAAACGTTGCATAAATAGTTCATCTTTTAAAAACAAATAAATGAACAAAAAATAAAACTTAACAGCCATGTATTTTTCAAAGGAGCCTGACGGCCTCAGCATGGACAGCATACTGCTGTTAGTAAAAGGTGCCGGATTGGTTTCTCCTGTATAATGCCCCTCACGGTCTTTTCTCCGGGTATTCATTCGACTTCTATCTTTCTGAATGTATTTCCATGCCCAGTCGCATTTTTTCTTGCTTTTTGGTGAAAGAGGGAAATTTATACTCGAAGGATAAATTTCCTCCCACTTGTTACGAATCTGGCGCATCAGATCGAGCCTGGCTTTAAGGGTCGCAGGTGCACGGTCAAAAAAATCCTCTATAACTGATAGACGCTCTTTATTATCGACAGGGTAAGCATCCAGTTCCAGTTTATTGTAAAGGGAATCATGTATATTGGGATAGCGTTGGTTCCTTATTCTACCAACTATAAAAACGTCCAACTCAAGCAATTTGAATGAATCGTGTATCTGGCTTTTGATAAACAGCCATGTGAAGTAGCAAGCATCAGGTGATTTTTTTACCCAAGAAAATTCAGATGCGGGTATCTGGAGTGATTTAAACTCATTAAAATCTATTGTGTAGATCCTCTTAACCTCATTATCTTTTATCAGTCGCACAGCCTGATTAATTGCCTCTTCAGCGATTTCAATATTACTGCCAAATATGTCATCTGCATTGTAAATGTTTTTAGTTGATGCCAGTTTATTGGTCAGTATGGCCAGATCCTGATCAGATAGATACCACAAGAATAATCTCATGGCCCTCCTGTTATTTATTATTGCACTGTGCAGTGAATTTTCCACAAGTTACGTCCTGTAATACGTTTCGATTAAATTTCAATCATCATAAGGTCAGGTATAAAAATAGTCAAAAAAGAAGAGTGAAAACTAGTTATTTTCATAGCTATAAACGTAGTTTTTTATGTAGTAAAAAATGTAGTACATGACTGGCCTGTAAGTCTCGTAACGTCAGGGCTTTTACCATATTTATGGATGTGATTTCAGCATGGATTTCTGCTTCCAGTTTATCAAAGTGTGACGACAGGGTGACTTCTGAGCATCTGCAGTAAAAGGTTGCAGCTTTTCAAATGCTGCCCAGATCACTGGGAATGTAAAATCGTACATACGCGACCAATGACATGAAAGGATGCCGACCGGTGTCCTCCTGATAAATTACGGAAACATGTCATGAGCACTATTAATATTCACGAAGATAAATTCGTTAGCATGCAGTTCATTACTGAACTGACAGGGTTATCTGATAAATGGTTTTATAAGCTGGTGCATGAAGGTAAGTTTCCAAAGCCGGTGAAGTTTGGTCGCAGCTCCCGCTGGATTGAAAGTGAAGTAAAAGAGTGGATCGAGGAGAGGATTAAATTATCGCGTTCTGGTTCTATTGTAATCTTTAATGAGGAAAACAAGTAAGCCCTTTCCTTATGAAAAACCAGCTAACTTCGGAGTGAATTCTAAATATAGAATGTGAATATCTCCTGGAATTCAGCGGTCGTTTAATACACCAGTTGTGTTGGTATGGTAATATATACTCATCAGTACATACCTGCTATACATGCGTAATATAAACATCAACACCAAGTATCACACTAAAATAAGCAACAATAATTACCACATAAACTTCATTAATATCACATCAGTGATATATGTCCGATACGTTTATCAGTTAAACATGGCATCTACACTCTAACAATCTGAAGTGATATCACTCCCATCCTTTAAAACATTATGGCATCAGCAATGATGCTCTTCATTCTGAGAAAAGAAACAATGAATAATATCTATACACTCAATATGAACCATGCACCATTCAACACTCATTACTTACATCGATTGTCGAATGTCATTCATAACGCTGTGCGTGAACATCCAAGAACAACAGCCATTCGTGTTGACCTTCATGTACCCAATTATAAAGATACCGGTGATAGCATTTCTTGCATCATCGATATGAATAAAGGACTCATGTCCCGTTTTATTGAAGCACTTGATGCCCGTATACAGATATTCCTGAAGAACAAAAGTAAAAATGGCATGAGAGTCTATCCGTGCCATTTACGCTACGCCTGGGTTAAAGAAATTGATAAAGATAAAAGTGATAAACCACACTGGCATGTGGTGTTATTCCTCAATAAGGATGCCTTTCTCGGTCTCGGTGATTATACGGGGAATGATTATAACGTGGCCTCTATGATTCAGGCTGCATGGTTGAGCGCTTTAAAGCTACCTTTAGCTACTGAATATTTAACGCTGATTCACTTCCCTGATAATCCCTGTTATCACCTGAATATCAATAATCCTCCAGCCTACTCTGAGTCATATAACGGTTTAATGTACCGCCTTAGCTATCTGGCAAAGGAACGTACGAAAGTATACAGCAATGAGGAACGGTCATTTGGCTGTAGCCAGTCTTGATCGAACAGGGGCTGGTCAGGGTGTTACCGCCAGCCACATCTCTCAACCAAACACAAAGCCAGCTAACCATGCTGGCTTTTTTATTTTTCTCCGGAGTTCATGATGAATTACTTCGTTTTAGCCACTCATGCCGTCACCGCAAAGGGCGAATGGGTTACACCAGAATCTGTTCAACAGGTTGATTTTGATTCAATGTATTGTATTTACTGCAAACTGCAGATCGGCGTTCAAGTTGATCCACTGACATCTACAAAAACGTTTGTGCACCTACCGGGACATATCAACAATGTTGCTCGGCTCAAAACATGTCGATTTAACAAGCTACAAACAGCACCAGAGCAAACCTCGCTAAAAATCATCCCAACTTCGGAAAAGCCCATTCGACCTACCAACACGAAGATAAGGCAATGGCGATGCTGCTGGTGCCATGTTTGTTGGCATGGAGAGAAGATATGTCCTCAATGTGCTGACTGGATCTATGCAACTGATGTGTAAGAGCTGTATCGATTGCTTGACGCCAAAAAGCGGAAGTTATGCCAAGTAATTATTAAAACAACATCCGGCTCCAAAAGACCTATTGAAATGCGGTCAGCAAAACAGATACATTACGCACGTTGTTACCTTGTATCACCAGGATGTCGTTGACTGTGTTTTTTAGCCGTGAAGTCATTTCCAGAATCGTGCTTATCATCATGGCTGTTGCCGTGCTGAGCAGTTCGCTTATGGCAAAACCACAGGCTATGTATAACGTTCAGGATACAACGTCTGTCAGTGAGCATCAGCACGACAGCGATGAGCCGCTGAATGAACACGATCCGCTACTGTTCCACTCGCACGGTAATGTGCATCACCTCAATGCCGATCATTCCCACGATCTGAACAAGCTCTTCACTCTGACTGCCTTGCAGGCCTGGAACGCAGGTATGCGCGCGACGTTTGCACTGAGTTCAGAACAAATTCTGCGAATGCCACAGGCCACCCCCGAACGCCCTCCGAGATCCCTGTCTGCGTAATAACTGCTGTTAATTCGTTATTATTCAAACTGTAAGGATTTTGTATGAACACCTGCCTTAATTTACAAGGCCGGTTGAGCGGTGGCCTGTTTTCGACTCAGGCGCGTTCGGCTTGTCTGTTTTTCTTATTGTTATTGCTTTTCTACAGCCAGGGTGCGGCCGCACATGGCGTAGCCGAAGGCGACAAAGGGTACATTCAGGAAATCACCGGGATTAACATCATCCCGTTTATCTACCTTGGCGCGAAGCACATGGTCACCGGCTACGATCATCTGCTATTTCTGTTCGGCGTGATTTTCTTTCTCTACAAAATGCGTGATATCGGGCTGTACGTCAGCCTGTTTGCTATCGGGCACTCCACGACGCTGCTTATTGGTACGTTCTTTGATATCAGCGTCAGCGCCTATCTCATTGATGCCATTATCGGACTGTCCGTGGTCTACAAAGCCCTTGATAACCTTGGCGCATTCCAGCGCTGGTTTGGCTTTCAGCCTAATACGAAGATGGCTACGCTTATCTTTGGTTTCTTCCATGGCTTTGGCCTGGCGACCAAAATCAAGGAGTTCGAAATTTCCCCCGATGGCCTTTTCGTCAACCTGATTGCCTTCAATGTCGGGGTCGAGATAGGTCAGCTTCTGGCGCTGAGCGCCATCCTTATCATCATGAGTTACTGGCGGCAGACGGCGAGCTTTTTCCGCCATGCCTACACCGCCAACGTAGTGATGATGAGCGCCGGTTTCCTGTTAATGAGTTACCAGATTTGTGGCTACATTTTAGCCTGAGGGAGAAAAGAGAATGTATAACACCGATTTACCGACCCGCGCAGAGCTGCCGTCTGCGATGAAGCTGATGCAGTCCACTATTCTGGCGGCTATCGTCGCTTTGACGCTGCTGATAACCATCGTGATGCCTTCAGAATACGGTATCGATCCAACGGGCGTTGGCCGTCTGCTGGGCCTTAAACAGATGGGCGAAATCAAAACGCAGCTGGCGGAGGAAGCCGCCACGGACAAACAGGCGAGTACGAGCCAGTGGGGACAGTCAACCACTCCGGTGAATGAACGTCCGGTGCCGGATAACCCGCCGACAATCACGCAAAACAACTATCCGGAGCTGAGCGTTCCGGCGACAACTCGTGCGCCAGAAGCCCCAACTGCCGGTTCTCAGCGCAATCAGCTGTTAATTACTCTGAAACCGAATGAGGCGGCTGAAGTTAAGATGGAAATGCGTAAGGATGCCCGGGTGACTTACCAGTGGACAAGCTCTGGACCTGTCAACGTGGATGCACACGGCGATCCGGTTAACGCACCGAAAGGGTTTTACCACGGCTATGGTAAGGACCGGCAGATAACCTCAAGGGATGGTGTGTTGCAGGCCGCCTTTGACGGTAAGCACGGCTGGTTCTGGCGAAATCGTGGTTCACAAACGATTACTATCCAGCTTGATACCAATGGCGAATACCAGAGCATTAAGCGCGTAATCTGATTAATCAGGCCCGCATTATGCGGGCCTTTTTACACACTTCGGCAATACAAGACTTTACACTCCAGCCTCTTACATCCCCCCCAGGGGGATGCTAATATTTTTAAACCGTTGTCACTGTCCATTGAGAGAAGCACTCAGCGATGTACCTGATGTTTAAACGTTCACCCCGTTATATTCTGATGATTGTCATCATGGCCGTTGGCATGATGATGTCGTCGATGGGCACGTTTGCGTCACACGGTACCAACGGCCTGACAGGTTACGAGATGAATCTGCATGATGCAGAAGTCACCATGACAGTGCAGGATCACTCCCACGACTCGGATATCCCTCAGTCTGGTCACGCAGGCCATCATCAGACAGACCATTTCCATGAAACCCCTCAGCAGCCGCCCTCTGTGGAGATCACCCTCTCTCCTATAGCAGACAGATGGTTGCCGCTCGCCGATCTTCGCAGCCCGGTTAAGGCTACGGACATAATTTACCGCCCTCCAAGCACCCGCAAGATCTGATCGCTGTTGCCGGTAGCAGTTTGCTGCCTGGCGTTTACCAACTTCAGATTTAGCGGAGAAGCTATGTACACAGACTCCATACAGGCGCGTCGTGAGATTGCGCGTAATTTTACTGAACTTAATTATCGCATTAACCCTCTGCACTGGCAGACACTGTGCATGGGCGTGAATCGCGATCTCCAGGCCAAAAAACTGCGTCCGAACGTCCCTGTTCCTTCGCGGCGTAAGGTCATTCCGTTCCTGAAAATGATGCACAAAGAAACGGGTTCGATGCTGAAAGCTATTCTTGCTTTTGGTTTCGATGGTCCCTGGACCTCCAGCGGTGGTTCTTTTCGTCTGGCGCGAGAAATTGGGTTCGACATTGCCCACCATGCGAAAAATATTCACCACAAAAACGGTACCGTCACCTTCCTTGAAATTGGTGCTGCCTGGGCAGGTTTTCGTGCTGAAGAAGCGACCAGCCATCAGGCGACGATTTCCGGGCTTGCCCAGAGTTTCAGGGAGCAGCTTGGGGAGAGTGCATTCCTGCATTTCACCAATCTCACGCCATGGCACGAATCGCTGCCAAAGGGGGTGACTGAGCATCCCTACGTGACGGCAGCCGGTCTCTGCGCACTGGAAAATCGCGGCGTTCAGGCCGGTGGGGTCGATATTATTTATTCCCAGGCCGCAGCCTATTTCGAGCAGGACTACACAACGTTCCTTCGCAGCGCAGCCCGTCTGCTGAAAGGGGATGGCGTCTTAATCTTCAACCATGATCCTGTTCTGGCGAGCGCGATGGATGAAGTCGCGTGGGAGCACGGACTGCGGCTGGTCAGACGTAAGCAAATGGGCGGAATGAATGGCGCGATTGCCCGTTATCACCGGCTTCGTTCATCCCCAGTGAGTCAAATGGTTTTCCCCGGCGTAAACCGGGAACAGGACGATGAAGTGGTCTGTGAATCACTGGTTATGTCGGCACTTCGTCGCAGCGTGGAGGTGTAACGCCCGATATGTTGACGCGCAGACATTTTCTCACCACCACAGGAGCGTTGCTGATGACAACATTACTGCCGGGGGAAACCCTGGCAGCCTCTCTGGCCGAAAAAGTCAGTGATACATGGCAAAGAATTATTGCTCGCCGCACTGCTAAGGAGACGATAACGCCGGGCTGGATTTTGCAGTCGCTCGGGCTTCAGCCGGGCTCAACGGAACTGCGGAGAGCCATTTTTGAACTGGTCAGGCGCGTGCCCTATCAGCTTGGGTCATGGAATAACCAAAGCATGAGTCTGTTTGAGCAGGGTTTTGGCGACTGTCGTCATAAAGCCGCCGCGGCCGAACGATTGCTGGTTGCCGGTGGGATTACGGCGAAGAGAAAACTGGTGCAGTTTGACTGGGCTGATTTACCCGTTCCTCCGGAAATACTGGCTATTTTGCCGCAAACCCAGGGATTTCATGACACAGTAACTTTTGAGTTAAACGGGAAAACCTGCCTGTTTGATGCCACCTGGGATATCGCCCTGCGCGGCGCGGGCTTCCCGGTGATGCCTTCCTGGGATGGCAACTCTGATACCTGGTCGGTGACCTCCCGGATGTCGACGCAGCAAACCGTACAGATGCCACAGCCCGGTCAGGATATTTACAGCGCTAACCAGATGAGCTGGCCTCAGCGCGAGAAAACCATGGCCTTCAATCAGGCGCTGAATAGCTGGCTGGACGACGTTCGGGCTAACCGTGATGACTGGTGCACCATCGTCCATAGCGATGTTGAAGCCACGCGGCTGAGTCTGAAAACCTGCCTGGGACTTCTGAGTTAACACCTTTCTCGTCAGAAGGGGCTTCGCAAGGAAGCGGTGATAACACCTTCGACACTCTTTATGCTGCTTCAGGTATAACGCTGGGATACCTGAAGCTTTTTTTATTCTAAATATCAGATGATTGGTCAACTTCCTATCCTCCCCACCAGGATAATGCTTGTCATTTTTTTCAGGTCGCTCTATGCTTTCAATATCCCCCCCAGGGGGATATAAATTTAAGCCAAGAGAATTCCTGATGCTCAATATTCTATCTAATCGTACCTATCGCCACCTGTTTATGGCACAGGTTATCGCCCTTATCGGCACCGGTCTGGCGACCGTCGCGCTGGGTCTGTTAGCTTATGATCTCGCCGGAGACAGGGCCGGTGCTGTGCTGGGTACCGCGCTGGCGATCAAGATGAGCGCCTATATTCTGGTTGCGCCGGTGGCGGCAGCCTTTGCCGACAAATTCCCGCGTCGCACTATGCTGGTGACGTTGGATCTGGTTCGCGCTCTGGTGGCTATTGCGCTGCCGTTCGTCACCCAGATCTGGGAAATCTATATTCTGATCTTCGTACTTCAGTCTGCCTCGGCGGCGTTCACGCCAACCTTCCAGGCAACTATCCCGGATATTCTTCCTGACGAACGCGAATATACGCGGGCGCTGTCTTTGTCGCGTCTGGCCTACGATCTGGAAAGCGTTATCAGCCCAATGCTGGCGGCGGCGCTGCTGACGGTCATGAGCTTCCACAATCTGTTTGCCGGGACGGCGGTCGGGTTCCTCGCCTCTGCGGCTTTGGTTGTTTCCGTCACATTACCAAAGATGAAAGCGTTAACGGTTAAACGCAGCATCTATGACAAAACGACGCGAGGCATGCGTATCTTCCTGAAAACACCAAGACTGCGTGGCCTGCTGGCACTCAACATGGCCGTAGCAGCGGCGAGCGCGATGGTTATCGTCAACACCGTTGTTCTGGTTCAGGCTGATTTTGGTTTCTCACAGCGATCTACCGCCATTGCTCTGGCCTTCTTCGGTGTGGGTTCCATGGTGTCGGCGCTGGTTCTCCCAAAACTCCTCGACAAAATGAGCGACCGCATGCCGATGCTTGTGGGGACCGCGCTTTTAGTGATTGGACTTGGGCTGGGTATTTTCCTGAAGGATTACGTCACGCTGGTTGTGCTGTGGGCGCTGCTGGGTGTGGGCTATTCGCTTTCTCAGACGCCAAGTGGTCGCCTGCTGCGCCGCTCATCAACGGCTGAAGACAGACCTGCGCTGTTTGCTGCCCAGTTTGCACTGTCGCATTCCTGCTGGCTGGTCACTTATCCGCTGGCCGGGTGGGTAGGTGCCACATGGGGAACACAGGCTTCGTTTGTCGCCCTGACTATTGTGGCCGTGCTGTCGCTGCTTGCCGCCGTACTGATCTGGCGTCCTGAGCATGAAGCTTACGCTCAGATTCACCGTCATACCGATTCAGACACAACCCATGAGCATGATTTCGTCATCGACGATGAACATCCGTCATGGCCGAAGAAAGATAAGTAATTAACCCAAAAAGACAAAGAATCAGGAGAGGATAAGCCGATAAAAAGTGTGACCCTGGCGTTGATACACATTATCTTATCCCCTCCACCTGGAGAGGATAAATCATGACCGTTCACGCATCACACCCTGACATTATTAAAAGACTTAAACGTGCCGCAGGGCACCTGAAAAGTACCATCCAGATGCTCGAAGATGAAAGAGCCTGTCTGGATATCGCCCAGCAACTGCACGCAGTGGAAAAGGCGATAACGAATGCGAAGCGTACCTTAATTCATGACCATCTGGATCACTGCCTGGAGGACGCCCTTCATGCCGACCACAGTGAGTCTGATAACACGCTTAGCGAATTTAAAGAGATAACTAAATATCTTTAAGGCAAGCGAAACATGACTGATTTTTCTGCTCTTTTACAGCAAGGCGTGGCGAATGCCTGGCTGTTCATCCCCAGTGCGATCCTGCTGGGTGCGCTTCACGGACTGGAGCCGGGACACTCCAAAACGATGATGGCCGCGTTTATTGTGGCTATCAGGGGAACGGTGAAACAAGCCGTATTACTGGGGCTTGCCGCGACCATTTCTCATACGTCTGTGGTCTGGCTCATTGCTATGGGCGGGATGTACATCAGTCAGAAATTCACCGCCGAGTCCGCTGAACCCTGGTTCCAGCTGATTTCAGCCATCATCATTCTTGTCACGGCGGCATGGATGTTCTGGCGCACCTGGCGCGGTGAAAAACTGTGGAAAATGGAGCAGGAAGAGGAACATGGCCACGGCCATCACGAACATGACGAAACCCGCATAATCGATACCGGCCACGGCAGCGTTGAACTCTCTATTTTCGAGGAAGGGCAACCGCCTCACTGGCGTTTACGCACACTCAGCGGCAGGAAATGGGAAGCCAGCAATATCTCTGTGGCCACAAGGCGGGGGACTGGAACGTATTCTCAGGTTTTCGACTTCGTTGAAAAAGACGGGTTTATGGAATCAGTCCTGGCAATCCCTGAGCCACACAGTTTCGATGTGCGCCTGTCTTTAGGCCATCGTGGGCATGTACACGATTATGATGTGGAGTTTCGCGAGCATGAGCACGGTCACGACCATGACCACTCCGCGCTGGAGGGGCTGGATGTTAATTCCCGCGAATACCAGGACGCTCACGAAAAAGCCCATGCTAACGACATCAAAAAACGTTTTGCCAATCGCAGCGTAACCACAGGGCAGATTATCCTGTTTGGGCTAACCGGTGGACTCATTCCTTGCCCGGCGGCCATCACCGTTCTGCTGCTGTGCATCCAGGTGAAGGAATTTACGCTCGGCGCTGCACTGGTACTGTGTTTCAGTATCGGCCTGGCGATTACGCTGGTTTCTGTGGGTGCAGCGGCGGCGTTTAGCGTTCGCCAGGCAACCAAACGCTGGAGCGGTCTGGATACTCTGGCACGCCGAGCCCCATACTTCTCAAGCGTACTGATTGCCCTTGTCGGCATTTACATGGGCTACCATGGCTGGATCGGCGTTACCCGCTGATTTTCTCTTGTAAAAGCCACATGCCTGAACCCACCGACCGGTGGGTTTTTTTATCTCTGAAGCCTGTCACATTTTTATCCCCCCGCAGGGGATAGCAATTGAGCTTTTATAGACGCTCATTTATGATTAAGTTATCCCCCCTGGGAGGATGTGAAATCATAAATGGAACCTGCTATGCAAAAACAATACTTCAGTCATATTCGTCGCCAGTTCGTCAACGTCACCGGCGTATTGCTCGCTTCATCCATCGCCATTCCAGCCCTGGCAGCGCAAGGCGGTTTCTCCGCAGAGAAAGATCCAGTCGCCACTGAGCGCATGTATGCCGGTCATAAGGTTCAGCAGGAAAACAGTCAAAGCCGCATTCAGGCCGTGTCGTCAATGCACGAAGGGGCGTGGATCACGCTGGAAGGCAATGTCATCAGCCAGCAGCAGGAAGAGTGGTACACCTTCCGCGATCCAACCGGAACCATCAAAGTTCGTATTCCGCAGAAAGTCTGGAACGGGCAGCACTTCGATGCGCAGGATCTGGTGCGGGTGAGCGGGCAGATAAGCCGTGAGAATGGCACCACGAGCGTTAATGTTGAAGTGATTAAAAAGCCTTAATGTGAAGAGTCATTAGAACTGTGAGTTCAACGGGTCGATGGAACGCTATCTTTATAGCAGCATATGCCAGTTCAAATACCATTAACGCTTTCATTCTAATACCTCACATTTGAATAAACACATATGTACAGGCAAATTTTTTAAATACAAACAGCCTTACTGCTACCCGAGCAGTTTGCTGATGCCAGCTTACGGGCGATGGCCTGTACGTCGTCCTGTTGGCTTAACCAAGCCTGCTCAATTACCTGAGCAGCCCAAGAAGAAATATGCGGAGATAAGCGGTAGTGAACCCACTTGCCCTGCTTGCGATCCAGCAATAGGCCACTTTCCCGAAGCATCGCCAGATGACGAGAGATCTTAGGCTGCGACTGTTCCAGCGCCGTGCAAAGTGAAATCATCTCCAATTTTGCTAATCATAGGTTTACAACAATGAATGAGAGGATATTATCACTAAGAGTGTTCATCATGGATGAGAGGAAAATGAGTTCGACACAGCAAGATTACCTCTACAGACAGTTCTTTCGGTTAAAAGTACACGAATGTATGGGAGACAGTTTTCAGGCGCTCTTTTCGAAGGTTATGCAATACGCAACTCCTGGCTTTCAAGCTGTTTCCCCTTGGGGAAACTGGGGAGATGGCGGGAATGATGGGTGGATTGCTCATGAAGCTCATTACTTCCAAGTTTATGGGCCTAAACCTTCAAATCAAACCAAAGAGCTAGAAGCTGTTAATAAATCGATTGGCGACTTTGATAAATTAGTCGCCAAATGGGGGAAAGTATCAAAATATACTTTTGTAATGAATGATTATTTTAAGGGTATTCCAGCACCTGTTGGACTTTCATTAAATTCGCTTGCAATCAGTAAAAGTCTTAATCACGCAGGTGCAATGGGCGGGATGGAGCTCCTTCAAAAATTTATGTCATTATCTGAGGGTGAAAAGCAAGATATTGTAGGTTTCATTCCTGAGGTTGATTTGGATTTTACAGATAGTCGAGCTGTTGGCGAAGTGTTGACTTTTTTAGCACAAAAATCTTCTTCACCCATAAATTTTTTAAGTGAAACCGCCCCGGACTTCGAAGATAAAATAAAAATAAATGGTATTACAAAACCAATAAAGAGCAGGCTGGAATCTTTTAGTTATCAACTATATTTGATAAATGAATTTTTAGATTCTGTTGATAGCGGTCTTGAACAAACTATAGCTCAAGAAGTTAAAGAAACTTATGCAAAAAGCAAATTGGCGATAACTGAAGATAACCACAATTATGCAGATTTAAGATACACTTGGATGATAGATAAACTCCTTCCCCCTCAAGTTACCACAAGTGCGGTCGCGAGTTATCGATTTGCAGCAGAGTTAATTTTAGCTAAATATTTTGAGACATGTGATGCTTATGAACATCCAAGCAATGCTTCTGCCACATAAGCATGTTAGGTTTAGTAACTCCCTAATTGCGATTGCAGGATACACCCGTTCGTTAATTGATGGACCGGTATCCATAGAAGAACTATGGACAAAAGTAGAGCGAAAAAATAAATCAACGATAATCACGCCCTCTTTTACACAATTTATGCTTGCCGTAGACATTCTTTTTTGCATCAAACAAATAATGCTAGATAACGAAAACAGAATAATGCCAATATGCAGCATTGATGACAAATTACAAAATAAGGAAAGTTAAATGAAGTTAATTCGCTTAACTTGCGATCAGCCAACCTTTCATCCAGTGCATTTCAATGACACAGGGCTAACGTTGATTATTGGTGATAGCTCTAAAGAAAAAGAAGGCAGTAGTAACGGAGTCGGCAAGACACTTATTCTCGGCCTCGTTCAACATTGCTTAGGCGCTAATGCTGATAAAAAATTAACTTCAGCAGTTCCAGATTGGTGGTTCTCGTTACTTTTTTCTCATAATGGAGTTGAATACTTAATATCTAGAACGGGAAATGGGAAAAAATTATTATTAAATGACAAAACAATATCTCTAAAAGCATTTAAAGATCTATTAGACAAAATAGGGATATTTAATCTTGAGAATAACATTCCGTATTTATCATTTAGATCTTTATTTAAGCGTTTTTCGCGATATACCAGAGATGACTGCATCAGTCCAACTAGGACAAAAAAGGAGCAAGACTTTGAAGCATTGCTTCGCACCGCATTTCTTCTCGGCATAGATCATAATTTAATATTATCCAAAAGAAATAATAAGCAAGAACTGGATAAAGTAAGTCAATCCCTAAAAAATTGGCAAGACGATGATATTCTTAAAGACATGTTTAGAGCAGGCTCTCAACCTAAAGTACGCTATGAATGGCTAGAAAGAGAGATCCCAAGACTGCAAGATGAACTTAATACATTTCAAGTTCACGAGCAATACAGAGCTATTGAGAATGAAACAAACAGTTTAACTATAAAATTACGAGAAGTTGAAAAAAATAAAAATATAGCTGAATTTAAAGTTAGTAATATAGAAAAAACTTTATTATCACACCCTGATATTTCAAGAGAAGATCTTCTTGAACTGTACAATGGCTTACAAGAGATTTTCAAGCCAGAAACATTGGCCCATTTTGAGTCAGTTGAAAATTTTCACAAATCATTATCTTTTAACAGAAAGAAAAGACTTGAAAATGATAAAATAAAACTTTTGTTAGAAATTGAATCTCTTAAAATTGACATTAATGATATTTCGGCATTACGTGATTCATATTTGGAATCCCTGCAAGGCAAGAAAGCATTTGATGAATACGCAGTCATAGCGAGACAACTGGCTGAATTTAAAGAAGAAAAAGAAAGGCTGCATGATTATTTAAATTTCTCTATTAACCTTCAAAAGAAAGCTCAAAATCTAAGAGAAAGAAAAGTTGAACAAGACAGATTAGCGGTGAACTATGCTTCTACAAATCCTCTTTCAGAATATGATAAAATTTTTGCTGAACTCGCAGAAATAATGTACCCGAGGGTACCAGCAGGAATAGTTTTAGATGTTAATACTGGTGACAACAAAATCCGTTATGATCTAAGCATCCAAATCGAGGGTGATGATTCGGATGGGATCAATGATGCTAGGATATTATGCTT
The DNA here is from genome assembly GCF_047530715.1 of Enterobacter sp. 04-C-12-SI-ECC. Lineage (NCBI taxonomy): Bacteria > Pseudomonadati > Pseudomonadota > Gammaproteobacteria > Enterobacterales > Enterobacteriaceae > Enterobacter > Enterobacter sp. 04-C-12-SI-ECC. Next base: position 166,306 of record NZ_JBLKDI010000006.1, read on the forward strand.
TGACTGGTTAGTATTTACATGTGGCGAAAACCATGCCATGGATATGCTATGGCATGATAATCGTCTTTTTGCCGATATAGATCCAGGTGTTCGCGCAAGATGGTTCTCTTTTGTCAATCAGTCATTAAAACGAAGCGGAAAGCAATATATAGCATCTTTAAATACTGAAAACTTTAATGCTATGGAAACAACTTTATCTGAAATCGAAATGTTAGAACTGAAATCAAAAATTGTCCTTACTCTTCGTGGTGATAAAGCAGAGAATAAACTTCTCGGCATTCAATTTGGAAGTAAAAAGTAATCCTCAGGCAGGCACTGCCTGCCGAGTATCAGTTGCTTGCTCGTTATCGGTAGCAGTATTAACCGACCTCGAGACTCAAAATTCACTCTCATCTTTTTTCTGTAATGCCACACCAAGGCTATCAAACAATTTTTCTCCAAGAGCTTGTGCGTGATCCAGCAACATTTCTAAATCTTGTTCGGTGATCACTACCGAATTACCTTCTTTATCTTTTCCGCCACGATGGACTAAATGATTACGCTTTTGTGTAGCTATTTCTATCGCATCTATTGGCCACTCTTTATGTACATTAATATCAAATGTAGCTTTATAACGACCTACAACTTTGTTTGTACTATGCCAACTTGCACTAATCAGATGTTCTTTGATTGCTTTAATCAATTCCGCCCTCATGTTTTCAATAGATTCTCCTTTGAATGGCAAAGCCAATATTTCTTTACTTACCTTAAATTCCGTCTTACCTTTTTCTATGAAATCTTTAAGGTATGAGTCATTTTTATCTATGGAGTTAATAAACAACTCAACATAAAGAGTTTCCAAAGCTGTAATGACGTTAATGTATAAGATGCTAAGCAGATGTTCTTTTTGCTTATCTTTAAATTCGCCTTTAGCCAGCATTTTTATTCCATCAATGCTTTCAACGAACTTAGAAAAGGGTTGTTCGGAAGATGTAACAGCATCGTACAAGTCTTCGTCGTACCAATCATTAATATTATTTGAATTACCTGACCACTCGTAGCACTGTTCTTGTAAATCATTAACTAGTTCTTGGATATAATCAAATTTCACGTACCCTTCAAACATCGCTTGCAACTCTTCACTTGCTTCGTATGGGCCACCATAAATGTAAGCATATCCGCCTTCACGGGATTCATACGGACAAGAGTTTGCGGGATCTTCGAAATTTTCAAAAAACCAATTCCGCATAACTTCAAGTTGATTTGCTTTACTTATATATTGCAGAGATTCGAGCGGGACTTTTTTACCATTAACATTAAAGACAACTTTCACGATACAACGCCTCTTTGAAAAAGTTATAACATTTTGACTCACTCCTCAGTGACTAACATAGCATGATTTTCATCTCTAACCTCCGCAGATCTTCACATCCTACGGTACAACAAAAAATTTGCGTAAAGCATTAACTTCGAAGGCAAAAAATAAACTCACGTTGGTTCAGCCTCTTCGATGAGAAGAGGCTCTACTTGCCCCTTACCACTCTATCAAGCAATCAAGCTAATAGCTGCATAAGCTAGGGGTTAGCTGGAATTTGCCTACTTGACCGATGAAATCTGCATACCACTGCATCATCTCCCTTCGCCCTTCTAGATACAACGCATGGTTATACGTCCCTCGAATCGCGTTCTTATCAACATGCGCAAGCTGGGTTTCGATCCATGCCGTATTGAACCCTTCCTCGTGCAAAATCGTACTCATCGTGTGACGGAAACCATGCCCCGTTACCTTCCCCGTATACCCAATCCGTTTGAATACCTGATTAATACTCGCTTCGCTCATCGACTTGCGGGGATCATTACGCCCTGGGAACACCAGCGGATATTGCCCTGACATAACTTTGAGTTGCTGTACGATTTCCAGCGCTTGGGTAGAGAGAGGCACAAGATGGGGCCGCTTCATTTTCATTCGTTCGGCAGGAATTTCCCACACCGCTTTTTCAAGATCAAACTCACTCCAGAAAGCACCTCGGAGCTCACCGGTGCGTACTCCCGTAAGAATCAGCAGACGTGCTGCAAGAACAACTAACGGGCTTCCTGTATAGCCTGCGAGAGCTTTAAAGAAGTCTGGTAACTCCTCAACAGTAAGGAAGGGATAATGCTTCGATTCATGCCCTGACATCGCGCTGGTTAGATCCGCTGCAGGATTGTATTCCGCACGACCGGTGACGATGGCGTAACGAAAAACTTCGCTGCAGCGCTGGCGAACCTTCTTGGCCTTCTCTGTCGCGCCACGGTTTTCCATTCGACGTAGCACATTCAGCAGAACCAAAGGTTTGATATCATTCACCGGCTGCTGGCCGATATAGGGGAAAATATCTTTATTGAAGGCTTCGATAATGTCAGAAGCATACCCTTCTGACCATCGGCTCACCTTCGTTCCGTGCCATTCAAGCGCCACTGCCTGAAACGTATTATTGAGCTGGACATCGCGAACCAACTTTTCTTCTTTCTTAGCAAACGATGGATCGATACCCTCGGCCAGTTTTTTCTTGGCTTCATCTCGTAGTGCCCTCGCTTGTGCAAGGGACACTGCTGGATAGACACCAAAAGCCATACGCTTCTCTTTTCCATTGAAGCGATACTTCATCCGCCAATATCTGGAACCAGAGGGAACAACCTCAAGATACAAGCCAGCACCATCTGCCAGCTTGTAGGCCTTCTCTCTGGGTTTAGCGGCGTCTACCTGCCGTGCATTTAGCTTCATTGGGGGCATCTCCCTGGACCGAACACAGAATGCCCCCACTTATGCCCCCAACTGTAACTTGATTCCGGTTGAGTCCAGTTGATAACAGGAGATAAGATACGGGCTAGAAACCGCATTATACGGGCTTTAAGTTGATTTCGGTAGACTTGAGAAGAGTTTGAAATGGTGCCGATAATAGGAGTCGAACCTACGACCTTCGCATTACGAATGCGAAGTTTTTATATTTTAACTGCTTGAACAACCATCAGAAATCACAAATTTATCATTTTAAATCATAATATTAAAACAAAAAACCTGTTGATGTAAATTGATGAGTGTTGATGTTTATCCTTTCAATTTACTTACACCAGCCGTTACATTACTGTAAACCGTAATCCCCAACAGGAACCCTAAAAATGGCGCTTTCAAGACAAAAACTAACCTTCGAACGAATTCGAAGATTTACTTTACCTGAAGGGAAAAACCAAGTTTTCCTTTGGGATACGGACGTAACAAGCTTGGCATGTCGAGCAACTCGTGGAGCAAAAGCCTTTGTATTCCAAAGCCTGTATGCGGGAAAAACCCTTCGCATGACCATTGGCAACATTAACGATTGGAGGATTGATGATGCGAGGGCCGAAGCCAGGCGACTGCAAACATTAATCGATACTGGGATAGATCCGCGTATAGCTAAGGCGGAAAAAATTGCTGAAGCGGAATCACAGCAGGCTGAATCTCGTAAAACGAAGGCAACCTTTTCAAGCGCTTGGGAAGATTATCTTGATGAATTGAGAACCGGAATCAGCGCAAAAACTAAACGCCCCTACTCTGCACGCTACATTGCCGATCACGTTAACTTGTCCAGTCGTGGAGGCGAAAGTAAAAAAAGAGGCCGGGGCCCAACCTCACCTGGGCCACTGGCTAGCCTGCTCGACCGACCATTATCAGAACTAACACCAGAGAACATTGCCGAATGGCTAAGTACAGAGAGACAAAATCGGCCTACCGTCACTGCTCATGCCTACCGTCTGTTGCGTGCATTCATCAAATGGGCTAATTACCAGAAAAAATATCAGGGAATAATCGATGGCGATCTTGCACAAGATCATAACGTGAGAAAAATGGTTCCAATATCAGCGAGCAAAGCGGGAGATTGCTTACAAAAAGAACAGCTCAAAAGCTGGTTCAGTGCCGTGCGTAGCCTCAATAATCCCATTGCATCAGCCTATCTCCAAGTGCTTTTGCTCACCGGTGCACGGCGTGAAGAAATTTCCTCACTTCGCTGGTCTGACATAGATTTCAAATGGTCAAGCATGAGAATTAAAGACAAGATCGAAGGCGAGCGAATTATCCCCCTCACTCCCTATGTTTCTGACTTGTTACGCTCACTGATGGAGATCCCCAATCGTGGTACAAACGAGGAGAATTGGGTTTTCAGAAGTAACAGCAAAAGTGGCAAAATTATTGAACCGCGTTCAGCACATAATAGAGCATTAACTCGCGCGGAGTTACCACATATCAGCTTGCACGGATTGCGCCGTAGTTTTGGGACCCTCGCTGAATGGGTCGAAGTACCAACAGGTATTGTTGCGCAGATTATGGGCCATAAGCCTAGCGCTCTTGCTGAAAAGCACTATCGCCGCCGTCCATTAGATTTGCTAAGAAAATGGCATGAAAAAGTTGAATTATGGATCTTAGAAGAAGCAAAAATAAAAAACAACGTTGATAAGCGTTGATTTTATCAAATATCAACAACTTACATAAAATCACATGTGTTGACAGAAATTTTTTTTCAGTTATCTTTTATTACTGCTAACTACATTCACTCACTAAGCAGGAGATTAACTACAGTGACTAACCCAATAACTGTATCAAGAGAAGACCGAAGTGCGGAAATCAGAGCGAGATGGGGTTTACATCCGACTAAAAACAAAAGTTCTAATTTTTGGGAAACAACAATTCAGCGTTTTAATAATAGTAGTACTGACCGAATACTACCTCTTTGGCACCGTGTTTCAAAACTTTTAGTTGCTATTAGGAATGTAGTCAATACTATAACATGCCCTTTTCCACCAAAGGGGAATACTTCCCGCTCACGCCGAAGTTCAACAACGTCATCAAAAAACTCATCATCATCTTCATCGGATGGTAGTAGTAGCGACCCCGATCCCGATAGAGACCCCATATTCACCCCTTTTCATTTCATTCTTTCATCTCTGTTAAAAACAATTATCGTCTTATTTGCCCACATATCAAATGTTGGGGTGATGAAATGAGCGATATCAAACATCAAAAACCCTCTCAGTCACAACTAATTTCTACCCGCGAGTTAGCTAATATTATTGGCTATGAAGTACAAACTATTCGAGCTTGGCTTTGCAAAGACAAACTGCCTAATGGTTTACCGCGACCGAAGAAAATTAAAAACCGACACTATTGGTCACGTAAAGACATTGATAGATACCTATTAACCTTCTCAGTATATAGTAACTAATAGAGGCCTCCCCCGGCTATTCTAAAGAATAGCCGGGTTAGTTAATACAAACCTTCCATTAACAATGGGGGGAGATTAATACTATTTATCACATCTCACATTAACAAAATTCAAGGTCACATATGAAAAAACGCATCACTTTCAGCGTAAACAATAGTTCTACTATTGATGCAATTGACGACTATAGCAATGCAAAAGGATACTCCAGGTCAGAGGTGATATCATTTTTATTAAACGCCACAGTCCCAGCATTGAATAAAATAACATCGCAATATCATATAGCTCAAATTTTGGAGTCAACATTAGGCTGTATTTTTGAAGAGAAGGCCCCGTCAATAGCACGGGGGGAGCCAAAATTAACTTACGAAGAGTTTTTTCATTCCGTCTGGAACACTCACATTCGACACCGGAACGAGGTTATCGACCAGAATTTTTATGCACACAAAATATCTCATGATAAGATGGGGAAGAGTGAAAAAAAATTAATTCATGAAAAGCTCACATACATTATAAAAAGCTTCAATGTAAAAAAAGCAATTTTTATTTACACAGATCGGCGCGTGAACCACAAACATCTAATTGCAGGAGGGTTGTCAAATATCATACTGATAAAGGAAACAGTTTACGATGGTTGTTTTTTTGATTTGAGCAGCATTGTGATTATGCCAATCTTTGAACTTATTACATTTGGAATTGAAGAGGTATTGAAAAGAAATAAAATCCACCATAAACAATCATGCTATTGCTGGATACCAATTTATTACACAAATGATCTAGCGGTAATGGTCCCGGTGATTGCCGAAGGCGATACACCTCAAAAGGCGATGAAAGGAGGAGATGCCATCATTATTAACCCCTTTAACGGTGAAGTAAACCATACTTTCTGATACCAATGTTAAGCATAACCACTTAGTTGCATACATCTCGACAGTATGGAGTTAGTACCTAATAGCTTGATGAGGGTAAAAGATGCCTACTAACAAAGCAAAATCAAAGAAAATTCTAGGAAGGCCTGAAGGAAGTAAATATTACCATTTAATTCAGAGTGAGAAGGCTAAGCATTACTCTCAATCCAAGGTGGCAAAGATCTTAGGAATAAGTATTTCCACGGTAAAAAGACACTGGGATAATGGCATCTTTGGGTGATTATAATTGCAGAGTTGCTTTTTAAGTATTTTACTGCATGGGTAATGGGTTGATAACAAGTTTTATTGTTGGAAAGGTATTATACAACAGTCATTACTATTAATAGTTAATTAATATAACTAACCACAGACATTCAGCTATGTCTGATCATTTTACTGTATACGGCTATCATAAGCCGTAGGGCTAACAACAGGATCGAAGCATGGAATTATATCATGGTTCCCATGGTGAGCATGTGCTCGCCTATAAAAAACATATTGAACGAGTCGTCAATGATGCTATCAGTGAATTCCCCAGAACAATGGCGTTACGTGTTGATGTTCATTATCCACCCATTTTAGACAGAGGTGACACTGTTTGCTGTTTTCCTAATCTAGAGCCTGGTGCTATATCCCGTTTCCGTAATGCGTTAAATGCAATGCTGGAGGCCAATGAGAAAGCCAGAGCAGCTAACGGTAAACGAATTTATCCAAATCGTGTTCGTCATGTTTGGGTAAGGGAGTTTTCCGAAGAGGGGAAATGTCATTTTCATATTGGTCTTTTTTTTAACAAAGATGCTTATTACCATTTAGGTGATTATGAGGCCGAAAGCAATTTAAGGATGATGATTGTAAGAGCATGGTATAGCGCACTGGGATTGGAACTGGATGATTATCCGGGATTGGTTCACTACCCTGAAAATTGTCGTTATATATTAGACGTCAATGATTTTAACTTTGAAGGAGAATACAATAAATTACTGAATCGTCTTGACTACCTGGCTAAACTTGATACAAAAGTATACGGAGATGGCGACCGTAGCTTCGGCTGCAGTCGCTGGTAATTTATTTTTTTACAGAAATGGCCTTTCTTATGGATGGAAAGGCCAAACCCATCAGTTAAAGATGGTTGTTTTACTATAATCCAACGACCTCATCCCCGATATTAGTCAAAATCATTAATTCTTTAATCTCTCGTTGTGCCAACTGTAATTCAAACTGCTCTTGAATTAACATCCACTTCGACCAACTTCCACCGACTACATGCGATAACCGGAGTGCCATAGCTTTCGTCAGTGAAACTGAACCGTTCAACAATTCAACTATCTCTTGCTCGCGACATCCCATGTAAACCGAAAATTTATTCAGTCCTATATTTGATACCGCTAGTATTTCGGCCAGTTTAATGCCGGGATGATCAGGAAGTAAGGTCATGCCGTATTCATCCTGATAAATTCCATAAATAGAACAGCCAGTTTCTCTCAGTTCTCGTAAATTCTTCCCTGCAAACTTCAGCTCGTGTGAAAGCCCGAGAAACTCACCAGTAAATTCATATTCTGCTTCAGGCCTATGGTGGCATTTGATCAATGCAAATGCCGCCCCTACTTTTTCAACTGTTACAGTAACCGACATTGAACCACCTCCGTCAAGATAATCGATGAACGTTTTAGACTGTCCAGCTGTTCGACACCACTTCTGCCTGCTTCAAAATCAGTTCCACGGCGCCCGGCGTTTTGTCCGGCGGATACTTATACTTACGCAGCGTCTGGCGCACCAGAATACGCAATCGGGCACGCACGCTTTCACGCACCTGCCAGTCCACGGTGGTGGACTGCCGCAATTTCAATGTCACTTCGATGGCCAGCTTTCTCAGCGTATCATCGCCCAGTTCACGCACTGCACTTTCATTTTCAGCCAGCGCATCATAGAAGGCGATTTCATCCGGGGTCAGCCCTAACGCATCATCACGCGCCATCGCCTCCTGGAACGCTTTCGCCATCTGGATCAGCTCTTCAATCACCTGCGCGGTCTCAATGGCGCGGTTATTGTATTTGAGCAGCACCGCTTTCAGTCGGTCGGAGTATTTCTTCTGCTGCACCACGTTATTGCCCGAACGGGCATGAATGCCGTCATTGAGCAGTTTTTCCAGCAGTTCCACTGCCAGATTACGCTGCGGCATTTCCCGCACTTCTTCCAAAAACTCATCGGACAGCAAACCTATGTTCGGTTTATCCAGCCCGGCGAGTGCGAAGACATCCTCAACCCCGGTCGCGACAACCGCGTTATCGAGGATCTTGCTCAGAAGAGAGTTTTTTTCTGACTGGCTAAACTTTGCCTTCGGATCGAGCTTGATAAGCCCCACCCTGACCGCCGAAAGAAACGCGAACTCCTCCTGTAAGGGTTTCGCCTCATCCAGCGTATTACACAGTGACCAGGCTTTACTCATCGCCAGCGAAACATCGAGGTAGCGTTTTTTACCGTCATCCAGTCCCAGAATGTAGTTCACGGCATCACGCAAGAAGGCCAGCGGATCGCGGGAGAAGCCCGTGTAATCAAATCCCGGCTTACCCGCCGAACGGGCAAACATCCCATGAATGACATCCATTTTTTCCAGCAGAATCGCAAAGGCTTCCCTGGCATCGACCGTTGTCTGTCCTTTGCCTTTTGAATCGGTATAGGTTTTCAGCGCCTGCTTCAGCTCGTTGGCAATGCCGATATAATCCACCACCAGCCCGCCGGGTTTATCCCGGAACACACGGTTAACGCGGGCAATCGCCTGCATCAAATTATGGCCGCGCATCGGTTTGTCGATATACATGGTGTGACAGCATGGGGCATCAAACCCGGTCAGCCACATATCCCGCACAATCACCAGTTTCAGCGGATCGTTCAGATCTTTAAAGCGGGCTTCCAGGCGTTTTTTGGTCTGTTTGTTGTAAATATGCGATTGCAGGTGATCTTTATCTGACGCCGATCCGGTCATGATGACTTTGATCGCCCCTTGTTCAACGTCTTCACTGTGCCATTCAGGGCGTATCGCCACGATGGCATCGTACAGTTTCACGCAGATCTCGCGGCTCATGGCGACAACCATCGCCTTGCCGTTCATGGCAGTGTTACGTGTTTCAAAATGCTGAACCAGATCGGCGGCGACCTGCTGAATACGTGGCTCTGAACCGACCAGCTTTTCCAGACGGCTCCAGTCACCTTTGGTTTTTTCTTGCTGGCCCGTTTCTTCGTCTTCTACCAGTTCATCGACCTGATCAGAGAGCGTTTCCAGCTCGTCATGGTTCAGATCGAGTTTTGCCAGCCGGGATTCGTAGTAAATCGGCACCGTCGCGCCATCATCAACCGCATCCTGAATATCGTAGATAGAGACATAATCACCGAACACGGCACGGGTATCTTTATCTTCCGAGGCAATCGGCGTACCAGTGAAGCCCATAAACGACGCATTCGGTAGCGCATCGCGCATATGCTTGGCGTAGCCGTATTTATAGGCCCCGGTTTGCCGGTCCAGCGTGGCGCTCAGGCCATATTGGCTGCGGTGCGCTTCATCGGAAATCACCACGATGTTGCTGCGGACGTTAAGTGCCGGATGGCTCTGTTCACTGTCCAGCGGCGCAAACTTCTGCACGGTGGTAAAGATAATGCCGCCGGATTCACGGGCGTTGAGCAGCTCGCGCAGTTCGTCGCGGTCGTTGGCCTGTAACGGCGTTTGCTTGAGTAAATCATGCGCCTGGCAAAACGTGGCGTAGAGCTGCCCGTCAAGATCGTTACGGTCGGTCACCACGACGATGGTCGGATTATTCATCTCTGTTTGTTGCAGCAGCTTTCCGGCGTAACAGCACATGGAGATACTTTTGCCGGAGCCCTGGGTATGCCACACCACGCCCGCTTTTTTACTGCCGGGGGTAATGTTGCTGCGCAGCGGAAGATGTTTACCGGTAGAGGCCACAATCGTTGCCGCAACCGCTTCACGCACCGCGTGGAACTGATGGTAAGCGGCAATCTTTTTGATAAGCCGTTTGCCATCGTTTTCAAACAGCACAAAGAAACGAATGTAATCGAGCAGCAGTTCGCTATTAAAGAAGCCCTGCACTACCGTTTTAAGCTGCCAGTGAAACTGCGGTTTATCATCTTCGTTCGCCACCGTTTTCCACGGCAGAAAACGCTCTTCATCAGCGGTCAGAGAGCCGATACGCGCATTTTGCCCGTCGCTCACTACCAGCGCTTCGTTACAGATAAACAGGTCGCTGAGTTCGTTTTTATAGGTCTGCAGCTGGTTAAACGCAGCCCAGATATCGGCATTGGCATCAATCGGGCTTTTCAGCTCAATCACCGCCACCGGCAGGCCGTTGATATAGCAGATAATATCCGGACGACGAACCTGTTTTATCCCCTGAATAGCCACCTGATTTACGACCATAAAGCGGTTATTGCCGGGATGGTTGAAATCCATCAGCAGGGCTTTATCGTGAACCGTTTTGTCTTCACGCTTGTACTCAACGGGTACGCCGTCGAGCAACAGGTGATGGAATGCTTTGTTGCTGACGACCAGATCCGGGCTTTCGGGGCGGGTAATACGGAGTATCACCTCTTCCAGCACGGAAACAGGGAGATGGGGGTTGATGGTTTGCAGCTGCTCCAGCATCACCGGGCGCAGAAACACATCATGAAATGAAGCACGCAGCGGGTTGTCGCCATCCGGCGCGATATCTGGCCCGTGCAGCACTTCCCAGTCCTGTTCAGCAAACCATTTCAGGCATTGCTGCTCTAAATCGTCTTCGCTCAGCATTACTCTTCCTCTCCCTCGGTGATCATACCGGTCTGTTTCAGCTCAATCGCCAGTTCCAGCAGGCTCGGGCGGATCGCTTTTTCCAGACGGTTCATGCTATCCATCATCCAGTCGATAATGACAGGCCAGATCTCTTTATTGCCGCCGTCAAACGTCTTTGAACAGACGATCTGGCAGCTTTTTCGCTCTGGCAGCAACCGCCAGTCGAGCGGCTCGCCAAACAGCGATTCAATGTGCGTTTTACGTTCCTGAAGGCGTTCAAATAACCAGGTGTTTTCCAGCGCATCTCCGCGCGAAATATTGAGCTGCACGCGAGCGTCTTTCTGGGAAAAGATAAGCTCAAACGGCACGCCGCTAACGCCCGACCCGGCAGCCAGCCAGTGATCGGTTGAGGGAGCGCGGTTGTTAAACAGTGAACAGGGGCTGGTGCGGAATTTTTCCAGCGCCATCGTCCAGAACTCGCGGCGCAGATAGTGACGCTGCTGCAGTTCGCTACTGCTGGAGGTGGACTGCTCTTCCGCCTCTTTTTGCGCCATGCCAATCATGTACGACTCCGCTTCCGGGGTTGGGATAACCTGGCGGATATCGACAAACACGTCTTCACCAAAACGGTAGGGGGTCACTTTGAAGCACTGGGCGCGGATACCAAACTGCATCAACCACAGCGCGGTATTGGTGACCTCTTTGCGGAAATTGGCCGCAACCATGATGACGCGCTGGGTGCCTTTGCGGTTGAGCACCCCTTCTTTCAGGCTTTCCCAGCCCATAAATTCGGCGATGACCTCTGCCGCCTGGCGGTTCTCGTTGGGCTCATACTGATCCAGATAAAGCTGGAAGATCTCCACCACGCTCTCCTGACGCAGGTTGGCGCAGTAGCCGGCATATTTCAGCGCCTGCCAGACGACGTCGCGCCCGGAATCATCAAGCTTATTTTCGATGATGACCAGGTTGCCTTTTTTATCGAGCGCCAGCAGATCGAGACGTTCTTTGGTGTCGTCAAAACCGGCGAACTCTTTCTGGATAATCAGCAACTCATCGTCGTTGTCGCGGGTTAACGCCTGGGGATTCTTTGCCAGCCACTCCTGCAGGTGATCGCGCTCGCGAAAGCCGAGGCTGCTGAACGACACCTCTTGCAGAGAATGCAGACTATTGGTCGGCGTATCGACTTTATACATTTTCCGCCTCACTTACCGCCTGCTCGGCTTCCGGTAGGGTGATTTCACCCGAGAGGAGTTTGGGGAGAAGGGTGTCGCGGAGTAATGCCAAAGATTGAGAGTGTTTTAAATTTACATGTGCACGCTGATGCAAAAGCAAGGCTGATGATTCAAACAAATTTACTAATGCCATAGGGGGGAGTGGATAGCTCAAACTATGTATATGATTACGGTTCAAAGAAGGAACAGCTGAACCTGCATTAAACGCTTTCATATCTAATAGTCGCAGCAACTCATAAGCGTAACAGGGTGTTGCACGTTTGAATTCCTTTACCCAAAGGGTTGTATTCAATGGCCAATAATCTTCAAGCGTTAAATAAACTTTACCAAGCACACCAGAACGACCAGTTATAACGCCCGGAGCTTTAGCCATTGCCACATTATGAGTACCGTTGGGGCCACTGGCGGCAATCAGAGGAAACTCACCATCTTTTCGTGCCGATGAAGGGAGATCAAAACCTCTCTGTAATACCAACAAATCTTGAAGCTTCCCTAACTCCCATGTCACAGGGATATTTCCCAACTCACTATCCTGCATCGCGGACGGAAACAGTTCTGCCGTGGCTTTTAACTCGGCATATTGTTCAGGGTGTTCACGCTCAAAAACCACCAGCGCATCATCATCTTTTCCGGAAATCGCTGTCATAGCGGCAAGCATCGCGTCTTCCTGCGAACCGCCCGCTTCCAGCACTGCCATTTTGGCCTTTACGGGTTCAAAATTAACAAACCAGCTTTTGAACAGGGCTTGTGCCATTTGTTCGAGGGTTTGGTTTATCTGATTATTCGTGAATACTTTCTCTTCCTGCAATTCGATGAGCTTACTAATATTACAAGCATTCTCAACAGGTAAAACACTTACTGGAATATTATTAATAAGGTCTTTGCTAACATTAGGAAAAGTTGATCCTGTCGCAGCTGCCAGCAATTTAGGAAGATAAGTCTCTAATACAGCTTTAACGTAAGGTGTCGGATATCCGTTTCGACCTCTTATTGCAGCAAGACCTCGACCTATACAATATTTTTGATCAGAATAGTTCATCCTGCCGGTTGTTGAACCACGAACACAAAATAAAATATCTCCTGGTAGCGATATTTTTTTTGCATATGCAGTATGCTGCACAGGTGCAGGGTAACGGTCAGTAAACTCTGTAGGTCCATTCAATAAGGGGAGTCCTATCCCCTCATTATTAACCTCTTCGCCTTTAGGGGATTGCCCCATAATAATCTCTGCAATATGAGAGAATGGGATCTCAAAACTCATAACCCAGCCCCCCCAGATTCGCCTTAATCTGTGCTTCTAGGTTCGCGCTCTCTTCCAACTGATCTTTCAGTTGCGTCGTCAATCGTGCCATTTTCTCGGCAAAGGGTTCATCATCTTCGTCTTGCTCGGTAGCACCAACATAGCGCCCAGGGGTCAACACAAAGTCGTTTTTCTGAATATCTTCCAGCGTCGCGGAGAAGCAGAATCCGGCTTCGTCTTCGTAGTCTTTATCCGTCTGCCAGGCGTGGAAGGTGTCGGCTATTTTAGCGATATCCTCGCGGCTGAAATCACGCAGCACGCGGTCTTTCATAAAGCCAATCTTACGGGCATCAATAAACAGGACTTCGCCTTTGCGGTGCGCTTTGCCGTTACCACCAGATTTGTCTTTGCTCAGGAACCAGATACAGGCCGGGATTTGGGTGTTGGTAAACAGCTGGCCCGGCAGTGCGACCATGCACTCCACCAGATCGGCTTCGATCAGGCTACGGCGGATTTCTCCTTCAGTATTACTGTTGGAACTCATCGAGCCGTTAGCCAGCAGCAGCGCCATCGAGCCTTTCGGTGCTAGGTGGTGGATCATGTGCTGCATCCATGCAAAGTTGGCATTGCCCTGCGGTGGCGTGCCGTACTTCCAGCGCACGTCGTTTTCCAGCTTCGCGCTCCACCACTCTTTCATGTTGAACGGTGGGTTAGCCATAACGAAGTCGGCGCGCAGATCCGGATGCTGGTCGTCCAGCAGGGTATCGGCATTTTTCGTACCAAAATTAAAGTCGATGCCACGGATTGCCATGTTCATCGCCGCCAGCTTCCAGGTGGTCGGGTTGGATTCCTGACCGTAAACGGAGATTTTCTGCTTCTGCTCAGCGGCGTTGTACTGCTTCTCGCCCGCGTGCTCTTCAATAAAACGGTCACTGGACACGAAGAACCCGCCGGAACCCATCGCCGGGTCATACACACGGCCGTTATACGGCTGTAGGCATTCAACAATCAGGGTCACGATGCTTTTTGGCGTGTAATACTGGCCGCCCTGTTTGCCTTCCGCCAGCGCGAACTGGCCGAGGAAATATTCGTACACGTGACCGAGAATATCTTTGCTCTTTAAGTTGAGCTTCTCGCCGTTATATTCCGGGTTGCTGAAGTTGGCGTCAGAGAAAGTATTAATCAGCCCGGTCAACACTTCGTTGCCCAATTGATACTGGCTGATACGGTTCAGAATACCTTTCAGCTTCGGGTTGGTTTTTTCGATTTCATCGAGCGCGTTATCCACCAGCCAGGACACAGAGCGCAGCGTCACATCCTTGCCGGTGGTTTCATCCACCCACAGCACGGTGCCGGTCGGCAACATGGCTTTGTTTTTCAGCGTGTCCCAGCGCGCGGCTTTCGGCACCCAGAAGATGTTCTTTTCGGTGTAGTAATCTTCCACCTCCAGTTCATCCACAATCGCCTGTGCGTACTCTTCATCAGAGTCGTAACCGTCGCGCGACATGGCATAGATGTTGTCCGGGTTGCCGACATCGCGGAACAAGGTGATTAGCTCCTGCTGACGCGCCTCGAAGGCATCGGACACATACTTGAGGAAGATAAGCCCCAGCACCACGTGCTTGTAGTTGGCGGCATCCATGTTGGCGCGTAGCTTGTCGGCGGCTTTCCAGAATTTGTTATCCAGCTCGTTCAGGAACTGTTGTTCGGCGTTGTTCATGAAAATCCTCAGGGGCGATCGCAGCGATAGTGCAAACATGCCTATCTTAAATTTGGTTTTGGAATGCTAATCGCAAAATGATACCCGGAATGACTAGGTTCATAAACGAGATAGCGCAAAGAAGTGGAAGATGGGCTATGGCTAAGTTGACATTAAGTTCCGGGTAATGGTGCCAACTTACTGATTTAGTGTATGATGGTGTTTTTGAGGTGCTCCCGTGGCTTCCATCTCCATCAGTTGTCCCTCCTGCTCAGCTACTGAAGGCGTGGTGCGTAACGGTAAAAGTACTGCCGGACATCAGCGCTATCTCTGCTCTCACTGCCGTAAAACATGGCAACTGCAGTTCACTTACACCGCTTCTCAACCCGGTACGCACCAGAAAATCATTGATATGGCCATGAATGGCGTTGGATGCCGGGCAACCGCCCGCATTATGGGCGTTGGCCTCAACACGATTTTACGTCACTTAAAAAACTCAGGCCGCAGTCGGTAACCTCGCGCATACAGCCGGGCAGTGATGTGATTGTCTGCGCTGAAATGGACGAACAGTGGGGCTACGTCGGTGCTAAATCACGTCAGCGCTGGCTGTTTTACGCGTATGACAGGATACGGAGGACGGTTGTGGCGCACGTCTTCGGTGAACGCACTCTGGCCACACTGGAGCGTCTTCTGAGCCTGCTGTCGGCCTTTGAGGTCGTGGTATGGATGACGGATGGCTGGCCGCTGTATGAATCCCGCCTGAAGGGAAAGCTGCACGTAATCAGCAAGCGTTACACTCAGCGCATTGAGCGACATAACCTGAATCTGAGACAACATCTGGCAAGGCTGGGACGGAAGTCACTGTCGTTCTCAAAATCGGTGGAGCTGCATGACAAAGTCATCGGGCATTATCTGAACATAAAACGCCATCAGTAAGTTGGAGTCATTACCTAAATACTACTAATATTGAGAGGCCAAGCAGATTTTGCTCTTTTTTTTGCGCAATTTATAAAAATCATAATTCACTAATGCGGTAACGGTAATTAATAAAATAATAACCTGAATTTTTCATAAAGTTAGTATTTAATTCTAATGCGCCGAACTTTTGCTTTACCTTTTCGGTTTTCAGCGTTGCTTAATTGTTACTAAAAGCGAGTTGTTTTAAAAGTATTCAAATGCTAAGTTAATGAAATTAATTATAAAATTTTGCTTACGGTTAAGCCTTTCGTCGTATTGGTTTTTTCAGGGCTGGCGGGGCGCTGTCTTGTTTGTCCTTTAAGATTTAGTTATTCTTCGCGCGCTAAGCGTCCATTCGATAATTTCGATGAATATATCCCCTGCTTGCCCTCCTCTGGCCTGGCGACATGGTGTACGCTCCTGGCAACGCTGAACTCAGAATATTTATCCAGTCACTCTATTTTTTAAGAGCAGTAAACCTATGACTACAATAAAGAACCGTCGTTTACGTCCGCGTGCGCATCGCTTTGCTCTTGAGTCTCGCCAGCTTTTTGATGGAGCCGCTCTGGCTGAAACCGCCATCCATGAGGCATCGGCAAGCGATCTGGTGCACCATGAAAGCGCCACCGAACCCGCGAAGGCGCTGGATATTCCCCACGCCGCCACAGCCGACGCCGCAAGCGAAAAACCGGGCAGCGCCGCCAGCGAAGTCTATGTAATAGACCAGCATATCTCCGGCTGGCAGTCGCTGGTGGACCAGGTGCCGCAGGGCAGCCAGGTGGTGATTATCGATGAAAACAGCTCGGGTCTGAGCCAGCTTGCCGACGCGCTGAAAGGCGAAACCAATATTTCCGCCATTCATATTCTGAGCCACGGCGCGTCCGACACCATTACGCTTGGCACCGATGTGCTGACGGCGGACAACCTCTCGGCGTGGTCTTCACAGCTCAGCGCTATCGGCGCAAGCCTTAGCGACAGCGGCGAGATCCTGCTTTATGGCTGCGACGTCTCCGCCCAGGATAACGCCTTTATCACCCGCTTCGCCGAAGTGACTCAGGCGGACGTGGCGGCCTCCAGCGACATGACCGGCAGCGCGGCGCTTTCCGGCGACTGGGTGCTGGAAAACCATACCGGCAGCATTGAAGCGAAAACCTTCGCCTTTGATTACGACGGTCTGCTGGCCGGGCCGGAAGTCACCGCGCCGGAAAAAGGCATCACCGTCGCCGAGCCGAGCAGCCTTAACGCCGCAGGCGCCGATACCGCCACGCTCAGCGGCTGGCAGGTCAGCACCACGGACGCCAGCGAAACCGTCACCGTCACGGTGAGCCTGAGCAACAGCGCCATCGGCAAACTCAGCGACAGCCAGACCAGCAACGCTTCGCTGACCATGACCGGCACTGCCAGCGAAGCGCAGGCCTGGCTTAACAGCATCACCTTTACCTCCGCTGACGTCGAGCTTGGCAACACCGCCGCCAGCGGCAAGCTGGACGTCACGGTGCGCGACAGCGCGGGCGTCAGCACCAGCAAATCCATCGATGTGACCGTGACCCCGTCGAACGACCCGGTAAGCGTGGCCGACGCCACCCAGAACGTGCCGGAGATCGAATCGGGCGGCAGCGTCATCACCACCGTGACCCTTAACGCCATCGATGCGGAAGTAACGGCGGGCACCCAGCAGCCCGTGCAGATTGTCTATGGTCTGACCGACCTGCCGCAGTATGGCTATCTGACGCTGAACGGCGACCGGATGGGCGTCGGCTCTATCTTTACCCAGCAGGATTTGATCGACGGCAAGGTGAAGTATGTCCACACCGCCACGGGCGCAGACCAGAACGCCGCCGACGGCTTTACGGCGGTCATCAACGACGGCGCGACGCCGAAGGCGCAGTCCGATACCGTCCACGTCACGCTGAACATTACCCCGCAGAACCAGGCGCCGACCCTTAGCGGCAGCGGCGTGGTCTTTGAAGGCCAGCCCAACAATGCGGTCAACACCGGCAACGTCGGCCAGTATATAGAGGCGGACGGCGGCGGCGATCCGGGCGACACAACGCTGACTCTCACCATTACCGCCCTGCCGACCCACGGCACGCTCTGGTTTAACGGCGTCGCCGTCACCGTCGGCCAGACCTTTGACTATGCCGATCGCAATCTGCTGACCTATGCTAACGACGGCAGTGAAAACCAGGGCACCGACAGCTTTGGCGTACGCGTCACCGACCAGGGCGGCGGTACCGGCGTGCCGGCCAGCACCGACGGCACCATTACCCTGACCGTGCGCCCGGTGGATGACGACCCGACTCTGGACAACGTAACGCTGCACGCGCAGGTGGACGATCTGGCGAACGCCGTCACCCTTACGTCTGCGATGATCGGCGCAAGCGACGTGGATTCCACCGATAACCACCTCAGCTTTATCGTTGACGACAGCAAGCTCACCCACGGTTACCTGACGCTGGACGGCTACCGCCTGCAAAACGGCGGCACCTTCACCATGCAGGATATCGTCGACGGCAAAGTGCAGTACGTGCAGTACGCCAGCGCCAGCGCGTCGGGTGACACCGACAGCTTCAACTTTGTGGTGGTGGACAACACCGCTGCGCTGCGCTGGAACGCCGACGGCACGACCTACAGCCGCATCGGCGGGGTGTACACGCCGGGCACCGAAACGCTGACCAGCTTTACCTTTACCATCGGCCTTGCGGTGGTCACGGGCGGCGGTCCCGGCACGATCCCGGATCGCGTCACCACCATCACCAACCGCGACTCCACCTGGGCGGGCGTGGACTTCACCTCCGGCAACGCCCGCGGCGAAGTAGAAGAAGGCGGCACCCTCGTGCTGAACGGCACCAGCGGCGACTTCTCCAGCGTGCCGGGCCTGAGCTACACCGCCACGGGCGTGGACGCCTCGCAGGTGGTCTATACCTTCCTCGGTTTCTCGAACGGCGCAAGAGGCGGCGAGCTGCAAAAAAATGTCGGCGGCAGCTGGGTGACGCTCGGCGAATATGCCACCTTTACGCAGGCCGACCTCGACAGCGGCAATATTCGCTTCCAGCACGACGGCGGAGAGACCTTTGTCTACGCCGCGGCGTTCTCTGTCTCGGCGGGTCTGACCACGCTCGATGCCAACGGCAACCCGGTGACCGATATCTGGACGCCGACGCTGAACATCTACGTCACGCCAGTGAACGATCTGCCGGTGGTGACCGGCTCCTCCTCCACCGTCATCGCCGAAGGCGAAACCGCTTACCTGACCACCGGCCAGATAGCGATAAGCGACCCGGACGACGCCAACAGCAGCAACGGGCTGGAAGAGAGCGCGACGATCAAAGACGGCAGCGCCAGCGCCAACAACTATGCCTATAACAACGACGCGACCGACGCCAACGCCCTGAAGTTCACCATCAAAACGCTGCCGGACGGCGGCACGCTGCAATACTACAACGGCTCGCAGTGGGTTGACGTTACCGTCGGCCAGACGCTCAACGCCTCGCTGCTTACCGCCAGCGCCTCGACCACCGGGCTGCGCTTCGTCAGCGACGGCTCGGAAGTGCGCTCCACCACCTTTACCGTATCGGCCACCGACCGCTGGGGCGCCACCTCCGCCAGCGACGCGACGGTGAAAATCCAGATAACTAACGTCAACGACGCGCCGCAGATCGCCAAAGACCCGACCCAGGCCGACCCGACGGTGACCGCAGGCTCGCCGAACCTGATTGGCGGCACGCCAGTCAACAACCCGCTGTACGTCACCGAAGGAAGCTATGGCCAGATAACCAGCGCCATGCTGCAAGCCTACGATTCCGACAGCAGCTCAATGCAGGTGCAGTACACCATCACCGGCGCGCCGACCCACGGCACCCTGGCCTATTCCAAAGATGGTGTGAACTTCAGCCCCATCGGCAAAGGCTCCTCCTTCACCCAGCAGGATGTGGCGAACGGGTACATTTACTACCTGAACGACGGCACCGAAGGCAGCGGCAACAGCGAACCCGCCACCCCGGACGATAAGTTCACCTTCACGATTTCTGACGGCGACAAAGAGCAGACCGGCAACGCGTTCTGGATCTACACCCGCCCGACCGACGACGCGCCGGAAGTGACCGCGCCGTCGGGCATCAAGAACATCGCCAGCGCCACGGCGACGAGCAACGCCCTGCCGGGCTTCTCGGTCAAAGATGGGGATCTGACAGACGGCGTGACCGATGGCGAGAGCGATTATTTGCAGGTGACCGTGCGTCTGCTGCATGCGGACGGCAGCGCCTTCGTGGCCAGCGAATACAGCGACGTGACCCTGGGTTACGCGACCGGCAGCGGCGCGACGATCTCTACCGCCCACGGCGGCCAGCACGACTATCTGGTCTTGAGCGGCACCCGCGCCCAGGTGAACGCGGCGCTGGCGGGCCTGACGGTGACCTTCAGAACCGACCGCAACGCCACCTATCAGGTGCAGACTATCGCCGATGACCGCCTGCGCGACGCAAGCGGCACGCTGACGGCAGGCGCTAACGGCGGCACGCTGAACCAGCCCGCGACGCCTGGCAGAGGCGCGGCGGCCACCGCCGTCGACGCCACCGAGTACAACTGGTACAGCGCCTCCGTACCGGAAAAAAGCGGCAACCTGAGCGCGGCGTCCGTCACCATTCGCGCCTCGGAAATCAACGATCCGGGCACGCTGACCGTGACCAACCTGGACCGTACCGTTTATGAAGATCAGGCAAGCTTTATCGGCGGCAATATCGTGGTGCAGGACACCGAATCCGCCGCCTTCGGCACGCCGGTGACCGTCACCATCACCGCGCCGTCCGGCACCCTCGGCATCGGCGGCGCGGACGTGAACACCAGCGCCACCGCCAGCGCCGCCGGCAGCCAGCCGGTTACGATTTCCGGCGACAACTCCGGCACGCTGACGCTGACCGGTCGCGCCAGCGACATTGAAGCGCTGCTGAACGACGCGGCGCTCGGCCTCACCTGGCAGAGCGGCGCCAACGTCAACCACGACCTGAACGGCGCAGCGGCGGGCGATGTCACCATCACCCTGCATCTGGACGACGGCGACTCGCATATCGGCGACACCGTGCAGGCCGCCCCGGCCGACCAGACGCTGAACCTCACCATTGTGCCGGTGAACGACGCGCCGGTTGTCTCTGCAACGGGCGGTACGGTTTACCTCAACAGCGATCCGGCGGTAGTCGACGGCACCAAAGTCGGCGGCTTTGTGATTTCCGACCCGGATTACACCGACGGCGGCAATATCGCCGACGGCGAAACCGATTTTATGCAGGTGACGGTGCGCATCACCGACGCCAGCGGCGTGCCGCTGACCGCCGCGCAGTACAGTAACGCCGGCGTATCCGACATCACCATTAGCTCCGGCAACACAACGTCCGGCGTGACGATTGACAGCGTCTATAACGGCAGCGAGTCCGCACTGGTGATCCGCGGCACGCTGAGCCAGGTGAACGCGTACCTGGCGGCGCTGACCGTCTCCATGACCGGCTCCGCCCTGTCGAACGCCGATAACGCCTGGCGTGTGGAAGTGATTGCCGACGATCGCCTGCGCGACGCCTCTGGCAACCTGACAAGCGCCAACAGCGCCAACGGCGGCCAGAACGATGCCGTCACCGGCGTCGCGGCGGTGCCGACCACGGCTATCGACCCTTACGGCGCGCTGCCTTCCGGCCTGAGCCAGAACGTCAGTACCGCATGGCGCAGCGTCTTCCCAAGCGACGTCAACGATCCGGCGACCATCACGGTGACGGACAAGTCAGTCAACGAAGGCTCAACGACCGTCGCCCTGCCCGCCATTACCGTGGCGGACCCGGACGCCGACAGCGCCAGCCTGACGGTGACGGTCACTCTGCCGGGCGGCTTTACCTTTAAAACGATTGGCGGGACGGGCGGCACCGTTGATGCGGGCGGCGTCAACACCACCAGCTTCACACTTACCGGCACGCTTTCGCAGATCAACAGCCGCCTCGCTAACCTGACGGTGAACCTGCCGACCAACGCGGGCGTCACCGCCGCCGACTGGAACGGCACCTTTAACGTCACCGTAGTGGTGAACGATAACGCCAACCACGGCAGCCGCCCGACCACGCTTACCGGCGACAGCAATAACCCGAACGCGAACCCGGGCGACATCAGCTACGCCGATGACACCTCCGCCGCGCTGGTCACCACCCGTACCTTTAGCGTGACCGTGAAACCGTCGAACGATGCCCCGGTCGTGCTGGGCGGCGCTACCCAGACGCTGGCCCCGGTGAGCGAAGACACCAGCGCCGCAGCGATTACCGGCGACACCATTGCCAACCTGTTTGCCGGTAACTTCTCGGACCCGAACGATCAGGTCAACAATGCGTCCATTACGGCAACCGGCGGCACCAGCGCTGACAGTTTCTGGGGCGTGGCTATCACTAACCTGTCAGTCAACAGCGCGCAGGGCGAATGGCAATACTCCACCGATGGCGGCACGACCTGGGCTGCCATTGGCAGCCGCACCGACGCCAACGCCCTGCTGCTGGATGCAACGGCCAAAGTCCGCTTTGTACCTGCCGCTGACTTCTTCGGGACGCCTGCTGCCTTGAAAGTACGTCTGGTGGAAACCAACAACAACGGCGACACCACCGCAACGACAGGGTCGCTGACCAGCGGCCAGACTGTATCAACGGCAACCAACGGCAGTAGTTCACGCTATAGCGCAGCGATGGTCACCCTCTCAACCAGCGTCACTAACGTCAACGACCGTCCGACGATTAGCGCGACGCCGCTGACCATGCAGGAAGATACGCCAGTTGGCAAAACGCTGACCTCTATTCTTGGCAGCTACAGCGACGCCGCCGACAACCAGACGGGAATTGCTGGCGGCGGCAACGCCAGCGGCGCTATCGGCTATGTGGCGATCGTCGGCAACACCACCGACGCAAGCCTCGGCCACTGGGAGTACTCTACCAACGGCACGACCTGGACTGCGCTTGGCACAAGCTACAGCGAAACCAACGCGCTGGTGCTGCTCGCCTCGACCCAGCTGCGCTTTGTGCCGCTGGCCGACTACAACGGCGCGGTGCCGGGCGGCCTGACGGTGCGCGTCTCCGACAGCACCAGTTCCGCCGATACCGGCGTCAGCGCCGCGGGCAGCACGCAGGATCTGCAAAGCGCCTTCAACAGCGGCCAGACCAGCCACTGGAGCACGGCGCAGAGCATCAGCATGAGCATTACAGCGGTGGCGGACGCGGTGAGCGACACCGCCGCCACCCATTCGGGCGAGGCGAAAACCATCGACGTGCTGGGCAACGACAGCTTCAGCAACAGCGATAAAGCGATCACGGCGGTCACCCAGGGCGTTTATGGTTCCGTGGTTATCGACAATGGCAAGGTGATTTATACCCCTAACACCACGAGCTACGTCGGCAGCGATACGTTCACCTATACCGTCACCAGCGGCGGCGTGACCGAAACCGCGACGGTCACGATTCAGATGAATAACGCCGCCCCGGTCACCCAGGGTGAAAACGTCAGCACGCCGGAAGATACGACGCTGACCAGCTCCGCCGCGCAAAACCTGCTGCTGAACGATTCCGACCCTGATGGCGATACGCTGAGCATTCTTAACTACTCCGTCAGCGGCGTCGGCACGGTGTTTACCGCAGGCCAGACCGCCGACCTCACCGGGTATGGCAAACTGACCATCAACGCCGACGGCAGCTATACTTTTGTCCCGGTCGCCGACTGGAACGGTACGGTGCCGACGGTGACCTACCGGGTGGTTGATGGCCGCACCAACGGCGCGACCACGGCGCAGTTGAAGATAACCGTCACGCCGGTAAAAGACGCCTTTGACGACAGCCTGACGACCCACGCGGGTACGCCGGTGACCATCGACGTTTTCGCCAACGATAAATTCAGCAACGGCGATAAAGCGATTACCGGCAAGACCAACGGCGCTTACGGTACGGTTAGCATCAGCAACGGCCAGGTGGTTTACACCCCGACCAGCGGCTACGTCGGCACCGATACCTTCACCTATACCGTCACCAGCGGCGGCAAAACCGAAACCGCGACGGTCACCCTCACTCTGGTCAACGACGCGCCGCAGGTCGGCCTGGCTAAAACCGGCAGCACGGCGGAAGACACAACGCTTACCAACGGCGAAAATCTGCTGACGGGCGCCAGCGACCTGAACGGCGACGCGCTGACGGTGAAATCGTTTACGGTGGGCAATACCACCTGGGCCGCCGGCCAGACCGCCACGCTTGCGGGCTACGGCGCGCTGACCCTCAACGCCGACGGCAGCTATACCTTTGTTCCGGTCGCCGACTGGAACGGCAACGTGCCGCAGGTGACCTACACCATCACCGACGGTCGCACCAACGGCGACGTCACCTCGACGCTCGATATCTCCGTTACGCCGGTGCAGGATGCGTTTAACGACAGCCAGACCGGCCACGGGCGCGACCCGCTGGTGATTGATGTCTTTAATAACGACAGCTTCGCCAACAGCGACAAAGCCATTACCGCCACCACCAACGGCGCGCACGGTACGGTGACCGTCAGCAACGGCAAGGTGGTTTACACCCTGAACGACGGCTATGTCGGCACCGATAGTTTCACTTATACCGTTACCAGCGGCGGCAAAACCGAAACCGCGAACGTCACCGTAACGTTAACGAACGGTGCGCCGACCGGGGTTGTCGGCAAAACCGCCAGCACAGCGGAAGACCAGACGCTGACCAGCACGGCTTTGCAGAATCTGCTGAACGGCGCCAGCGACCCGGACGGCGATACGCTGAAAGTCAGCGCATTTACGGTGGGCGCAACGACGTGGGCCGCTGGCCAGACCGCGACGCTTGCGGGCTATGGCGCGCTGACCATCAACGCCGACGGCAGCTATACCTTTGTTCCGGTCGCCGACTGGAACGGCAGCGTGCCGCAGGTCACTTATGAGGTCACCGACGGGCGCGACAACGGCGTGCAAACCGCCGCCCTCGATATTACCGTCACGCCGGTGCAGGACGCCCATGACGACAGCCGGACAGCCCATGCGGGCGCCCCGGTCACGGTCGATGTCCTGACCAACGACGGCTTCACCAACGGCGACAAAGCGATTACCGGCGTCACCGACGGCGCGCACGGTACGGTTAGCATCAGCAACGGCCAGGTGGTTTACACCCCGACCAGCGGCTACGTCGGCAACGACAGCTTCACCTATACCGTCACCAGCGGCGGTATCGAGGAGACCGCCACGGTTTATCTGACGTTGACCAACAGCGCGCCGACGCTGCCCCACTGGACAGCGATTAACGGTGAAGACTCGCCGATCGGTATCCCTGGCCTTTTATTAGATACCAGCAGCGACGCCGACGGCGACACCCTGACGGTGACCGATTTTACCGTCAACGGTACCACCTGGCAGGCAGGCGAGACGGCCAATCTGGCGGGGTACGGAAGCCTGACTATTACTTCTGACGGCAGCGTGACGTTTATTCCGGTGGCTGACTGGAACGGCAACGTACCGGTGGTGACCTACACGGCAACGGACGGCCGGGATAACGGCAGCGTCACATCGACGCTCACCATTCAGTACAATGCGATCCCTGACGCCGTTGACGACAACGCCACCACCCACGCGGGCATGGCGAAAGTCATCGACGTGCTGGCGAACGACAGATTCAGCAACAGCGACAAAGCCGTTACCGCCGTCACCCAGGGCAATAACGGCTCGGTGGCGATTGAAAACAGCAAGGTGCGCTATACCCCGAACGCGGGCTTTAACGGCACTGACAGCTTTACCTATACCGTCACCAGCGGCGGCGTAACGGAAACCGCGACCGTTAATGTCACCATCGCCAACATTGCGCCGGTGGCGCACGATGATTTTACGTGGACTGCGGAAGACACTACCCTGACGCGCAGCGCCGCCACCGGGTTGCTGGCTAACGACAGCGATGATGACAATGATGCTCTTGCCATCACGCAGTTCAGTACCGGTACGCAGATTTACGCGGCGGGCCAGACCGCGACGCTTGCAGGCATGGGCGACCTGACCATTAACGCCGACGGCAGCTATACCTTTGTGCCAGTCGCCGACTGGAACGGCGCCGTGCAGCCGATCCTTTACCAGGTAAGCGACGGCAACGGCGGATTTAGCGTGGCGACGCTCTTACTTACCGTCAACCCGATCGCGGATGCGGTCAACGACAGCGTCAGCACCCATGCCGATGTGCCGGTGGTGATCGACGCGCTCGACAACGACAGCTTCAGCAACAGCGACCAGACGATTACCGGCGTCACCGCTGCCGCCCACGGCACGGTGACGATTGAGAACAACACGCTCGTCTACCGCCCGAACGCGGGCTATGTCGGCAGCGACACCTTCACCTATACCGTCACCAGCGGCGGCAAAACCGAAACCGCGACCGTTACCGTGGACGTCACCAACGTGGCGCCGCGTCTGACCAGCGTACCGACGATTTCCACGCCGGAAGACACCACGCTTAACAGCACTGCGGCGCAGAACCTGCTGACTAACGCCCACGATGACGATGGCGACGCCCTCGCCGTGACGGAGTTTACCGTCGGCGGCACCCGCTACCTCGCGGGCGACACCGCGACGCTGGCAGGCTATGGCGATTTGACGATCCGCGCCGACGGCAGCTTCACCTTTGTGCCAGTGGCCGACTGGAACGGCGTGCCGCCTGCCGCGACCTACACCATCAGCGACGGCAAAGACGGCGGCGTCTCCACCGCCACGCTCGCCTTTAGCGTAACGCCGGTGGCGGACGCGAAGGACGATACGGCCAGCACCCATGCGGGTGTTGCGGTCACTATCGATGCACTGCATAACGACAGTTTCAGCAATGCCGACAAAGCGATTATCGATGTGGATCAGGGCCAGCACGGCTCGGTGACCATTGAAAACGGCCAGCTGGTTTATCGTCCTGTGGCAGGCTATGTCGGCCAGGATACCTTCACCTACACCGTGGAGAGCGGCGGCGTTCGCGAAACCGCCAACGTCACCGTCACCCTGACCAACAGCGTGCCGGTCGCAACGGGCGAGACAGTGGCTTCGCCGGAAGATTACGAGGCGCGCGGCGACCTGCTGCTCAACGACCGTGACGCGGACGGCGATCCGCTGTTTATCGCGGGCTTCACCGTCGGCGGCCAGACTGCTCAGCCGGGCGACACCGTCCAGCTGGCGGGCGTCGGCGCGCTGACCGTTAACCGCGACGGCAGCTACCGCTTCACGCCAGTCGCCGACTGGAACGGCACGGCGCCAGTAGTAACCTACACGGTCAGCGACGGCAACGACGGCGGCACCGCTACCGCGACGCTCGCCATCACCGTCACCCCGGTAGCGGACGTGAAAGATGACAGCGCCACCACCCACGCAGGCGTGCCGGTGACGATTGATGCGATCGGCAACGACCGCTTCGTTAACCCGGACCAGGCCATTACCGGCGTGACCCAGGGCGCGCACGGCTCCGTCGCTATTGAAAACGGGCAGCTGGTTTATACGCCAAACGCGGGCTACGTCGGCCAGGACACCTTCACCTATACCGTCACCAGCGGCGGCGTCACCGAAACCGCCGCCGTGAGCGTCGTGATGACCAATACCGTGCCGGTGGCCGACGGTGAAATCGTCACCACGCCGGAAGACACCGCTATTGGCGGCGAACTGCTGACCAACGACCGCGACCCGGACGGCGACCCGCTGCACATTGCGGGCTTTACCGTCGGCGGCCAGACTGCTCAGCCGGGCGACACCGTCCAGCTGGCGGGCGTCGGCGCGCTGACCGTTAACCGCGACGGCAGCTACCGCTTCACGCCAGTCGCCGACTGGAACGGCACAGCGCCGGTGGTGACCTATACGGTCAGCGACGGCAACGACGGCGGCACCGCTACCGCGTTGCTCGTTATCACCGTTACGCCGGTCGTGGATGTGAAAGATGACCGCGCCACCACCCATGCAGGCGACCCGGTCACCGTTGACGCGCTCGGCAACGACAGCTTCAGTAACGCCGACCGCGCTATTACCGGCGTCACCAACGGCGCGCACGGCACGGTGACCATTGAAAACGGCAAGGTGGTCTACCAGCCGAATACGGGTTATGTCGGCCAGGATACCTTCACCTATACCGTCACCAGCGGCGGCGTCACCGAAACCGCCCAGGTCACGCTTGAGGTCACCAACACCCCGCCGGTCGCGGTGGCGGATAAAGCGAGCACCCTGCCGGAAACGCCGGTCAGCGGCAATCTGCTGACCAACGACCGCGACGCGGACAGCGACCCGCTGCACGTGGCGGAGATCACCGTCGGCGGCGCGACCTACGCGCCGGGGGACATCATTACGATCCCGGGCCAGGGCACGCTGGTGGTTAACCGCGACGGCAGCTATCTGTTTACCCCGGCAAGCGGCTGGTCCGGCTTTACGCCAGTGTTGAACTACACCCTGAGCGACGGCAACGACGGCGGCACCGCCACGGGCGAACTGCGCCTGCTGGTGAACCCCGTAGCCGAGGCGTGGGTGAAAGAGGCAGGTCTGGTCGATACGGCCAGCGGCGCGCAAACCACCACGGGCGCGATGGCCGTACTGTCGCTGGAGCCGGTGGAAAGCCTGACCATTGGCGGCCAGACCCTGACGCTTGCGCAGCTCCAGGCGCTGAGCGCCCAGGCGCCAGTGGATATCGCAACGCCGGACGGCGTGCTGTCGCTCACCGGTTTCCAGGTGGACGGCGAAGGCCGCGCGACGCTGCAATACCGCTTCACGCTGACCCAGGCGGTTAACCAGCCGGGCGAATCCACCACCCGCGAAGAGATTCGGTTCTCCGTCAACGGCCAGCAGACCCGCGCGCCGGGCCTGCTGCGCGTCAATATTCTCAACGACGCGCCGGTCGCGGCAGCGGACGACAACAGCATCGACCAGGATCGCGGCCAGCAGGCGGCGTCGGGCAACGTCTTTAGCAACGACGCTATCGGCGCAGACGGCGCCGCGGCGGGCGGCCCGGTGAGCGCGATTTCCTCCGTGAACCTCAACCGCGCGGGCGCGGTCGACGGCGTAAGCCTGGGCGAGTTCGGCGCCCTGACGCTCGACGCCCGCGGCAACTACAGCTATGTGCTGAACCGCAGCAACAGCCGCGTGGCGTCGCTGGACGCCAACGCCACCCTGAGCGAGGTGTTCACTTACACCATTACCGACGCCGACGGCAATACCAGCCAGGCGCAGCTGACCATCGTTATTCACGGCGTGACGCCGCCGCAGTCGGTACGCACAGGCGATCAGCACTTCCCGAGCTACTACACCAACTACGAGCTGTCGCTCGATCAGCCGTATTCGCCGGGTCTGTTTATCCTGCCCGCCATCTACGGCGTGTACAGCGACCAGTTCTCTCGCAAGGTGGAGCTGAACCGCAAAATTACCGAGCTGGGCCGCGGCATGAATGACAACGGCACGCCGGTGCTGGAAGACGGCATTCTCTTTACCCGCTGGGTAAACACCACGCTGCAACGCAGCGTGGTGAACACCTTCGCCGCCACCGGTATCGGTTCGCAGCTGCTGGGCGATCACTTCAGCCACTTCTCGCTGAATAAATCCGTACAGCCTGCGCCCGTGCTGGAAAACGCGCCGGAACGTCCGCCGCTTAACGAGCGCATCAACGAAAGAACCACCGTGCAGCAGGAGCGCGGCGAGAAAACCCCTGATGCGAAGCAGGCTCACGCCGCCGCGCCGGGCGTGGTGATCGTGCCGCAAGCCGCCGCCCGACCAGGCGCGCCGTCACTGGCGGCGCAGGTCGACGCGCTGGCCCGTAACCGCGTCGCCGCGCCGGAACCGGTCACCGTGGGAGGCGCCACACCGCATCGTTAATCGCGCAACTCCAAAAACCTTTTACACCGGCGGCGCCGCGCCGCCGGATTGTTAACTCAACACTTTAAGCATAACAATGATGACGACTTTAACTGCCGTAACCCCGACTGCCGTACGTTCTGCGCCTCTGCTCGCCCCTGTCGCCGCACTGGTTTCCGCGCTGCTGTTAAGCGGTTGCGGCACCATTAAACCTGAACCGCTGACCCAGGATGAAATCGGCGCGCGCGTCAGCGCCGACCGCGCCGCCATGTACCGCGACCAGCAGCCGGTCTCTGGTCCGCTGACCCTGTCAGACGCCATGGCCCGCGCGCTGAAATACAACCTCGACTACCGCCTGAAGATGATGGAAACCGCCCTGTCGCGCGGCATCCTGGATATCTCCCAGCAGGAAATGCTGCCGAAGTTGATGACCGATGCCGGCTACCGCTGGCGCGACAACGATTCCGGCGGCACCAGCGTCGGTATCGAAGACCGGGTCGTCAGCCTGCGTCCGTCCACCTCTGAAGAGCGCGAGCACCTGCTGGCCGACGCCACCTTCTCCTGGGACGTGCTCGATTTCGGCATGAGCTACTACCGCGCGAAGCAGCAGGCGGATAACGTCAACATCGCCGAAGAGCGTCGCCGCAAGGTATTGCAGAATATTGTCCAGGAGGTGCGCGACGCGTACTGGCGCGCGCTGGGCGCACAGCGTCTGCTGAGCGAAGCGCAGCCGCTGGCCGAAGAGATCCAGACCGCGCTTGAGAAAACCCGCGAAGCGGAGCGCGCAGGCATTCTGCCGCCGGTCGAGGGCCTGGAGTACCAGCGCGCCCTGCTCGACGCGGTGGCGCTGCTGAACCAGAAGCGCCAGGAGATGCAGATGGCGAAAAGCGAGCTGGCCGCCCTGCTGAACCTGCCGTCCACCACCGACTTCACCTTACAGGACGTCGCCAATCCGGCGCTTTCCGGCGTGCCAAGCCAGCTTGATACGCTTGAGCAGATGGCGCTGGAACGCCGCCCAGAGCTGCGTGAAGAAGATTACAAAACCCGCATCGACGTGCTGGAAACTAAAC
Source organism: Enterobacter sp. 04-C-12-SI-ECC (assembly GCF_047530715.1). NCBI lineage: Bacteria > Pseudomonadati > Pseudomonadota > Gammaproteobacteria > Enterobacterales > Enterobacteriaceae > Enterobacter > Enterobacter sp. 04-C-12-SI-ECC. The sequence continues at coordinate 197,245 of NZ_JBLKDI010000006.1, forward strand.
GCCAGATCGCCTCGCTGTTCCCGAACCTGAATCTGTTCGGCGGCATCAGCTACGACTCCAACAGCTACCTCTACAACAACAGCTGGGTGCAGGGCGGCGTGGGCGTTTCCATGAACCTGTTCAAGCTACTGAGCGCGCCGGCCATCAGCCGCACCAACGACGCGCGCCTGGCCACCGACAATGCCCGCCGTATGGCGCTGAGCATGGCGGTGCTGACTCAGGTGCGCGTCTCGGTTGAGCGCTACAAGCTCGCGGTGTACGACTACCAGATAGCCCAGGAGTCCGCCCGCGTCGACCAGCGTCTGGCGAGCATCTCCCGCGCCGGTTCCGACAACTCGCTCTCAAGCGACCTGGAATCCCTGCGCACCCAGGCGCGCTCCATCGTCTCCCGCTTCCAGGAAGCCGCCTCCTACGCGCAGGCGCAGTCCGCCTATGGCCGCGTGCTGAACTCGGTAGGCATCGACCTGCTGCCGGAAAAGGTGACCAGCAGCGATCTGCCGACCCTGTCGCGTGAAATCAACCAGAGCCTGGTGGCGGGCGAGAAGCAGGTCTTCACCCAGAGCGCCGACGCGGTAGTTTCCCGCCATCCGGTCAGCGTCACCCTGGGCCGCCTGCCAGCGGGCGTCAACAAGAGCGCGATTTATCAGTCGGTCACCCATGTGCTGGCCGCCAACCAGCTGGTGCAGGGCAACGGCGCCGACAGCGTGAAACTGCAAATGAACCTCAACCTTGAACGCGCGTCAGGCTCGCAGCGCGGCGTGTGGGAAATGGCGGTCTATAACGCCCAGGGCGCGCAGGTCGCCTACCAGAAATACACCAGCTATCTGCCGAATGACGTCAACACCCGTTCGGTCAGCGCGCTGGCAGAAGCCGCCGCGCTCTCCGTGGTGTCCGACCTGCATAAAGCGGCAGGCGACACCGGCGTGATGACGGCAAGTAACCCTTAATAACAGGAACAGGTATGAACAACGTGAACGAAGGCTGGCGCAGCGTCCGCGCGCTCATGCCGCTGACGGGCCTGGCGCTGTGCGCCAGCGCCTTCGCCGCCGACCCAACCCCCGCTGCGGCGGGGGCAGTCGCAACGCCGGATGCGGCCGTTGCCGCAGCGCCTGAGAGCGCGCCTGACGCCACCGCCGACAACGGCGCCGCGCCGGTGCGTTTTCTGGTGATGGCCAACCAGGAAAGCCCGCTATCAAGCGTGGTGGCCGGGCGCGTGTCGCAGGTCAACGTTGAGCTGGGCGATACGGTCAAGGCAGGCAAACTGCTGGTGACGCTGGACTGTAGCGAGCTGAAAGCCCGTCGCGACGCGGCAGACGCCGAGTACAGCGCCGCGCAGATCAAATATGAAGCGAAGGCGAAATTGCAGGGTCTGCATTCCGCAGGCGCGCTGGAGGTTGGCCTTGCCGCCGCCGACGTGAACCGCACCCGCAGCCAGATCAAAATCTTTGAAGCGCAGCTGGCGCAGTGCCGCTTTACCGCGCCGTTCGACGGCCGCGTGGCGCGTATTTACGTCAAAGAGGGCCAGGGCGTCGGCGCAGGCGCGCAGGTTATCGATCTTGTAAGCAACGGCACCCGCAAGGCGCGCCTCAACGTGCCGTCAGGTTGGACCACCTGGCTTGCGCCCGGCGCGCAGCTTGACGCGGTGGTGGGTGAAACCGGCAAGCATTACCCGATGACCGTCACCCACATCAGCGGCCGCGTGGACGCCGTGAGCCAGACGATTGAGATTGAAGCGGAATTTGGCAGCGACGCCCAGGACGTACTGCCCGGCATGAGCGGCCGCGCGACGCCAGTCTGCCCGAAAGCGGCGGCGCAGTGCCAGAGCGGGACGACCAACTCGTGAGCATCGCCCTGTTCTATTCTCTCGCGGCGCGCGTGAAAGCGGCGCGCAGCCCCGAAGAGCTGGGTTTTGTGATGTGTAACGATACCCGCTCGCTGGTGGAGTATCGCCAGGCGGCGCTGCTCGCCGTTTCCGCCACCGGGCGCGCCCAGCTTGCGGCGCACTCCGGCCTGAGCGACACCGACCGCAATACCCCCTACGCGCTGTGGCTTGCCGCCGTTGCCTGCGACATCGCGCCGCGCTGCGCCGCGCTGCCGGAAACTGCCCGCGTGATGCCGCTGTCGCCGGAAATGCTGAGCGAGTCGCTGGCGCGCGAGTGGGACGAATGGCTGCCGGGCCACGTCTGGGTGCTGGCGCTGACCGGCCCGGACGGCAAGCTGCACGCCCTGCTGCTGCTGGCCCGCGATACCCCGTGGCCGACGCAGCTTGGCGTCGAAAGCCCCGAATACGCCCTGCTCCAGCTGGCGAACCTGTACGGCTACGCCTGGTGGGCGCTGGTGGCGCGGCCTTCTCGCCTGCAACGGCTGCTGCCCGCCACGGTGCGCCGACGCGCGGGTCTCGTGTTGCTGCTTCTGCTGCTGGTTATGCTGATCCCGATTCGGGAATACACGCTGGTGCCCGCCGAGGTGATTTCGCTTAACAGCGAAGTGATCGCCGCGCCGAGCGACGGGGTGATTCACCAGATGAAGGTGCCGCCGAACACGCCGGTCGTGGCCGGACAGGTGCTGGCGGAGCTGGATGATACGACTCTAAAAAACCGTCTCGCCATTGCTCAGGCGGAGCTGGCGACCGCCACCGTCAATATGCATCAGGCGTCTCAGCAGGCGATTGAAGACCCGAACGCCCGTGCGGAACTGGCTCTGACCGAAGGCAAATGGCGCGAGCAAAAGGTGCAGGTTGCCTCGTTGCAGCGCGAGCTGGAGAAGCTGTCGATCCGCGCCCGCAGCAGCGGCGTGTTTGTCTACACCGACCCGGACGACTGGGCGGGCCGTCCGGTACAGACCGGCGAGCGCATCGGCCTGCTGGCGGACCCGACGAAGCTCGGCGTGCGCGCCTGGGCGCCTGCGGCGGAATCCACCAACCTGAACCCGCACGCGGCGATGACCGTATTTCTTAAGGTCGCCCCGCTGCACCCGCTGACCGCGCGGCTGGATTACGCCGGTTACGAGACGGTGGAAGCGCCGAACGGCGTCGCGAGCTACCTGCTGCGCGGCACCGTAACCGACCCGTCCAGCGCCGCCCGTATCGGCTTGCAGGGCACGGCCCGCATCTCCGGCGACTGGAGCCTGCTCGGTTATCTGATTTTCCGTCGTCCGCTGGCGACGCTGCGCGCCTGGTGTGGATTCTGATATGCAAACAGCCGCGACGCTCCCGCCTGCGGGCGGGACAGCTCTTGCGCAGCCGCAGCCGCTGCCGCCGCTGCGCGACGAGCTAAAAATTCACCCGGCGGGCAACAACCGCGACGGCTCGCCCGCCTGGCATCTGGCCGACCCGGTGCGCAACCTCTATTTCCGCCTGGGCTGGCTGGAGCTGGAGATGCTGCGCCGCTGGCCGCTCGGCGCGCCGCAGGCGATTGCCGACAGCATCAGCCAGGAGACCACCATGACGGTGGACGAACAGGATGTGTTGCAGTTCCTGGGCTTTTTACAGCAGCAACAGCTGCTGCGCCGCGGCGCGTTCAAAGCGCGCGGCTCGCTCTGGCGGCGTATTCTGCACGGCTACCTGTTTATCCGCCTGCCGCTGGTGCGCCCGGAGAAAGCCCTGCGCCGCATGCTGCCGTGGGTGGAGTGGCTTTTCAGCGCGCCGTTTCTACTGCTGACCGCCGTCGCCGCGCTGGCAGGCGTCGTTCTGGCCGCGCGCCAGTGGGATAACGTCGAGGCCGCGCTGCACGGCGCCCTGAGCTGGAACGGGGCGCTGGCCTTCGCGGTGGCGCTGATCCTCTCCAAATGCTGGCACGAACTGGGGCACGCCTTTATGGCGACCCGCTACGGCGTACGCGTCGGCCATATGGGGGTGGCGCTGCTGGTGATGTGGCCGATGGCCTACACCGATACCGGAGAGAGCTGGAAGCTGTCGCAGTCCCGCCACCGGCTCTCCATCGCCAGCGCGGGCATTATGGCCGAGCTGATGCTGGCGGCCTGGGCGACGCTGTTCTGGAGCTTCGCGCCGGAAGGCAACGTTAAAGGCGCGCTGTTCTTTCTCGCCACCACCGCCTGGGTGCTGACGGTGGCGGTGAACGCCAGCCCGTTTATGCGCTTTGACGGCTACTTTATTCTCAGCGATACGCTGGACTACCCTGGCCTGCACGAACGGGCGGGCAACTGGGCGAAGCGCTGGCTGCGCTGGCACCTGCTGGGGCTTGAGGATCCGATCCCGGATAACGTCTCGCCCGCCTTTGCCCGCTTCCTCACCCTTTTCGCCTTCGCCACCTGGGTTTACCGGCTACTGCTGTTCGTCGGCATCGCGCTGGTGGTCTACAACGCCTTTTTTAAGGCGCTCGGGCTGGTGCTGTTTTTTATTGAGATAGTCACTTTTGTGGTGCAACCGATGTTTCGCGAACTCAAAATCTGGCGCGCGCGCCGCCGGGAAATCGCTCCGGCGCGCCTGCTGCGCCTTGTCGCCGTCGCACTCGCGCTGGGGCTTTCGGTCTTTCTGCCCTGGTCCGGGCAGGTCTCCCTGCACGGCGTGATGGAGGCGGGCGTGGCGCAGCCGGTTTACACGCCCTATGCCGCCCAGCTTGACAAGGTGCTGGTGCAGGAAGGCCAGCAGGTCAAGGCGGGCCAGAAGCTGTTTGAACTGGTGGCCCCCGTCCCGGCGGACGAGCAGGATAAGGCGCTGGCGCTAAGCCAGGCGTGGCAGACCAGCGCCCGCGGCGCGATGGCGCTCGATAAAAACGGCGCGGCGAAGCAGGTGGTCGCCGACCAGATGGCGCGCCAGTACGCCATTCAACAGCGGGCCAGCGCCGTTGAGCTTCAGCGGCTCCAGCTGGTGGCGCTGGAGGATGGCGTGGTGCATGACGTTGAGCAGACCCTGCGCCCCGGCAGTTGGGTCTCGCCTGGCACCCGCATCGCAAGCGTGATCGACACCCACCGCTGGCGCGTGAAGGCGCTGGTCAGCGAAACCGACCTGGCCCGCCTGCGCGACGGCGCGACGGCGCGGGTTTATCAGCAGGGCCGCTGGCAGCCGCTCGCAGGCGCGGTAGTGACCATCGACCACGACGCCATCCGCCGTCTGCCTAATCTGATGCTGGCGCAGAGTCACGGCGGCCCGGTGGCGCTGAACCCGGTTGCGCCCGCCAACGAACTCCGTCCCGCCGCCGTCTGGTACCGGGTAGTGATCGAAGGCATCTCCGCCGCGCCGGTCAGCAAAGAGCAACTGGTACGTGTTGACGTGGCGAGTGACCGCCAGAGCCTGGCTCACAGCTGGGTCAACAGCGTTATGCTGATGCTTATCCAGCAAACTGGCTTTGGTAAAGAGGGTTAGCGTGCGATTTTCGCGCCAGGCCGCCTGGCCTGGCGCAGGTTTTCTCCCCACCGCGGTTTTAGGTTAAACCCCGTTTCGCCAGAGCAAACTGGCACCTACGTTTTGTTAGTCTGTTCGGTGTTCTGCAACTGGACCCGGAGGTTATATTACTTGCAGGCGTGCAGCTGATGCTCGCAAGACTCGTTGGTTTCTGTTTCCGGAGGTGTGGTTATGCAAAAAATTGTCTGCAAAACGCCACGATTGTCATCACTGGCATGTCGAGTTGTTTCGGCCACGAGGCCGCCCTGCGGCTGGCGGAGATAGGTGCCAACGCCATGCTGGCAGCCAGACGGAACTGGAGGCGCTCGCCGCCGATATTGTCACGGCGGGCGGCAATGCGAAAGTGATCTGAAAATTACCGAACATTACACCGATACAGCGGGCTTCACTGAGCATGTTTTCACCCTGATGCATCTGCTGGGATTCGCTTTTTCGCCAAGGATCCGGGATATTCATGAGAAGCGGCTGGTTATTCATCAAAAGGCCGAGCGTTATTCCGGGAAACAGTCCGTCATATCAACAACCAGCCTGAATCTCAAAGACATTGAGGCGCGCAGGGATAAAATATTGTACCTGGCAGCCTCAATTAAACAGGGGATTGTCACCGCATCGCTGATAATGAAAATGTTAGGGAAGGTGCGAATAAGCAGGTCATTTCTTCCCAAGCTGACTCGCTGATTAAAATTTCTCGGATCTGGGCCGATTTTTTTCCCGCAAACACATCGAATCAGCCTATTTAGGCTATTTTTTCCACCATTTCTGGCGTTATTTCCGGTTTTTACTGAGATCTCTCCCACTGACGTATCATTTGATCCACCCGAAACAGGTTGGCCAGCGTGAATAACATCGCCAGTTGGTTATCGTTTTTCAGCAGCCCCTTGTATCTGGCTTTCACGAAGCCGAACTGCCGCTTGATGATGCGAAACGGGTGCTCCACCCTGGCACGGATGCTGGCTTTCATGTATTCGATGTTGATGGCCGTTTTGTTCTTGCGCGGATGCTGCTTCAAGGTTTTTACCTTGCCGGGACGCTCGGCGATCAGCCAGTCCACATCCACCTCGGCCAGCTCCTCGCGCTGTGGCGCTCCTTGGTAGCCGGCATCGGCTGAGACAAATTGCTCCTCTCCATGAAGCAGATTACCCAGCTGATTGAGGTCATGCTCGTTGGCCGCGGTGGTGACTAGGCTGTGGGTCAGGCCACTCTTGGCATCGACACCAATGTGGGCCTTCATGCCAAAGTGCCACTGATTGCCTTTCTTGGTCTGATGCATCTCCGGATCGCGTTGCTGCTCTTTGTTCCTGGTAGAGCTGGGTGCCTCAATGATGGTGGCATCCACCAAAGTGCCTTGGGTCATCATGACGCCTGCTTCGGCCAGCCAGCGATTGATGGTCTTGAACAATTGACGGGCCAGTTGATGCTGCTCGAGCAGGTGGCGGAAATTCATGATGGTGGTGCGATCCGGCAGGGCGCTATCCAGGGATAATCGGGCAAACAGGCGCATGGAGGCGATTTCGTACAGGGCATCTTCCATGGCACCGTCGCTCAGGTTGTACCAATGCTGCATGCAGTGAATACGCAGCATGGTCTCCAGCGGATAGGGCCGTCGGCCATTGCCCGCCTTGGGATAAAACGGCTCGATGACTTCCACCATGTTTTGCCATGGCAGAATCTGCTCCATGCGGGAGAGGAAAATCTCTTTTCGGGTCTGACGGCGCTTAGTGCTGAATTCACTATCGGCGAAGGTGAGTTGATGGCTCATGATGTCCCTCTGGGATGCGCTCCGGATGAATATGATGATCTCATATCAGGAACTTGTTCGCACCTTCCCTAAATTTCAGTTGCTTGCAGTTTGTTATCCAAAATGTAAGGATGATGAAGTGATGCTGATTTTGCGCTGGAGGGTAGCTGATTTGTATGCGCATGAACTGGAAGTCCAGAATTATATTTTTAGAGAGCTGGAAGGTATCATAGAGAAAATCACGGGCCTGCCTGAGACCTATTTTGTATCAAGCGGCGTTGTTGCTCAAATCAGGGAACTATCCCGCAGTTTGGTAATCTGATCTCTTAGGCTCACCACCGGGAGCGCCAGATGGGCAAGTCCAAGCACAAGATCAGCAACTGGAAACAGTACAACCAAGCCTTGGTGCAACGTGGTTCGTTGACCGTCTGGATGGATGAGCAAGCCATCCAGCAGTGGCATTGCCAGACCCATCATGGCCGCCGAGGGCGAGGCTTCCATTACAGCGACTCCGCCATTGAAACCGCGCTGATGCTCAAGGCGGTATTCAAGCTACCGCTGCGTGCCTTGGAAGGCTTCATCAACTCGCTGTTCAAGCTGATGAAGGTGCCCTTACAGTCGCCGGACTACAGCTGTATCAGCAAGCGCGCCAAGACGGTCGAAATCAAGTACCGCCTACCGAGCCATGGCCCAGTGGCTCACCTGGTCATTGATGCCACCGGACTCAAGGTCTATGGCGAAGGCGAATGGAAAATTCGCAAGCACGGCAAGGAGAAACGCTGCGTCTGGCGCAAGCTTCACCTGGCCGTAGATGCGGCGACCCATGCCATCGTTGCAGCCGAAGTCAGCCTGGAAACGGTGGGCGATAACGAGGTGTTGCCCACGCTGCTCAACCCCTTGCGCCGCAAGATAGAACAAGTCAGCGCCGATGGTGCCTATGACACCAGAGCCTGTTATGCCCTACTGCAAAAGAAGGGCGCCAAGGCCACCATACCGCCGAGAAAAAATGCGGCATTCTGGAAGACAGGCCATCCACGCAACGAGGCGGTTGCCGCGCTCAAGGCAGGAGAACTGGAGCAATGGAAAAAGGACTCTGGCTATCATCAGCGCTCGATAGCTGAGACCGCCATGTATCGCTTCAAGCAGCTCATCGGTCCGAAACTGAGTCTGCGGAGCTACAACGCCCAGGTGGGTGAGATCCTGGCCGGGGTGAAAGTCATGAACAAGGTCATAGGGCTTGGTATGCCTATTCGGCAGGCTGTCAACTAAGCCCGCCCGGCGGGTTGGGGAGCGACCATCCAACTTTGGATTTGATCAACAAGGCCGCCTCAGGACTGACTGCAGCCAAACGAGCGTTCATTCCGGCTGTATGACTTGGTGCGCTCTTTCGCAAAATAACTCAGCCTGAAAGTGAGTTTATCGTAAACCGTTTTGTAGTCTAAATTATTGACGTCCAGGTAATACAATGGGTTGTCCGGGATGTGGACCAACGTTCGGTATTCGGGGTAAGGGCCTAGTTGCAAAGCGCTCAGCCAGGCTTCACGTATCAGGCTGGCTAATCCCGTTCCCCCTTCTCCATAGCTCCCAAGTCCATTGAATGTGTCTTTGTTCACGAAAAGTACCATGTGGTAATGGGACTTCTCGTTTATTTCTCCCACTTCCCGAACCCAGGCGTAACGCAACTGGCATGGGTAGCTCCTGATGCCATTCTTTATTTTATTTCGGTACCGAGCATCGATTTTTGCATTAAGCGATTCAATGAAACGGGATATCAGACCACTATTCCTATTACAGTTGTCATCAGGCAGACGTAGATCGACACGGACAGCCATTGTCCTTGGGTGTTGTGCTATAGCGTTATCAATTACACCCAGCATCCGTTGCAAATACGTTGTATTGAATGGGGCATGACGTTGGTCAAGATAAATATCATTAAGCATAATAGATTCCTGTGATCTGAATATCGGGCAGGACGGAACCTTACCCGCGATGGTTGAGGTAATTAGGTGGTATCAAATCTGGCTTATTGAGTTTGTGTTGGATGTTAGTTGGGTGATGCTGACTAAATTGCTTGGTGTGTATTGCGTAGGTGTGTATTACTGGAATATTGGGGTTTATGTACTGATATATATTAACAATCCGTCACGTATTAATACTCAACATTCAGGCCAGATGCGGTTTGATATTTCATTGTGTTAAATTATTTACTCCGAAGTTAATGTCGTCTGAAAAAAATGATTAAGGGGTGGCTATAACTTATTTCAATCACGGTGCATGATCAGAGTGTCATTTAAAATTAAGCAGCAAAAAGGGCATGGAATTTGATAAACACAGTCCAAAATATTTAATTTCTGGAATCATTAATTTTAGCCTGCAACCACTCCTCCAGGTCGCTTTTTAACCAGCGAGAAGCTCTACCCATCTTAATGGGTTTCGGAAATACCCCTTCCTGTATCAACTTATAGAACCATTTATCACTCAGGCCAGTAAGCCGTGTGATAAACTTCATATCGATGAACTCATCTTCCAGTAGTGCAGGTTTAGTTTTCATGCTGAGTGTCCCATTGCGAGAAGAGCACCGGAGCAGGCGATAACTAATTGTTCACGCCTTCTCCTCCACATGAATGGGGTGTGACGTAAAAAAAGATCTGGAAGGAGCAGTTGAGCTACCCAACTAAGAATGCATAGATACGGAAAACCTCGTGTAACGCTGTTCTCTGACCGTTACAATTTGACGGATGTCGAAACTTTGTAGAGTGCAATCATGAAAATTATTCAGAGTGGTGAGTTGATCAGTACTCTCCCCCAATTTACCAGAGGCAGAAAAATCACAGGAGGCAACCAGCCATTAATCACTTACTAATCAGTTAGTAATCACTACTTTATCATTAAAAAATCAGCAAAAAACCAGTCAACAGTCACCTTGCAGATGCCAAATCATCATGGTTCATTTATACTTTTGAAAGCATCGGACAGATGTGATATCACACTGGAGGGTACATGCTTAGGTATGACGAAGTGAGAGAGGAGTTCTTTTCCCTTTACGTTCTGAGTCTGTATTACAACGAAGATTACATTAAGCAGGCGAGTAATTTCGACACGCCTGAGGAATTTCAAAAACTCATTAATCATATATTGAACACTAAATTCCTATTCAATAATGAAGCAATACAAAGTGCGCGTACTTACTTGAAAAAACAGTTCCATTACAAAATCATTGACAAAGAGAAGTTCGATTGTTTCAAAGGTTCTGATAGAGGATCGTGGTTTGCCTTAATGTATATATATAACAACAGAATCAGTCCTGAAACCTCCTCGAGCGTGAATATCTTTGCACAAGATAATATTTACAACCCGAACTCAACTCCTGCATCCTTTTTTGAATTTATAAACATTGATGAAATTAAAAATTTCTCACTTGATGAAGTACAAGCCGAAATGCAGGTGGGAATCTCCCCTAGCAATAAAGAAAAAAATAGAGATATACCTGAAAAATACTCGCGTAGATTTTATTTAACATCTGGCGCAGATCCCGACAACTACAGCCCGAATACAACATCCGAACAAGAACGCATTTGTACTTTGATGAGGTTTATTGATTTAGCTCCTGTAAGTTTAAGTCAGAAAATTTCCTATTTTCGTAAGTTGCATGATAAATGGCTAGAGCAATATAATACATTTCTTACTGATTATGACTGGCTAGATAAAAAAGATGAAAAGCAAGCTATCTATTGCTGGGAGTATCTGAGAAATAAAAATATGATCCCCTTTTATTTAAAACCATATAACACTGCAATGAGAATACAGATGATCATTGCATGCATGGATAGTTGGGACACTGGAGTTGAAGAAAAATATTTCTTTATTCAGAAAATGAAGCATGCTTGGCTGCAGGCTGTTTCATCACGTAAAAAAGACAAAAAGTAGATCAAGTTAATAATTTTCAGATATATATCATCCCTTTGAACATACCAGATTAACGGTGGAATCTCACGATTCTGCCGTTTTTGTATTATTTTTCAGAGGAGTAGTAATGAACAATTCTGAAGGATTGAAGCCGTTTCAGCAATCGCTCGCTGGTCTGCCACAGTGGGTGTCTGAACGTATATTGCAGCAGATAAATCAGTTAACCCGCTACGAGCCAGTGATCGGCATTATGGGTAAAACCGGTGTTGGGAAGAGCAGTCTGTGCAATGCCCTGTTTGCCGGAGATATATCACCGGTCAGCGATGTGGCTGCATGTACCCGTGAGCCACTGCGCTTTCGCCTGCAAGTCGGCGACCGCTATATGACGCTGGTGGACCTGCCCGGCGTGGGCGAAAGTGGTGCTCGCGATACCGAGTATGCTGCGATGTACCGCGAACAACTCCCCCGGCTCGACCTGGTTCTGTGGCTGATTAAGGCCGATGACCGGGCGCTGGCGGTGGATGAACATTTTTATCATCAGGTGATTGGAGAGGTATACCGGCATAAGGTGCTGTTTGTTATCAGCCAGTCGGATAAGGCCGAACCCACCAGCGGTGGGGGACCGTTGTCCACGGCGCAGAAGCAGAATATCAGCCGTAAAATCTGTCTGCTGCATGAGCTGTTCCAGCCCGTACATCCGGTGTGTGCCGTGTCGGTCCGTCTTCAGTGGGGACTGCGGGTGATGGCCGAGCGAATGATTAAGTGCCTGCCACGTGAGGCCACCAGCCCGGTGGTGTCGCAACTCCAGTCTTCCTTTCGCACGACGGTAGTCCGGGAACAGGCTCGTAGCGATTTTGGTGAAACCATCGGGGCCGTACTCGATAGCATCAGTGCCTTTCCCCTGATACCCGCCCCGGTACGGGCTGTCATTCAGGCCGTGCGCACCACGGTGGTGTCAGTGGCCCGCGCCGTCTGGGATTTCTTCTTCTGAGTATTTAACCCATCCCTGTTACTTCCCTGCCCCTGTCGCAGATGCGACGGGGATCCCTTTTATTTGTTTTCCCGTTATGAGGAGTCTGCTTATGACCCGTCTGGCTTCGCGCTTTGGCGCAGCAAATCTTATCCGTCGCGACCGCCCGTTAACCCGCGAAGAGCTGTTTCGCGTGGTGCCCAGTGTATTCAGTGAGGACAAACACGCATCCCGTAGTGAGCGTTATACCTATATACCCACCATATCCCTGCTGGACAGCCTGCAGCGCGAAGGCTTCCAGCCGTTCTTTGCCTGTCAGACCCGGGTACGCGACCCGGGTCGACGCGAGCACACAAAACACATGCTACGCCTTCGTCGGGAGGGGCAGATTACCGGTAAACAGGTACCAGAAATTATCCTGCTCAACTCCCATGATGGCACCAGTTCGTACCAGATGTTGCCGGGTTTATTTCGTGCGGTTTGTCAGAACGGGCTCGTCTGCGGTGAGTCATTTGGCGAGGTGCGTGTGCCGCACAAAGGCGATGTAGTGAGTCAGGTGATTGAGGGGGCCTATGAAGTGCTGGGCATTTTTGACCGTGTGGAGGAGAAGCGGGATGCGATGCAGTCGTTGCTGTTGCCACCACCTGCGCAGCAGGCACTGGCAAAAGCCGCGCTGACGTACCGCTTTGGTGAGGACCACCAGCCGGTGACTGAGTCGCAGATCCTCTCCCCGCGCCGCTGGCAAGATGAGAGTAGCGACCTGTGGACCACGTACCAGCGTATTCAGGAGAACCTGATTAAGGGTGGGCTCAGTGGCCGTAATGCCAAAGGAGGACGGTCACATACCCGTGCCGTTCGCGGTATCGACGGGGACGTGAAACTTAACCGGGCACTGTGGGTGATGGCGGAAGCGATGCTCACGCAACTGCAGTGACCGTTTAATGTTGCCGCTTTGTTAATATCGGACACCACCTGTCCGCATCGCACCGTGCTGGCGGTCCTCACTCACTGAGTGAATGGCCTGTAACCCCCGCTGCCTCTGGCTTTTGCAGAAATGAAAAATAGTTTCTGTGATGTCCATACCCTGTCCGACCCCCTCTTTAAAGTAATCACATCATTTTCAGTCAGTTAACTTTCACGGAGAACGTCTCATGACACAGGCAGAACGCCGCCATGACCGGCTGGCTGTCAGGCTGTCACTGATAATCAGCCGTCTGGTGGCAGGGGAAACACTGAGTGTGCGTAAGCTGGCCGCTGAGTTTGGTGTGTCGGTGCGCACGCTGCGGCGTGATTTTCGTGAGCGGCTGATGTATCTGGACCTGGAGTATCAGTCCGGATATTGCCGCTTACGTACTGCGGGCAGTGAGACGCAGATGGTGCCCGACGTGCTTATCTTTGCCCACCGCAGCGGGATGGCCGGTCTTTTCCCTGGCTTTGACCGTCGTCTGGTAAACGCACTGCTGATGTGCGATGAGTCTCCCTGCGTAATCGCACCCGCCAGTCCGGCTCCTTCGCCATCAGGCGCATTGTCTTTCTGGCGACTGATTCAGGCCATTACCGGGCGCAGGCGGGTGACGCTGATTGCCGAGGGGCAGCGCTGTGAGCGGCTGGCTCCCTGCCGGTTACTTATCCACCAGCAGGCCTGGTATCTGGTGGCAGAGCACGACGGACATATCGCCGTATTCACCCTGAATGAAATCCATCTGGTTCAACCCCTGCAGGAGACTTTCCGGCGTAACGACAGTCTGTGTCGTCTTGTTGAAGACCCGGGCTTTATTCAGTCCTTACCCCATTTTCGCTTTATCCAGCAGTCACTGCTTACGTTTGTTCCGGCCGACAGCCCACCAGAATAGCGTAAGCGTTGTTATCAACCCGGCAACAGGGAGGAGCCCTATGCCCGTTATTGCCATTATCGCCATTGTTGTCATCGTCATCATTCTGAACAAAACCGGGGTGTCCGACAGTCTCGCGGCCCTGACCCTTGCCACTGTTGCCGCACTGCTGACGGGAGGTGGCGCAGCCGGTGCTGCCAGTGTCGCGCTGACACCGTTCGTCGGCGTGCCGGTGGGTATTTTCGTGGGCATTTATGTCTTTGCCAAAGTGGTTCGTCTGATTTCAGGAAAAAAATAATGAAACGTAAAACACTGCCTCTGCTGGCGCTGGTTGCCACCACTCTGTTTCTCATCGCATGCGATGACAGAAGTGATGACCTGAAGGCCATCAGTAAATTTAAGGACCTCACCCCACCGCGTTTCAGTGATGTGGTCAGCCACCAGGATGATGTCAGCGAAGAGTGGTCACAGGTTGACTACTTATCCGGTCCCACCTTGCAGGTTTTACGTACCCACCAGTCGCCCGATGGCTGCGAGGGTGGCAGTTACTACTACCTCGTGGATATGCAGGAAAAAACCGTCCAGCCACTGATGAATGCGCTGTGTATTGCCGATAACATCAAACTGGAATACCAGGAGGTGACGGACCCGTATACCAAAGAAAAATACTTTGAGTACGCCCATGACGGCAAACTGATGGGGCGACTGCTGATACCCTCAAACCCTGAGAACCAGGAATAAAACAACGACAAAGGAGACAAGAATGACAATACTTTCACTAAGTCGGTTTATGCTGGCGGGTGTACTGCTCGCGAGCTTTAATGCCTCTGCTATCCCGGGGTTCTGGCAGCAGGGTTACGGTCAGGGCAATACGGAATACAGCGTGACCGAAGCCAGCGGAAAGACGTTTACCATCAACTGCACAGGGAACCCGGACCAGAATGGTTTCTATCAGCATTCAGTCTTTCTTACCCTTGCCGATGACAAGATGGTCAGTTCGCACGATGACGACACTACTATCACCGTAGTGATGGATCACCAGCAGTACATTATTCCGTCCAGCCTGGGCTGGCGTAACGGCGATAACGCCTGGTTTGACTTCATCAGCAATATCTCTGAGTCCGGGCAGTTCGACGTCTACGTCAATGACCACAAAGCAGGGACCTTCACTGCGGACCGGAAGAACGCTGAGAAAGTTCTGTCCACTCTCGGAGACTGCAGCAACGACTGATAGTAGTATCTTCCCCAGCAAATCCACCCCGACAGCTAGCAGGCTGCCGGGGTTTTCTTTTATCAGGAGCCCGAAAATGACCCAATCCGTGTTGCTGCCACCGGGGCCTTTCACCCGGAGACAAGCGCAAGCGGTCACTACCACGTACAGCAATATCACACTCGAAGACGACCAGGGCAGTCACTTCCGTCTGGTGGTTCGTGATACTGAAGGCCGGATGGTCTGGCGGGCATGGAACTTTGAGCCGGATGCCGGTGAAGGTCTTAACCGCTATATCCGC
Source organism: Enterobacter sp. 04-C-12-SI-ECC (assembly GCF_047530715.1). NCBI lineage: Bacteria > Pseudomonadati > Pseudomonadota > Gammaproteobacteria > Enterobacterales > Enterobacteriaceae > Enterobacter > Enterobacter sp. 04-C-12-SI-ECC. Next base: position 212,564 of record NZ_JBLKDI010000006.1, read on the forward strand.
ACCTCAGGCATCCGTACAGACACGGCCACCCGCTGATCGCGAAGCATTTACCCGCATTCACCTCCCCGAACACACTTTATATCCCCATACGCCAGCCATCGCCGCTGGCGTTTTTATTGACGGAGACATACCCATGACAACACAGACGCAGCACGACCTCGCACCCGCTAACCAACCCGAATTTGAACTGACCGTCACGCCGGTCCCCGATGAACAGCGTATCGATTTCTGGCCACAGTACTTTGGCGCTATCCCGCAGTGGCTACTCCTGGAGCCGCATATCTTCGCCTGGATGGACCGCTTCTGTGAGGGCTACAGCAGTGGTATCTGGTCGTTCTACACCCTCAGCAATGGCGGCGCATTTATGTCCCCCGAGCCTGACAACGATGAGACATGGCGTCTGTTTAACTGCCTGAACGGTAACGATGCCCAAATGAGTGCAGAAGCAGCAGGTATTGCTGTCTGCCTGATTGCGTATAGCCACCATGCCTGCCGTACAGAATGTGACGCGATGACCGCACACTATTACCGCCTGCGGGAGTATGCCATGCAACATCCAGAGGCTCACGCCATTCTGCGTATTATCGACTGACCGAAGGAGCAACAGATGAAACAGCTTTCCTTTTTACCCGGCGAGATGACGCCACAGGACCGGCGTCTCATTCAGCGGGCGCTCAGGGCTCTGGACCGCCACCTGCATGAGCCCGGCGTAGCCTTCACCTCTACCCACGCCGTACGTGAATGGCTGCGACTGCATATGGCCGCGCTTGAGCGGGAAGAGTTCCGGGTGTTGTATCTGGACAACCAGAATCAGTTGATTGCCCATGAAACGCTCTTCACCGGCACGATTAACCGCACCGAGGTGCATCCCCGGGAGGTGGTCAAACGTGCTCTGCACTTCAACGCGGCGGCGGTGATACTCGCGCATAACCATCCTTCCGGCGAGACGACACCTAGCCAGGCCGACAAAACCCTCACGCAGCGACTGGTTCAGGTGCTTCAGCTGGTGGATATCCGTGTCCCTGACCATCTGATTGTCGGTGGCAGGCAAATCTATTCGTTCGCAGAACACGGTCTGTTGTGAGGTATGACATGAAAATTATCAGTAAACGCCGGGCAATGACGATATACCGCCAGCATCCTGAGTCCCGGATCTTTCGCTACTGCAGTGGAAAATATCAGTGGCACGGTAGCGTCTGCCATTACACCGGCAGGGATGTGCCGGATATCGCCGGAGTCCTCGCGGTATACGCCGAACGCCGCCAGGACCGTAACGGGCCTTATGCCTCCCTGATGAGTATTACCCTGAACTGACAATAAAAGGAGAGCCGCCATGACCCACATCAACTGGGGCCTGCAGCGGGCTATCACGCCGCGCCTGGGAGCCCGTCTGGTGCAGGAGGGTAACCGACTGCACTATCTGGCTGACAGGGCCAGCATCACCGGCAGGTTCAGTGACACCGAATGCCGGAAGCTGGATGAAACATGCCCGCACTTTATCCGCCATATGGAGTCGATGCTAACCACCGGTGAACTCAGTCCCCAACACGCCCACTGCGTCACCCTGTACCACAACGGTTTCACCTGCGAAGCCGATACTCTTGGCAGTTGCGGCTACGTATACATCGCCATTTACCCCACTCAGAGTTAATTACCTTCACGAGAGTAAACATGAAAACTTTACCTGCAACAACTCAGCGGGCGGCGAAGCCCTGCCTGTCACCCGTCGCTGTCTGGCAAATGCTACTGACCCGCCTGCTGAAACAGCACTATGGTCTCACCCTCAACGACACACCGTTCAGTGAGGAACGTGTTATACAGGAACATATCGATGCCGGAATCACGCTGGCTGATGCCGTGAATTTTCTGGTGGAAAAATACGAACTGGTGCGTATCGACAGGAAGGGATTTAACTGGCAGGAACAATCCCCTTATCTCCGGGCTGTAGACATTCTGCGAGCACGGCAGGCAACTGGCTTGTTGCGGCAAAGCCGTAACAACGTAGTACGATGAACATTGCGTACAACCTTCCCGATTTACATTTCTGAACTTCCTCCCTTGTTTACCTATTGCGTAATGCGCCTGCTACTACCCGGCAGGCGCGTTATCTTTTTACGGACAAACAATCATGCAACCAGAAGTTGAAGTATTAACCGATCATAATGAGCTAATTTGTTCGAGCTTTATTGAACACATTGCCAACACATTAAATTTAGGAGTGGTGTACAACTAAACCTGCAGCCAAGGATGTATAGTGAGCGAAGCCCTATCAGGCCTTTTTGGTCAGTAGATAAGATTGATCTTCGTTGATAGAATTTACTTACACCAGCTGTTACATTAAGATAATTTTTTGGTGGGAGAATGATAAGATCTTACGTAACAATTTGATTTTAATGGTGCCGATAATAGGAGTCGAACCTACGACCTTCGCATTACGAATGCGCTGCTCTACCAACTGAGCTATATCGGCCCTGAGAGGCCGGTTACGAGTGTAACCACGGGGCAAAAGGTTAGATCTAACCGGGTGATGCGTCAATGCCCTTTTGAATCAAACGGCTATTTTTGCATCACCCGTGACTATTTACGCACGAATCGTATCGTCACCGAAGCCGATCCACTTATAGGTGGTCAGCGCTTCAAGGCCCATCGGACCGCGCGCGTGCAGTTTCTGCGTGCTGACCGCCACTTCTGCGCCAAGTCCGAACTGGCCGCCGTCCGTGAAGCGGGTGGAGGCGTTCACATATACCGCAGAGGAATCCACTTCATTCACAAAGCGATCGGCATTGCGCAGCGTACGCGTCAGGATCGCGTCAGAATGCTGCGTGCCGTGTTCACGAATGTGCGCAATAGCGTCGTCGAGATCCGCAACCAGCTTCACGTTCAGATCCAGCGACAGGAACTCGTCGTCGTACTGCTCCGCTTTTACGGGAACCACGCTAGCCGGGCCACCCTGGAGCAGCGCGAGAGCATTGGTATCAGCGTGCAGCGTCACCCCGCTCTCCGCCATCTGTTTGCTCAGGGCTGGCAGGAAGGCGCTCGCAATCCCCTGGTGCACCAGCAGCGTTTCCACGGTGTTACAGGTGCTTGGACGCTGGGTTTTGGCGTTGACGATAATCTTCAGCGCTGGCTCAATTTCGGCGCTGTCGTCCACCACGATATGGCATACGCCGATGCCGCCCGTGATGACCGGAATGGTCGACTGCTCGCGGCACAGCTTGTGCAGGCCCGCGCCACCGCGTGGGATCAGCATGTCGATGTATTTGTCCATGTGCAGCATCTCGTTGACCAGCGCGCGGTCAGGGCTCTCAATCGCCTGCACGGCACCCGCCGGCAAACCGCACTCTTCCAGCGCCTGCTGGATGACTTTCACCGTCGCGGCGTTGGTGCGCCAGGTCTCTTTCCCACCGCGCAAAATGGCGGCGTTACCGGTTTTCAGGCACAGGGAAGCGACGTCAACCGTCACGTTTGGACGGGCTTCATAAATCACGCCGATGACGCCGAGCGGCACGCGGCGACGCTCCAGACGCAAACCGCTGTCGAGCAGCCCACCGTCAATCACCTGTCCTACCGGGTCGGCCAGATTACAAACCTGACGAACATCGTCGGCGATACTTTTAAGACGCGCCGGGTTCAGCGCCAGGCGGTCGAGCATCGCTTCGCTCAGGCCGTTTCGACGCGCTTCCAGCAGATCCTGCTCGTTGGCAAGCAAAATGTCCTGAGACTGTGCTTCCAGATAATCAGCGATTTTTTCCAGCACGCGGTTTTTCTCGCGGCTGGAAAGGAGCGCCAGTTTGTAAGAGGCGGCCTTCGCGGCTGCGCCCATTTGTTCCAGCATGTTCTGGCTCCTTAACGAATAATCATGTCATCGCGATGCACGGCAACCGGGCCATATTCATAGCCCAGAATGGCGTCGATCTGCTGCGAGTGGTGGCCCGCAATGCGGCGCAGGGCATCGCTGTTATAGCGGCTTACGCCATGCGCGATGTCGCGACCTTCAAGGTTACGGATGCGGATCACTTCACCACGGGAGAAGTTGCCTGTCACGCTTTTAATTCCTTTAGGAAGCAATGAACTCCCGCGTTCCAGAATCGCGGCGGTCGCCCCTTCATCGACGACGAGTTCACCCGCAGGCGGCGCGCCAAAGATCCAGCGCTTGCGGTTCTCCAGCGGGGATTCCTGGGCGTGGAAGCGGGTGCCAACGGAAATGCCTTCCATCACGTCGCCAATCACGCTAGGGCGGCTGCCCGCGGCAATGATGGTGTCGATACCGGCGCGGCACGCCACGTCGGCGGCCTGCAGCTTGGTCCCCATCCCGCCCGTTCCGAGGCCGGACACGCTGTCACCGGCGATGGCGCGCAGCGCATCGTCGATACCATGAACATCAGTAATCAGCTCGGCTTCCGGGTTGGAGCGCGGGTCGGCGGTGAACAGCCCCTGCTGATCGGTCAGAAGCAGGAGTTTATCGGCACCGGCCAGGATGGCGGCCAGCGCAGAGAGGTTATCGTTATCGCCCACTTTTATTTCAGCGGTGGCAACGGCATCGTTTTCGTTGATAACGGGAACAATATTGTTGTCCAGCAGGGCGCGCAGGGTATCGCGGGCGTTCAGGAAGCGCTCCCGGTCTTCCATATCCGCACGCGTCAGCAGCATCTGCCCGACGTGAATACCGTAGATAGAGAACAGCTGTTCCCAGAGTTGAATGAGTCGGCTTTGTCCCACGGCGGCCAGCAGCTGTTTAGAGGCGATCGTCGCGGGGAGTTCGGGATAACCCAGGTGTTCACGCCCGGCGGCAATCGCCCCGGAGGTCACAATCACAATACGGTGCCCTGCGGCATGCAGCTGAGCGCACTGGCGTACAAGCTCAACAATGTGGGCGCGATTTAGGCGGCGCGATCCGCCTGTTAACACACTGGTACCGAGTTTTACCACCAGCGTCTGGCTGTCACTCATGATTCTCTGCCATTCAACGATAAGGGAAAGTAATGTCGAACGAACGTTTTAACAGGAGTCAGCCCGGTTGCCAACTGCCTTAGTGCATCATGTTAACACCAAGCTGTAATGTCCCCTTTGAACCATTCTAAAATGTCCCCAGACAATTCTCTGGGGGATTTTTCATGATCAAAGAGACTGTTACGATGAGTCATAAGGAACTCCACCGACT